>MERG01000417.1:0-33955 GCA_001771985.1 Betaproteobacteria bacterium RIFCSPLOWO2_12_FULL_62_13 | reverse complement strand
ACTACAGAACCGCACCTCGAGCTCTTCCTCAAGCCACTCGAACACTTCATCCCCGCGGTACTGAAAATCCCAGAGCTGGGCGATGGTTTTACCCGCAAGCGTGTCGAGTCGCCGCGCCAGCCGCTTGAGCTGCACGTGTCGCGGGCTACGGGGCCAGAGCGCTTCGTAATATCCGTCGTTACTGAGGGTAGACATGGTCAAATGCCCGATTCAGCTACTCTATGCGCGCGCCAGACTCCTCGATAATCGCGGCAAACTTGCGTCGCTCCGTCTCTACGAATGATGCGAGCTGCGAGCCTTTACCGAATACCAGCTCCATGCCCTGCGCGGAAAAGCTATTTTGCACCTCCGGCAATTTTTGGGCGCTCTGTATTTCATTCTCCAAGCGCGCGATGACAGACTTCGGCACGCCCGCGGGAGCAAAGATTGCTATCCAGGCATTCATTTCGTAGCCCGGCACGCCTGCCTCGGCTACCGTAGGCAGATCGGGCAGCAGGCGCGACCGCTGCCCCGAGCACACCGCGAGCGCCCGAAGTTTTCCTGCCTTGACGTGTGCGATCGCTGTAGGCACGGTCGCCATTGCCAATTGAACCTCGCCGCCAAGCAGTGCCATGACCGCCGGCGACCCCCCTTTGTACGGTACGTGCAACATGTTGATCCCGGCCATCTTGGCGAACAGGGCGCCCGCCATGTGAAGAGTGCTCCCATTGCCGCCCGATCCATACCTGATGCGACCAGGCTGCGCCTTTGCCAGCGCAATCAGGTCTTGCACAGAGTTCACGGGGAGAGATGGATGTACGACCATCATCGTCGGTTGCGAGGCGACTAACGCCAGGAGAGTGAAATCTTTCACCGTGTCATAAGGCAGCTTGCGACGGAGGGTCGCGTTAACCACGTGTGTCGATGAATGCAACATGATGGTGTAGCCATCCGCAGCGGCTTTCGCCACGATATCGGCGCCCATGGTGCCGCCTGCGCCAGCGCGGTTATCGACCACGAGCTGCTGACCCAGAGATCGGCTGAGGTGGGGCGCCAGAATACGCGCGGCAACGTCGTTCGAGCCGCCTGGAGGCCAGGGTACAACCATGCGTATTGGCCTTACAGGATAAGTCTGGGCTTGCGCAACACCCAGACCGAGTAGCGCAGACGCCAGAGTGACGGCGACCGCAATCGTCCTATAGCGGCCCTCACCGATGATGTTTCTTTGAGCACGAGCCATACAATTGACCTTTGCCAGAATAAAGCCGCGCGCTTGCTACTGTCGGCGCAACAGCAATTGGGGGAAATCGGCAGCCGCCTTGATCGCCTTGGCCGCCTCTGGGGGCGAAGGGTCGCCTGGCCGATACTGTGGGTAGATGTAAATTCTCAGGTCAGGTACGCCTAGCGCCTTGGCTTGTGCACGAGCGGCGCGCTCGAAATTATCATAGACGAACACGACCACCGGGCGACCTGCTTGGCTGAGCGGAACGGTGAATACAGCACCGTTCATGATCCCGCCCTCAGCAGCGCGGTCAGCTCACTAACGTCGTCTAACGCCTCGAGACGCAAAATCAGTTCTATGGCTCTTTCTGCTTTAATCTTTGGCCACCGCGCATATTCCGCGCAATCGCTAAACTTGGCGGCAACCTCGTCCTCACTCATCGGATTCGCGATATGGCCCTTACCATGATCGGCGCGCGCAGAAATCGTCCTGCCTTCTTTCAGATCGATGTCGAGAAAGGTCGTCACGATGTTGTAGCCGTTCGCTTTTGCTTCCGCATCGGAATATGTCGTGTAATCGACGCGATCGATCATTTCCTGAACCTCGCGGCGATTGACATACTCGTCTGTAAACTGCGGCAAACCGCATCTACGTTCCAGCAGCAGAGCAGCCAGGAAAAATTCCAGGCTGAACTTCGCCTCCAATTCGGTTCGGGGGCGGTGATGCTGCAGCGTATGGTGGTTGCTTTCGCTGGTCGTGACTCGAATCCTGCTGACTTGATGCGGCTTGATATCGTGCTCGAGGATGAGCTCCAGGAGCTTTGTCATTGCCGGATGGCCTAAACTTCCAGTCGGAAACGCCTTGAGCCAGATGCCGCGGTCGACAAAGGACCACGGCTTACCGAGCTTGCCCCTCATACGGTTGTCCTCGTGGCCACCACCTTGGGCACGAAAAAAACCGCGCGGCGATTCGAGCACGATGCGAGATGCGCTAAAGCCGCGAGCGGCAAGGTCGTAAGCCACAATTCCGCATTCGGCAGCATGGCCGGCATGAAACGACTTTACCATCGTTCCGACATTGGCCTGCAGTCCGCTGCTCATGCTGCCTGCTATTCCCAACATCGTACGGGCAGTCTGCTCGTTCACGCGCGCCAAGTTTGCCACGCCGGCCGCTGTGCCGATCGTGCCACACGTACCAGTGACATGGAATCCATTCAGCGTGTGATTGACGTGTGTTGCATCGAAGACTCGACAGCATACTTCGACACCAACGTGATATGCAGAAAGCAATTGCTTCCCCGACAATTGCGTCGATTCGGCCACCGCCAGTACCGCAGCCAATACCGGGGAAGTGGGATGTACGCCTTGATAGCGCCCCGTCTCAGCCTGTAGGGTATCGTCGAAATCATCAGCATGCATCGCGATACCGTTGGCAAGCGCCGCGAACCGTGGTTGCAACTGAAGCGGCGAGCCGATGACGCTCGCCTTGCCCTCAGTGCACCCAAGGCCACGCAAATAATCGCGCACGATGCGTCCGGGCGCCGATATTGACCCCGACAAGGCAACCCCGAGAGCGTCCAGTATGGATTTTTTTCCTAAACGCATCACCTCGTCAGGAATGTCTTCGTATCGAGTGTTGACCGCGAATTCCGCGACATATGCGGTCAATGAACGCTGTTCAGGCATCCTGCTCTCCCTCGTTAGAGGCGTTGAAGAACACAACAAAAGCCGCAAACGTGCAGGCGATCATTCCGCAGGCCGGTTACCGCCAGTCAGAACGCGAAGCGGCGCAGTCCACCATCCACCGGTATGATGGCACCGGTGATGTAACTCGCAAGCGGTGACGCCAGGAACGCAGCGACGCACGCAAGCTCTTTCGGCTCGCCGTAGCGACCAACCGGTATTTCGCGCGAGGCACGCTCGGACATATATTGCTCGGAGTGCCGGCGGCGTATCTGTTCGCTCATGATGAGACCCGGGGCAATGCTGTTCACGGTAACACCGTGCTTGCCGACTTCACGTGACAGCGCTTTTGCAAATGCGTGCCATGCGCCGTTGGCAGGCGTCGCGCTCAACAGCTCCACGGGCTCGGATTTGCCGCTGATATTGATAATGCGGCCCCACCTGTGCTCGATCATCCCGGCCAGCACAGCGAGCGTAAGCTGCCTTACGCGCGTGTATTTCATCGTCACCGTGTCCTGCCATTTTTCTTCTGGCGAATCGATCGACATCTTGCTGCTGCCCCCTGCGCAATGAATGAGAATGTCGATCCGCCCCAGCCGCTTTAGAGCCTCCCGGGCAAGCTTCTGCGGCGCATCTTCTTGCATCAGATCGATGGTCACGATGTGCGGCCGCTGCCGGCCCGCCGTGACGATCTGACTTGCAAGCGTGTCCAGGAGCTCCTGCCGCCGCGCGGCTATACAGAGCTTTACCCCTTCTGCCGCGAGATGCTGTGCAATCTCACGGCCGAGACCGGCACTCGCACCGGTCACGAGCGCGGTTTTGCCGTCGAGTCCGAGTTCCATTCCGGCTCCACTCCATGATCCATTGTCGCTAATCGATCCGCATACCGGTTTCTTTCACCACCCTATTCCATTTGGCAAGCTCGGACTTGATAAAGGCGGCGAACTGCTCCGGCGTATTGGTCGTGATCTCGATGCTTTGCTTGGCTAACAGGGCTCTGATCTCCGGCATTTGCAGCACGTTGATGAACTCGGCGTTGAGCTTGGATATGATCGGGACCGGCGTTTTGGCCGGTGCGAGCAAGCCGTACCATTGCGTATACTCGTAACCGGTGATGCCGATTTCCGCTACTGTCGGCAGATCGGGGGCGAACACGGAGCGCTTCGCGCTCGTCACGGCGAGCGCCCTCAGTTTTCCGGCCTTTACCGACGGCTGCGTGGAAGGGAGCGCGCCAAACGTGAAGTGCACATCTCCACGGACGAGCGCAAGCAATGACGGCGGCGCACCCTTGAAGGGGACATGCACAGCGTCGATGCCAGTCAGGGTCTTCAGCAACTCGCCGGACAGATGAGCGGCAGACCCATTGCCGCCGGATGAATACAAGAGCTGCGCTGGCGTGGCTTTCGCCAGCGCAATCAATTCCTTTATCGACTGGACGGGCAACGACGGATGCACCACCACGAGGAGTGCAACCTCTCCGACCAGCGTCACTGGGGCGAAGTCAGCGACTGTATCGAAAGGAAGCTTGCTGTACAGAGCCGGATTTATGGTTATGCTGGGGGTACTCAATATCAGCGAATACCCGTCCGGCGGTGACTTGGCGACCAGCTCGGCCGCTATGTTGCCGGCGGCACCGGGTCTGTTATCGATCACGACCTGATGCCCTAGCTGCTCGCCTAGCTTGGGCGCAATCTGGCGAGCCAGCACATCGACACCGCCGCCAGGTGGAAAGCCGACTACCAGTCTAATTGGCTTGCTGGGATAGCTCTGCGAATAAGAGCTGAACGGTAACAAGCTGATGATCGAGCCATACATCATCGCTATCGCGAAGCGCAAAATCGGGATGTCGAACATGCCCTTTCTCCTCAGTAACCGGCTGCACGTTAAAGAATCGCCCGCAAGTCGAGCGGGCTCCGGAGTCCTTCGAACCGAAACAAACGGATCAACGACCGGCATCGTCTGCTCTGAGGCAATCGTCGCCTCGGTAGTGAAATCCTTTGCAGCCCCTAGTCCGATGCCGATTCTTTCAAGCACTGGCAGCCTCAGCTAGTGGGCTGGACGTCAAGCCGCACGATCACACCCTCCATAGCCCTGGAAACAGGTGGATATTTATTCATGACGAGCGGATCATGACCCGGAATGATATGGTCGATGGTGGCCGCGAGCTGTCGCAACGTACTATACCCGTTCAGCATTTCGGCCAGATCAAATACCGTCGGATACGGCCGATAGTTGATGAAGTTGTCGTAGAAATGACTTGAATCCGAAGCCAGAACGACCCAGCCACGGCGGGTGTACACACGGACGCATTGGACACCCGCTGTGTGCCCTCCCATGCGGTGGACGGTAAACCCGGGTGCAATCTCGGCCGCTCCGTCATGAAACCTCAATCTCCCCGAGAAATTAAGTCGCACGAGCTCTGCTATGTCATCCACATCGTATGCAGCAGCGGGTATGGAAGATTGCATGAACCGGCCCGTCGCAAACTCCATCTCCTTGTCCTGCAGATGCAAAGTCGCATTCGGAAACCGGGCAAAATTGCCTGCGTGATCGTAATGGAGATGCGTCAGCACGACGTCCGTGACGTTTTCCGCCTTGATCCCGAGTTCTTTCATTGTGTCGATCGGGCACCGCAGCATCGTCCTCTTTCTGGCGACGGCATCCTCGGCGGTAAAGCCTGTGTCGATGACGAAAGTCTTGTCGTTCCCTACCGCAACCCACACGAAATAATCGACGGACGAGGGGCCATCGTGCGCATCACCCCCGAGAAAACGATCCTTGTACCGGCCCGCCCGGGTGCCGTAACGAATGGCGAACACTTCGTATTGGGTCATTGAACCCACCGCCCGGTTCCGCGAGTACTGGATTAAACGTGATCGCCGCGCTTCACGATGAACAGCTCGAGCACGTCGGCTATATCTGCAAGCTCCTCGCAGCGCCACAGCTTGGAAAGAATCGCATCGGTCTGCTGCGGTTCAAGGAGTCCGTTGGCGAGCCGACGAAACTTCGCCTCCACTTCGCCATCGGACAATGGATTCTTGGCGTGTCCCTTGAAATAGCGCGCGCTTGCCACCTTCCGCGCACCAGTTTTGCTGACGATCTCGATTCTGCACGGGCAACCATCGGGATAGATCGCGGTGAATTCGGCGGTCTCCCGTATGGTCGTTCTTGCGATAAGGCTGCGCAGCCGCGGATCATCGAGATGTTGCTGGTCGAAGCTCGCCTCGGTTACCTGCCCCTCGATCAGCGCTGTGGCGACCAGATACGGAATGCTGTGGTCCGCAGTTTCCCGCGTCGCCGGATTCCAATCAGGCGAGTTACGGTCAAGGTATCGATTCGCGACCCAGTAGCTATCGATCGCGACAAGCTCGATATCCTCTATGGGGACCTGTCCGTAGAGCTTCAGCGCTGCGGTTATCGGGCTCTGCGCATGCAGAACTGCAGGGTAGTTCTTGAGATGAGTCCGCGTAACGCGAAAAGGGACTCCGGGCCCGCCAAAGGGTGCCCAGTTGTAGCGGCCTACCTTGTGCCACAAACCCCAACGCCCCTCGATCGCCTCGTCAGGGCCTGTGAAGCCCTCCCGGGCAAGCAGCGCGGCGAAAACGGCGTTGCGCGCAGCGTTCGGCGCTGCCCCACCCTTCCATATCGACAGTTCGCCGATGCGCGTCTGCTCCAGCGCAAGGTTGGGCGTTATCGCGAGCGATATCGCCTGCGCCATCAGAGCTTCGGACAATCCCAGAATCTTCGCGCTTCCGACGGCGCCCGCCAGCACACCATAGACGCACATATCCCAGCCGAGCTCGCGGGGCAATACTTCGGAAAGATTGCAATACGGCTCGTAAGCAAGCGCTGTCGCAGTCACCACAGTCCTGCCGTCGGCATGCACTGCATCCGCCATGGCCAGAATGGCGGAGATCGTATCGCTCGGATGTCCGGTGGATTGCACGAAATAGACATCGTTGTAATCCAGGTAGCGCATCATGACGCCGTTCGCAAACGCCGCCTCCTGCGGCGTCGACATTTCCGTGGTACCAAGGATGCGCGCCGGCGGATTACCGATGTAACGGCGCGCGATGGCGCGCGCCATGCGGCTGGGCTCTGCATTGAATCCCCCGAGGAAGCACCCCAGCGTATCGACGAGCCTGCGCTTCGTCTCGTGCACGGCATCGGCGGGCAAATCTTCGAAGCGCAGGTCCGTTGCATAACGGCTCAGGGCGCTGATGCTCCTGTCCACGGTCTTGTCCTATGTTCGACAGAAATCTCCGGCGTAACGGGCGCGAAATGCGGGTGAATCAGCGGACTTGTCTTCGCGCCTGTCTTAACCGCGTGTCATATCCCACTTATTCCCGCACTCCTTTCAATGTCCGTCCGGCGAGCACGAATTCCTCCGCGCGTGTCCTACGCGGTAACGGTGGCGCGATGTTACTTTCGATGTGCCGTGAGAACCGGCATCAACTCCGACAAATCGGTAACCTGCTCTAGATTCAATAGGCAATTCTCCACGTTCGCGATGTCATTCTGGGTCAGTCTATACGCCGCGCAGGCACGGAATTTGGCGAGGTTGCGCTCCTCCTGTAAGCCAAACGTCGGGTCTCCAGGCGCGTGCTTCACGTTCTTCTCGAAGCGTTTCCCGCCTTTCGTGATGATCACCAACGTGACGCTGCCATCAGCCGGGTCCGGCACATTGCGAACGCGCTTCATCAGGGCGCGGATTGCGGGTTCCTGCGTGCGCGCCGCGGTGTAGTCTTCGATTTCGGGCCAGCCTTTGAGGGCTGCCACCGCGAGATTGAACGCCATTGAAAACTTGCCTTCGAACCCGGTCGTCGGGTTGAAGTGGAGCAGCGGGATTGGTCTCAGATCGACCTCGATGCTTTCGATATCGGCCGCGGTCAGCGAATTCACGCGCATGAGATCGATGAGCGACGAAGTCGCGCGGTGCGTAGACCAGCAGCCCGGATACCATTTCATCGCGATCCCTCGGCTGAGCGCAAAAGTCTTGCCGAGCCTGCCGCACACGAGTTCTTCCGTGTAATTTCCCGGGCCTTTGAAGGCGCGCAGGAATCCTTGTTCGCCACCCAATGCGTCGGCATCGGCCGTGTAACCGCGTTGGGCCAGCAACGCCGCCAACACACCATTCCGCGCGGCAAGGCCGCCGTGCAGCGGCTTCGTCATGGTGCCGAAGTTTTTGTGAATGCCGCACGCTTCGGACGCGGCAATCCCCATCGCATACATGGTCTGCTGCCGATTCAATCGCAGAAGGCGCGCTGCCGTGCACGTGGCGCCGATCGCTCCATGCGGCCCCGTCGGATGCCAGCCGAGCTCCCAGCTGCTCGTATCGATTTTGCCAAAGATGTTGCGATCGGCCATGGCGTTTCCGACTTCGTAGCCTGCGACATAGGCGGCGAGCGCCTCCTCCCCCGACGGCTTTACCAGGTCCGCGAGCGCGTAAATGACGGGCAGCAGTACCGTGCTCGGATGGCCAAAGCCTCCGCAGTCGTCGAAGTCCAGCGCGTGGCATAAGGTGCCGTTGGCCATCGCTGCCTCCGGCGCGCTCGTCGAGAGCCCGAGACCGAGAACGCGCGCCTGGGGATTGCCGCCGACAAACTGGAGGTAGTTCTCGACGATGCTACCAATCTCGCTCTTCGATCCGGCCAGCCCGACGCCGGTGCAGTCGAGCATTCCCCATTTTGCCCAATTGATTGCGTCTTTCGGCACCGCATCCAACTTCAGGCCCAGTGTGAAATCTGCACATGCCGAAGTTACGGTCATTTTCTTGCCTCCTCTAAGCTAACGAACACACTCAGGCACCGCCAGTGACGCGCGCTCAAGCCCACCTAGGCAGTGACGAGCGTCTTGAGCGCTATCTTATTCTTGTGGTCTCCCCCGAGCATCTCGGCAAGCACGCTGATGTCAGCCAGTTTCTCGAGAGAGTACACCTTGTCTGCCACCTCCTGGGCAAGTGTTTCACCGAGTATCGGTTTTGCCTGCCTCATGAACTTCTGCTTCACATCGGCCCATGTCATGGGATTGCGCGGGTCGCCGTGCGGATAGAGCACTTCACGATAGAACACGCCCCGGGATGTCTTGACCTCGATCGCAGCGGGCCGCGCGTTCTCCTGCCTGAATATTCTCGTCAACTCCGGTTTCTCCTCGAGCCGCGTTCTTGCCATGAGCGCCTTCACCATGGGATTTCCAAGCCACTCGTCGGTGAACTGCCTCGCGGTGCATTCCCCCGCTATGAGAGCGACTGCGACGCAATAGTGGAAGCTGTGATCCGCCGTCTCCTTGGTCGTGGGAGCAAGCTTGCTGGGATCCCAGCTCGGCTTGATCAATGTCTCTTCGAAAGAGAGGATGCGGATCGCTTCGATCTCGTCGGGCCGGACGGCGTAGTCGTTCCTGATCTTTATGGCGGCCTCGATCATCGCAGGCGTCATGCCCTCCACCGGATACGGCTTGAGCGCGACCTTCAGGAGGCGGAAATCTCCTTTTTCCGGCACAAGCGGCTCCACGTCGGCGCCGCCCGCAACGGCGTGCCGGAAGCCGTAATCGCCTTCCAGCAAAGTGCGGGATCCGGTAAAGCCCTGGGCCGCCAGCAGCGCATAAAAAATGCTCTGGCTCGCGACGATCGGCGCAGACAGCGCCTTATCCATGGGAATGTCGCCGCGACGGATTTCCGCAAACGTGTTCGAGCGTGCGCCGGAGAGCGCGAGCGCGTTTGCAGTCTGTGCCGCATTCAATCCCAGAAGCCTGCTCACTCCGGCTGCTCCGGAATAGGCGCACATCGCCGAATGGTGCCAGCCTCTGTGCCAGAGCAGCTTGGGCACAGGCAGATCCGAGAACCGCATATGCACTTCGTAAGCCGCCACGAGGGCAGTAATGAGTTCGCGGCCCGAACACTTCTTCCAATCCGCAACGGCAAGGATAGTCGCGATGCAGTCGCTCGGATGGCCCGTCCAGCCGGACCCGATATAAACATCGTTGTAATCCTGGTACCGGATCGCAACACCATTGGCAATCGCCGCGAGCGGCGCTGTTGCTTTGGTGCCTATGCCAAGTAGGGTCGCCTGTCCTTTACCACTCAGCTCCTCTACGCTGTTGAGGACCATGCGTGCCGGCTCGTTATCGAGGCCGCCGTAAGCGCAGGCGAGCGTATCCAGCAATATGCGTTTGGCGTAGTCGACAACCTTATCGTTCAGGTCCTCGAATTCAAGGCCGGCTACGTACTGCCCGATGCGTTCGACTATCGTGCCCATTGGCGTCCCTTGATGTTTATCGCCGGGCCATGTTAAGGCTGCGTCTCGGGGTGCGCAAGCAATCAGTTCGAATAGTATCTTTTGTTTTACTGATACTGCAGATCGTGCTTTTCGTCGAGAAATGTCCCTAACTGTGCGCTCCCGATCTCAAGGAGAAATTGTTCAATGTCGGAGCGGAGCCAGTTGGCAGCTCTCGTGAGGAACTCGTGAATGCCGTCAGAGCTGACGTGGAGAAGTGGAACAAGATCATCAAGGAAGCCGGGATCCGTACTGAATAGGTTTCCACACGGCACCTGCTTTGACTTACTGCTGAACACCGACCTTCAGCGGCGGCGCTGCGCGTTTCAACGACGAGAGGTCCACGTCTGCTCCTTCCACGGCTTTCCGTACAAGAGAAGCAGGCAAATGCGGCGCAAAAGCAGCGATCAGCGCCGTCATATATCCACGCAGGTAGGCAAACTTGCGGATGGATACGTTGAGCAGGCTCGATGGGAACAGGTGCTCCGCATCAACGGTGCCCAGCTCGTGATCCTTGGCAGGATCAATGGCGTTGCGCGCAAGGATAGCGATCCCCAGGCCCCTTTCGACGTATGCCTTGCTTACATCTGCGTCGACCGCGCTCAATATGATGCGCGGACGGATGCCCGCACCAGCAAACGCTTCATTCAAGACCGATCCACTACTGAATGCGGTATCGAATGTGATGATCGGATACCGCGACAGCGTCTTAAGCGTAAGGCGCCCCTTCTTGAGTATGGGGTGACCGAGCCGAGCCACGACACACCTTGTCACGCGGTACGCGGGCAGACAAACGAGCTGAGGGAATTGCTCGCGCGTCTCTGTTGATATTGCAAGGTCTGCCCCCCCCGACTCGACCAACTCACAGCACTGTATGGGGTTGCCTTGACGCAAGGTGACATGCACATTGGGAAACTTGCGCGTGAAATCCTCGATAACGCCCGGCAGCGAATAGCGCGCCTGGGTATGCGTAGTCGCTACGGTGAGCTCGCCTGCATCCTGTGTTGAGTACTCTTGGCCCACCAGCTTCAGATTGATAATTTCCCGCAACGCACGTTCTGCTATGCGCACGATTTCGCGCCCGGGTTCTGTAATGGCTTCGATCTTGTTCTTTCTTCTCTGAAAAATCCTGACACCGAGCTCTTCCTCAATTTCTCGGATCAGACGACTTATTCCGGGCTGTGATTTGTGCAATGTCTCTGCCGCAGTTGTAATCTTTAAACCGTGATTTGCGACTTCGCAAATTGCACGCAGCTGAAGAAGGTTCATACATTCAGCCTCTCAAGATCGACGGGTACTTCAGTATTCGGTAGTCAAATACTATCACCACACGCACGACACGCAGCACGCGGATGCCCACATGACCAAAAACGGCCGCAAAGGCGAAACCGCCGGCAACGCGAAAACGTTGCTCAACATGCGGCAAATCGTGCGCTGGAACGGCCCCTTTCGAGCCGATCTTTAACCAGCTTTTCCCGGTTGTTGGCGGTTGCCATAGCGTAAGTATCTGATTCATGTGGCAAGTACTATTAGAAAAGCAAAATGTACTATGCAAACCGCTTCTTTGTGCCGCCCGGTTTAGCAACTTACTATTGGATGTCAAACGAACTCGGGTAAACCCATGAACGCCAGGATAGAACGCATCGAGAAAACCTCGCGGCTCTCAAGTACGTGGGGAAGACATCGCAGGCGCATAAGGAAGAACCAGCGGTAATCGAATGGAGCTGAAAAGCAGACGGAGACTGGCACAAATGGGAGCCACTGAAGCGTTGGCGAGCTTCGCCATTGGAATGGAAAGCGCATCCTTTCCCCCTGTAGTCGTGCGAGAAGCTCGTCGTCATATCATCGATTGCATCGGCGCGGCGCTCGCAGGATTCACCGATCCGTGTGCCCGCATCATTACCACAGTGGCCCGCAGTTATGGCGGCCAACCCGAGAGCACGTTGTGGGGCGATGGCAGTCGCGTTAGCGCGCACAATGCGGCGCTGGCTAACGGAACGATTGCTCACGCCGTGGATTACGACGACACGAACTACGCCATGCCCGGCCATGCAACTGTGGCTGTACTGCCGGCAGTGCTGGCGGTTGGAGAGCGGCTTGGCGTCTCCGGCGCAGAAGCGCTGGCGGCCTACGTAGCTGGTGTCGAGGTGGAAAGCAAACTCGGTATGCTGACGGGCCAGGATAGCTGGGACTTCGGGTGGCACACCACCAGTACGCTCGGTGTGATCGGGGCTACGGCTGCTGTGGGCCGCCTCCTTGGTCTTGACGCGCGGTCCATGCGTCATGCTCTCGGGATTGCGGTCTCCCAGGCAAGCGGCGTTCGCCAGAACTTTGGCAGCATGACAAAGCCACTGCACGTCGGCCATGCGTCCTGGTCGGCCATTCTTGCCGCCGATCTGGCACAGCGCGGCTTCACCGCAAGCGAGCGGGCCATTGAAGGCGAGGTCGGCTACTGTAAGGTTTTTGGAGGTGTACGAGAACGCGAGGACGATACGACTGCGCAGGCGCTGGGCCGCCCTTTTGAGTTTGAAACTTCACGTAAGGACGGCAGCGTTCGTCGCGCGTCGAACTCAGTGCGCAAGGGCGACGCCATCGTGGATCCGCTGAGTGACGGCGAGTTGGAGGCAAAATTCCTGGACTGCGCGGCAGTCGCACTGGGACATGTGCAGGCGAGGCAGCTTCTTGATCTGCTGGGCGAGTTTGAGCGCTTGAAGAATGTGCGCTCGTTGACGGAGCGGCTGGTGGCAAACGCGGGCCAGCGCTTGTGACTTGCGAAGGGCCGCCGTCGGCGCTTCAGCAGGTCGTTGCCAGCATCGTCCTCCGGCGGCGTGGCCTCACGCAGACACAACCCGCACCGGTAGCGTAAGTGGGAAGTTCTGCCCCGCCGCGCACAGCGCGTCGGCTTCTTCTGGACAAAAGCAACAGCAACAGCAGCTCGCGATAAAGCCGAATATTCCTACTGCGGCTTGGCGCCGGTGGCGCGGAGGACCTTGCGCCATTTTGCGATCTCGCTCCTTATAAACGCCCCGAATTGTTCCGGTGATGTCGGCGTGGTCTCCACGCCCTGCATGCTAAGCTGCTCCTTGATGCCGGTAGAGGTGATGATTTTCACAACTTCCGTGTTTAGTCTGCTAATGATGGGCTGCGACGTTCCAGCGGGAACCAACAACCCGTACCAAGTGCGGTATTCATAGCCGGCAACTCCTGCCTCATCCATAGTCGGCACTTCCGGAAGGAAGATGGAGCGCTTCGCCGTCGTAACTGCCAGCGCTTTGACCTTTCCGGCCTTCACTTGCGGCAACGCCAATGAAAAGGTGGAGAGGAAGACCTGTACCTCCCCTCCTA
Source organism: Betaproteobacteria bacterium RIFCSPLOWO2_12_FULL_62_13 (assembly GCA_001771985.1). Lineage (GTDB taxonomy): Bacteria > Pseudomonadota > Gammaproteobacteria > Burkholderiales > SG8-41 > DSOT01. Next base: position 20,456 of record MERG01000417.1, on the reverse strand, counting down.
TTACGCTCCTGAGCGCCGGGCTCGAACCCTTGAATGGGACATGCACCATCTCGATCTTGGCCATCAGCTTCAGCAACTCAGCGGCTAAATATGTAGCCGCCCCAAAACCCCCGGAGGCGTAACTAATCTGGCCTGGCTTTGATCTCACCAAGGCGAGCAACTCACCAACAGAATTCGCCGGCACTGACGGATGCACGACCAGGATATTGGGTTGGTGGCCCAACATGCTAACGGGAGCCAGATCTTTGAGTGTGTCATAGGGTAGCTTCTCATAGAGCGTGACATTGACTGCCAGTCCTATAGGGCTGAGTAAGATGGTGTAACCGTCTGCGGGCGCCTTCGCTGCGATATTGGTTCCGATCGTGCCGCCGGCACCGCTGCGATTGTCCACGACCACCGACTGGCCAAGCGCTTCGGCGAGTTTGAGTGCCACAAGCCGGCCGATGAAATCTGTGCCCCCGCCCGGCGAGAACGGCACGATGAAGCGAATGGGGCGTGTCGGGTACGGTTGATTTTCGGCGGCCATGGCCAGAGACGACAACACCAGGCCGACGAGCACTCCTGCTGTCGGTAGCTTGATCCAGCGCATAGTTCTCTCCTTGCGTAGAACGGGGATTACGCGTCACATACCACTTCGCGTGTGACAGAGCGCGTGATCCCAAAGCTCGGGACGTAGACGGAATGCGTGCCGGGCCCTCCGGCGACGACTATCCCGATAAGTTCAGGCTGGGTTGAGATCGGCAGCATCGTGTCCGGGCCGATCGCGCCAAGCTCGGCGGAGCGGCCGGCTTGCGTGCGAGCCAGGTCTTTCGCCGCCAGTCGCCCCGCTGTCATCTTCGACTGCTCCCAGAGCCGGCGTTTGACCTCCGATTTGCTTAACCCGGCTCCCTTCAGAATCTCCGCGTGCTCGGGCGCCAGCACGAGCCATGGCTCGCCAGAACCGTGGCAATATTCGTTGCTCGGCGCGTGCGCCATCGTGTCCGCAATCACGCGCAGCAGGTCAGCAGCATCCTTTGCGTGTGTGTTCATGCTGATCGTGCCCTCAGCGCCGACAACGGTCACCGTACTGCAATCGCGCACAAAGCCGCGCTCGACGTGGAGCGGCGTCCATGGATTCGCGGCCTCATTTTCGGCACAGCAGAAGGAGTACTTGCCCGGCTGTCCCTGAGTCGCGCGGTCCATCTCGCCTGGCAACGCGCCCCCTACGTTTTGCAAAATGAGTCGCAGCGCCCGTCCAAGTGTCGCATTTGCCCATGTGCCTTGGCCAAGGCAGTTGATACCGCTGTTAACCCCCAGCCGCTTTCCAATCGGCCCGTTGACGATGAGCCACACCGCTACCGGGTTGGTTGTTGCCTGAATGCCCTGCAAGTTGAACTCGGGCGCAGCGACTGCTTCGACCGCAGCAATAAGGACTGGTAGATACTCGGGGTCGCAGCCCGCGAGCACAGCATTAATCGCAATGCGCTGGACGGTTGCTGCTCCGAAGCCAGGCGCGATCATCGCAATGATTTCGTCGGATGCACGACTCGTGTGGCGGAGCATGACCTCGACGCGCTCGACCGTCGGCGGGATCACTGGCAATCCGTCACTCCACCGCCGCTCGCGGTATACAGCGTTGATTGCGTTGAGGTCGTCGGCCGCCTCAATTAGCTCAGCGCGCTCTGGAGACACCGAAGGTGGCAGGACAACCGATGACTCGTGGGCGCGAGACTCGCACGCAAGCCGAACAACTTCGCCGACGCATTGCTCGGCAAGCTGACGGACCCCGTCACGGGCCAGCAGCCCAAAAGGATGCTGCACAACTAAGATCGGCAGGTCGGGATACCCTAGAGCGGACGCTTGAGCGCGGCCGAGCGTAGTGAAGGCGGTTGAACATACCGTGACGGTTGCAACCCCCCGCTTTGCTATCTCTACACTATCGTGGATACTCCACGATGCGCAGGAGCCTCAGTCACCCGACCCAGTTATCACTACGTCGCATTGCTCGGACAACTCTTTGATCATTGCCTCGGGCGCGGGATGTGACGACAAACGTTTGCGGCGCTTGATGATTCGACTGGCGCCGTATCTGCTCCGCAGCAGTTCCGCAAGATCCTCGACAAGGTTGTCAAAGTTGGGTTTCGAGTTGTCGATGAAGCCAACAACTTTATCCCTGAGGTCATCCAGAGTTGGCGGCAAATGCTTTGGTTCGTTCTGACAGGGCGCCGTCGGATCAAAGATGAGAACCGTTCCAACCACAGTTATCGTCTCCACAGGTATGTTGAAGCAGTATAGAGCGCGGACGGTATTGGGAATTCACCAAGGCGAGAAACCGACATGAAGATTCATTACGCATTACACACCACTTTCCGCGTGACCGATCGGCTGTTGCCGTAGGTCGGGACATAAACGGAGTGCGTTCCGGGGCCACCGGCGACGACTATCCCGATCAGTTCAGGCTGGGTTGAAATCGGCAGCATCGTGTCCGGGCCGATTTCGCCCAACTCCGCGCGCCGCGCGTCTCCTGTGCGTAGACGATCTTTCGCCGCCATTCGTCCCGCTGGCATCTTCGACTGCTCCCAGAGGCGGCGCTTGACGTCCGACTTGCTTAACCCGGCGCGCTTGAGAATCTCCGCGTGCTCGGGCGCAAGCACAAGCCATGGCTCACCGCCCGTCCAGTAGTCGTTGCTCGTCGGGTGAGCCATTGTGTCCGCGATCACGCGTAGTAAGTCATCTGCGTCCTTTGCGTGGGTGTTCATGTTTAGCGTGCCCGAGGCGCCGCCAACGACAGTGATCGCGCTGCATTCGGGCGCAAAACCGCGCTCGACGTGCAGCGGCTCCCACGGATTCATTTCCTCGTTCTCGGCGCAGCAGAACGTGTATTTGCCCGGCTGCCCTTGTGTCGCGCGGTCCATCTCGCCCGGCAGCGCGCCGCCGATGTTCTGTAGGATCAGCCGCAGCGCCCGACCGAGTGTTGCGTTCGCACATGTGCCTTGGCCAAGGCAGTTGACACCGCTGTTAACCCCCAGCCGCTTGCCAATCGGCCCATTGACGATGAGCCACGGCGCGGCGGGATTCGTCGTCACCTGTATGCCCTGCAAGTTGAACCTAGGTTCCGCAACTGCTTCGACCGCAGCGATAAGGACTGGTAGATACTCGGGGTCGCAGCCCGCCAGCACGGCATTGGCTGCGATGCGCTCGATGGTTGCGGCCCCGAAACCTGGCGCTACCGTCGCAACGACTTCTGTGGCGGCACGGTGGCTGTGGCACAGCATACGCTCCACGCGCTCGGTCGTCGGCGGAACCACCGGCAGCCCGTCGCCCCAATGCCGCTCGCGGAAAAGACTGTAGAGCCCGTCGAGGTCACCAGGCACCTTGATCAGTGCAGCGCGCTCGGTCAGCGATGAACGATTCGGGACAACTGACGAATCGCGCGGTCCGGCTTCGCACACGAGCCGAACAATTTCGCCGATACACTGCTCGGCAAGCTGCCGCACTTCGTCGCGAGTGCGCGATCCGAAAGGATGCGGGATGACCGCAATCGGCAGCTCCGGATAGCCCAACGCCGTCGCTTGAGCGCGCCCCAGCGCCGCGAACGCGGTCGAGCAGATCGCGACTGCCGCGGGCCCGCGCTTCGCCACCTCTACACTGTCGTGGACACTCCACGACGTGCACGCCCCTCAATCACCCGATCCGGTGATCACCATGTCGCACTGCTCGACCAGCTCTGTGATCACCGTGTCGGACGCCGGATGTGAAGACACACGCTTGCGGCGCTTGATCACTTTGCTGGCGCCATACCTGTTGACCAGCAGTTCCGCAAGGTCATCGACAAGGTGATTAAAGTTGGGCTTCGAGTCGTCGATGAAGCCAACCACTTTTCCGGTGAGCCCATCGAGCGTGCGCCCCAACTGCTGCGGCTGGTTCAGGCACGGCGCGGTCGGGTCGACGATCAAGGTCCTAGGCATAGCATCCTCCACCACAATATGCATCTTGTAACACAACGCGGGAGTAGCGATCTGACGAAGATCTCATAGTACCTTTTGCTTTTATCATACTGCCATGTGCCTCGTTAAACCTTGCCAACCTGTCTAGCCGCGGTTGGGATCGTCTGACTTGCGGAATACTTTAGGCGGTAAGAACGCGCCACACGTTTGATGACGCCAAGGGCCCGCAGCCGGTGCAATCGGTGCGAGAGCGCGGCTTCACTCCGGCAGGCATGAAGTGATTGGGGTCGGCGTGACGCATCCCGTGAATGTTGAACTTAGGGCACTGCAATGCGCGCAGAAGGCGCTGCTCGGTGTGCGCGAACGAGTTCAGCCCCTTGATTTGCAATCGAATAGGCGCCCCTGCCATGCGCGGTCGACGGCGTGTACGGAAGGCTCAAGATGGTAGTTGTAGACGAACTCATTTTCCTTGAAGTCCGGCTATGGCATTCCCTCTCCTTGGTGCGATTCGCGCGCTCGTCGGGCTTCAACTGCTTCTAAATCTTTCCGACCGCAACACATTGCTGCTTTCAGGGTGTTGCACTTGATTATTGAGTGCGCCCCCTTCAAAAACCATCGGTGCGTATGCCGACATCCATAATTACCTTGCCCACCTTGGGCATTAGTCACAGCGCCCGCAGTGAATCGACCACACTACGATCGATCACGATGCCCTCCAGACGCCGTCGCTCGCGCTCGCGAAATGCGCGCTCCGACGGAATGCGGATTTCTTCAACGCCCGGCTGCCGGGGTGTGCCTTTGATCCGCCTCACGAGCTCGGTCATTTGTTCCGGAAACCGGTCGCCAGGGATCAGCAGATTTGGACTGATCACCAGGAAGAAGAATGCGAAGTCCTGCACGTTACCGGCCGCCATGGCCGAACCCGCCAGCAAGCCCAAGGCCTGAATCGCGAAGGACAACCCATATCCCCTGTGTCCGCCGAACGGCGCGACGCCGCCAAGGAGCGCTTCCCTCGCATCGCGGGTAGGCCGGCCAGCGGCATCGAAGCCGACGCCGTCAGGAAGCTCTTTGCCGATATGGGCAAACAGCACCACCTCGCCCCACATGACCGACGCCGTGCCCATGTCCAGGATTACGGGGCCGTTGGTGGAGGGGAAACCAATACAAATCGGGTTGGGACCGAGTGCAGGCCTGGCTCCCCCCGGCGGCACCACTCGAGGAATGGCGGTCGCCGTGTGAATAGTGACGAATCCCGCCCTCGTAATCTTCTCAGCGTAGTAAGCGTTTCGCCCGCTGTAATAACTGTTGTAGACGCCGACGATGGAAACTCCGCTGCGTGTGGCTTTTTCGATCGCAATTTCGGTCGCGCGCAAGGCTGCGATGTAGCCGATGTTATTGCCACCGTCAATCGAGGCGGATACCGGAGTTTCGTGCGTGACCTTGACGGGGAAGCGCGGCTTCCAGTTCCGGTCTGACTGGGCAAACGCGAGAATGCGCGGCAGGCCGGCAAACTTGTAACCACATAGTGCATTGTCGATGAGGTGATCGATGATGATTTTCACTTCATCCTCGGAATAACCAATGCGGCGCAACGCCTTCAGGCCGAGCTCCGTGGCCGCCGCGACCGTCATGCGCACGGTACCGGGCGTGTCGGCATCCAGCAGACCTTCGTTGTTTGCTGTAGAACTGACGACATCGGACATGGGAACCTCCTTAAAGGCGTTACAGGCAAAACCGGGCTCGGCGCGATTGTCTCGGGATTGTCTTCGTATCCGGCCCCGATCGCTATGCCGAGCCTCACTTCTATTGAGTTTTGCGTAAATGGGTGACAAGCCATTTGCGCCTCGAATCACCCTTCTCCCCTCGGGAGAGAGGGCCGGGGATGAGGGCTGAGCATTGTCATCCATTTCCGCAATGCTCAGTAAACGCGCCCAGTCTGGAAGATTGAGGCGGCGGCCTCTCCACTCGGCATCGTTCGAGATCTCGTAGTCACCTCCTGTAGATCACCGATTCACCGAGGAAGCTGGCATATTGAACGATCTCCGCGTCCTTGACTTGGCGCTCTCCGCACTCATGCCTGAGCTGACGCACGGCCTCGATATGGAGATTCCAGCCGGCCGCGTGCCCCTCGGAAAGCAGGCCGCCCGAAGTGTTGACTGGCAGCGCGCCGCCCACCTCGATGCGGCCATTTTTCACAAACTCGCGCGCCTCGCCCGCTCCGCAGAAACCGAAGCGCTCCAGCCCAAACAGCACCAGCGGCGAGAACGCGTCATAGGTAATCAGCACGTCGACATCTTCTTGCGTAATGTCCGCCATTTGATATGCGTACAGGTCATCCTTCGTCGGCTTGTATTTGTAGACTTCTTGCTGTGCAACACCAAGACCGGGCAGCGTCAGATTGTGAAACTGCGGGCCGGCATGCACTCCCTGCATGCCGGAGATGTAAACCGGCGGCTTCTTGCAGTCACGCGCGCGCTCAGCCGAGGTGATTATGATGCACGCAGCGTTATCGTTAACCTGACAGCAATCCAACAGGCGCAGCGGCTCAACGATCCAGCGCGAATTCAGATATTCCTCGATTGTCATCGGATCGCGCCGCAGCGCCAACGAATTGAGCCGCGCGTGGCTGCGGAAGGCGACAGCGATCGGGGCGAGATCCTCGTTGCCGCCCCCGTACATGTGGAAGTAGCGCTGCGCCGCCAGCGCAGCACCGAAAACCGGCCCAAGTGCTCCATAGGCAGGGCTCTCGCCATGCGGCCCAAGCCCCTGCCGCCACATTTCGTGGTCGGCGACTTGGCCGATGGCACGGCGCCGGCTGCCATGAACGATGGCTACCGCTTTCGCCATGCCCGTCGCCACGACCATCGCCGCGTGCTGCACTATCGGCACAATGAAGCGACCATGATGCCAGCCCTCGTTGGCGAAACGGACATCGGTCCCGACCGCCTCGAGAAAGCGGTCATAGTCCGGACCCGTTGACAGCATCATTATGCCGTCGATGTCCTCGCGCTTAATGCCTGCATCAGCAAGCGCGAGCTGATAGGCTTCGACCGCCAGCGACAGCACCGTACGGTTTGGATAATTGCCGATCAGCAAACCCACGCCGCATACCGCAGTCTTGTCATGCAACGCCCGTGCCGCTTCCGTCATCTTATTGCGTCCTCATTCTTACTCCCCGGAGTTTGTCCGCCTCGGGTCGGACAAGCGACTAATGGATTCTTGTTCCCGATTCTTTGATGAGCTTCGCCCATTTTTCAATTTCACGTTTGATAAACTCGCCGAATTGCTCAGGTGTGTTGTGGCTTGCCGCTTGAAATCCATTTGTCTCGAGCGCCTTCTGTATATCCGTCTGCTTCAATAAACGCAAGACTTCGGCATTGATCTTTGCGACGACGAACTTCGGCGTTCCAGCGGGGGCCACCAAGCCATTCCAGCCGGTCACTTCATAACCAGGCAATCCTGATTCGGCTACCGTCGGCAATTCGGGCGCAATCCGCGTACGCTTGGGGGTGGTGACCGCAAGCGCCCGCAATTTTCCCGATTTGATATGGGGTAACGTAGGGGGCGCCACCGGGAACATCAGTTGCACCTCGCCGGTTATGACGCCGAGAATGGCATTGGTTACGCCCTTGTACGGCACATGCACAATGTCGATGCGCGCCATGTGCTTGAACAGTTCGGCAGATAGATGCGTTGGACCGCCGCTTTGGGAAGATGAAAAATTCAGCTCGCCCGGTCTTGACTTCGCGAGCGCTATGAGGTCCTGGACCGAGCGCACCGGCAGCGAAGGATGCACCACCAGGATGAAGGGTGTTAAAGAAGCGATCTGAACCACTGCCGAAAAATCCTTCACGTGGTCATACGACGTGGTACGCCAGGCCGCATTCATAGCGAACGTGGGCGCTGCGAGCAGCAAGGTGTATCCATCGGGTGGCGACTGAGCCGCAATCTCCGCGGCGATGGTTCCACCGGCGCCGGGACGGTTGTCGACTACGATCTGCTGGCCCCATGCCTCGGTAAGTTTAGTGCCGAGAACGCGCACGACGACATCCGTACCACCTCCGATAAGAATTCGGATCGGCTTGACAGGAAAGTTTTGAGCGAATGCGGCGGGTGTGAGACCTAATGAAAGAACCGATAGCAGCAGCGAAATCCAGCTGGCGTTGAGCGTCATATTGTCACCTCCAGACTCTTCGATGTATTTGGACTGACACTTTCTGCGTAGATCTGCTTGTTCAAGACCATGCAACAAGTACTGACCGACCCCGAAACCCTCGGTCATGATTACGAACAAGGCCAAAGATATTTCGCACCGTACAGACAGATATAACGCATCATTCGGCCCTGATCTTTGCCGCGCGCGCGATCTCCGCGTACCTCTTCAACTCCTCGTTGAGGAAATTGCGAAACTCCTCCGGACCTCTCCCGTCACCTTCCCAGCCACTGACGCTGAAAAACTTCCGTAACCGGGGTGTCGCCAGCGCCTTTCGCATCCCGGTGTGGATCTTTGTGACAATCTCTCTGGGTATTCTTGCCGGAGCAAGCAAGCCTTCGAAGGGCCCCTTTAGCTGAAACTCGGGAACGCCGGATTCGGCGACCGTCGGCACCTGTGGCAGGCCCGACCAGCGGGAGGAACCGGCAAAGGCCAGCGCTCGCAGCTTGCCGGCTTTGATGTGATCCACACCGCCGGGCGGCTGAAGGAACACTACCTGGATTTCTCCACCGAGGAGCGCGTTTAACGCCGGGGCCTGGCCCTTGTATGGCACGTGCACCAAACGTATTCCGGCTCGAAGGTTGAACAATTCGGCCACGAAATGTTGCACCGATCCGATCCCCGGTGAACCGTAGGTCACCGGCTTGTCCTTGTTTTTGGCCAAGGCGATCAAGTCCTGTATCGACTTCCCGGGAAATGCCGGATTGACAACCAACACATTGGGGACTCCCGTTGCGAAAAGCGTAATCGGTGCGAAGTCCTTCTGCGGATCGAAAGGCAGCTTGGTGCGAATAGCTACACCGGCTACAAATGAGGATGAAATGCAAAGCACTGTATACCCATCAGGCTCAGCCTTTGCAACGATATCGTTGGCGATCACGCCGCCTGCTCCAGGGCGGTTGTCCACCACAATGTTGGTGCCCATTTGGCGCTGTAACTCGGCGGCCACGGCCCTTGCGATCACATCTGCCGTCCCCCCAGGCGAGAAGCCCACTACAAAGCGGATAGGTCGATTGGGGTACGTCTGGCCCCAGGCGACGCTACCGGCGATCAACGCGAGCGATGCAAATGTCAGGAGGACCAGGCGACGCATGACGAGCTCCTCAAAATGGTGGTTTTGGTTAGACGACGGTGGAACTCTTGGTTTCAGCACTCAATAATGCAGATATCGCGGTCGGCCCGGCGCCTCCAAGTCCGCCTCGCGCACGCATGGACTCGAGCAGATCAACCGTCAAACCGAGCTCTGCGCCTACCATGGCAGTGTGCTCGCCGGGCTGCGGCGCCACGCCCTTGATCTGTGGAGACAACTTCGAGAATCGTGCCGGAAAGGCCCGCACCTTGACCTGCGCACCTTCATCGCACGATACACTTCGCGCAATATTGAGCGCCTGCGTTTGCTGATGTTCGATGCCTTCGTCCGCGCGCTGATAGACGGCAGCGCTACCGGTGTATTTCTTGATGATCGCCACCAGTTGCTCGGCGGGGTATTGCGCGAATGCCCGCTCATATTCGGATTTGAGTTCGTGCGCATCTACACCGTGGCCGGTCGAATTGCGCCCCGTCTTGTCAAACCGCTCATCATCGAGCAAGTGTGACAACCCGACCTCCTCGACAAAGCGTGCCCAACCGGGCCGGCCTTCGGCCCCAACCGAGCCGCCAAATATGAAGTAGATCCTTTGATCGGCGGTTTTCCACCCGAGGTCTGGCGGATAATTAGCGGCGCCGGCTCGGGGGCCCGAATAGCAGTCGGGATCAGACTGCGCAGCCAGGTGAATGCTTTTCATCGCGAGCAGCGAATTAAGCAGCGACAGGGAGATTCTCTGCCCCTTGCCGTTGCGCTTGCGCCACAACAGCGCGGCAAATATGGCCTGGCATGCGAAGATACCGGTTGCTGCCGATGCGACATCCGCTCCCAGTCTTCGCGCCGGCTCACCGTGCCTGCCCAGATAGCGCGTGTATCCCGCCATCGCCTGCGCCGTAAGCTCGGAACCCTTATTCTTGCGGAGCGGTCCGCGCTCGCCCCACGGACTGATACTGATCACGATCAAGCGCGGGTTTAGCGCATCGCGCTCGATCTCTCCTATGCCAAGCGCCGCCAGCCCCTCCTCGGAGTGCTCCGTAATGAACACGTCGGCGGTTTCAAGCAGCTTTTGCAGCAGCGGCTGCGCAACGCGCAACTCCGGACCCAGTGCGATCGAGCGCTTACCGCGGTTGAGCTCGAAAAAAGCGGCGCTCATCTCAGTGCCGGAAATCGACGGCGCGGCGCGTCGCAGCCAATCGCCGCCGGCAGGCTCGATTTTTACGACGTCAGCGCCAAGATCGCTGAGCCGCAGCCCGGCAAGCGGCCCGGCCACGCCTTCGGCGAACTCCACCACTCGCAAACCGCGGAGCATGCTCGAGCCACCCCCCTCGGTCGCGGGGAGCCGGTGTGCTGCAAGCTGGGCCAGCACCTCCTCGTTGTTCTCACCGGGACGCGCAGGCGCGCGTACCGTGCATGGTGACTGCGAGAAATGCCATGGCACGCCGCCCACCGATATTTCGCCCCAATCGCGCGTGGCGACCCGCGCAATCATGTCGTTCTCGACGACTTGCCGGTGATATCGGAAGGTCTCGAAATTGTAGGCAAGGCCACTGGGAACGCCGTGCCGCTGCAACGCGCGCAGCCACCAGATCGCGGGGCGGGCGCGAAACACCGCTTTGACCTCGGCGTGCAAAGCGCCCCGGTGCTCGACCCGCAAGCGATTATTCGCGAAGCGCGGATCCTGGGCGAGATCGGAGCGTTCGATCGCCCGGCAAAAGCCAGCCCACTCCGCTTCGTTATGCGCAGTGACAAAAACCTCATGATCCAGGGCCTGAAATGCCCGATCGGGAACGATGCCCGGTGATTCGCTGCCGCGCGGAATCGGAACCAGCCCCGCCCCCAGCAGCTCGGCGATGCGGGTGAACTGGATTTCGAGCGCAGCCTCGAGCATTGAGACCCCGACACTCTGGCCCTCCCCTGTCGTCTCGCGCTCGAGCAGCCCAGCAAGGATCGCTTCGGCTGCCACGGCGGCGGTTGTCAAATCGATGAATCCGGTAAAACGGAAGGCTTCAAGCGTATCGCCCGGCGCGCCGTTAGCGCGCGCGAATCCCGAGAAAGCCTGCATGATCGGATCGGCGCACCCGTCCTTGGCCAGCGGGCCCGTTTCACCGAAGCCGGATACCGAGCAATACACGATTCGCGGATTGACCCGCCGCACTGACTCATAGTCGAGCCCCAGGCGCTCCATCACGCCAACCCGGAGGTTTTGAAGGAAGACATCACAGGTGGCTGCAAGCTGGAGTGCATGGGCACGCCCTTCGGCACTCTTCAGATCGAGCACGATGTCCTTCTTGTTCACGTTCATCGCGATGAAGTTGGTGCCCATGCCGCGCTGCGTCGGCAGCACCCAGCGGGTGCCATCGCCCGCCGGCGGCTCGACCTTGATCACTTCAGCCCCGAGCATGCCGAGCAAGGCTCCCGTCCAGGGACCCGCCGCCATGATACTCACATCCATCACCCGCATCCCGGCCAGAGGTCCTTGTTTCTGTTCCTGCGTCACAACGCCTCCAGCGAATCGACGACCTTGCGTTCGAGCACGATTCCCTCCGCGCGCCGCCGCTCCCTCTCGCGCGCAGCGCGTTCCGATGGAATGCGAATTTCGGCGACGCCAGGTTGGCGCGGCGTCGATTTGATCTTCCGCACCAGTTCCGACATCTGCTCCGCGAAATTTCCGGATGGCAGCATGATGTCGGGATCGATTACCCAGAACAGAAAACCGAAATCCTGCACCTCACCGCGCGTCAGAGCGGCCCCCGCGAGGAGCCCGAGCGCCTGAACTGCGAACGACAGGCCGTAGCCTTTGTGGCCGCCGAAGGGAATTACGCCTCCGCGCAGGGCCGCGTTCGCCTCACGCGTGGGCTGTCCGTGTTCGTCGAAGGCGACGCCCTCCGGCAGCAGTTTGGCGAGATGCGCGTGCCACCTCATATCGCCCACCATCAGCGACGCGGTGCCCATGTCGAAGATGACCGGGCCGTTACGGGACGGGAATCCGAAGCAGATCGGATTCGTGCCCAGCGCGGGCCGCGCGCCACCGGGCGGCAGCACGCGTGGCTCCGCGCTTGCGACGTGAAACGCCACCAGCCCCTCACGCACAATTTTCTCGACGTAGTACGCGTTGCGCCCGCTGTAAGAACTGTTGTAGACCCCGACCGAAGCGATCCCGCTTTGCCGCGCTTTGCGGATCGCCAGTTCGGCGCCGCGGTAGGCCGCGATGTAGCCAATGTTATTGCCGCCGTCCACCAATGCCGAAACCGGCGTCTCCTTCACAATCCTCACCGGTGAGCGCCCGCGCTTGGATTTCTCGTCCCCGGCGATGGTCAGAATGCGCGGCAGGCCGGCATACCTGTAGCCACACAATGCATTGTCGATCAACTGATCGACAATGATCTTCGCGTCTTCATCGTCATGGCCGAGGCGATGCAAAGCACGCATGCCGAGCGCCGTGGCCTCGCCAACCGTCATGCGCACGGTATCCGGCGTATCGGCGTCAAGCAGCGCGTTAGTATCCGCCGCAGGACCGGCGGCATCAGCCATGACGGCTTCTTTCAACGCGCCGCTCGACGAAACTGCACCAGCGTGATGTCACCGGGGATGTCTTCGTAGGCAACTTCGACCGGCATGCCTATCTTCACCTCCCCGACCGGGCAGTCGAGCAGGTTGGTCGTGAGCCGTGGACCCTCCTCCAGTTCAACCTGGACCACCGCATACGGGACACGCTTCTGGAACCACGGCGTCCACGCCTTGTGATAGATCACGTAGTTGTGGATCTTGCCGCGTCCCGACATCTGCTTCCATTCGAAATCCATCGAGAAACAGCGCGGGCACGCCGGTCCGATCGGATACCATGCCTTTCCGCAGCCCTTGCAGCACTGCAGGACGAGTTGGCGCTTGCGGGCGCCCTCCCAGTAGGGAAGTTCTTCCGGGTAGATAACCGGCAGGTAACGGCCGGTCTCGTTGTCAATCATCTGTTGCGACGGTTGCATTGCTCCTTACCTCCTGTAGATCACCGATTCGCCGAGAAAGCTCGCGTACTGGATGATTTTGGCGTCCTTCACCTGCCGCTCGCCGCACTCGTGCCTCAGTTGCCGCACAGCCTCAATATGAAGATTCCATCCCACCGCGTGTCCTTCCGACAAGAGCCCGCCCGACGTATTGATCGGCAGCTCTCCGCCCAGCTCGATGCGGCCGTTCTTCACGAACTCGCGCGCCTCGCCCGGGCCGCAGAAGCCGAAGCGCTCGAGACCGAAGAGCACCAGCGGCGAGAACGCGTCGTACGTGATCAGGGCATCGACGTCCTTTTGCGTAATGCCCGCCATCTGGTAGGAATAGAGGTCTTCTTTCGTCGGAGTGTATTTGTAGACTCGCTGCTGGGCGACACCGAGACCGGGTAGTGTCAGATTGTGGAACTGCGGGCCGGCGTGCACGCCTTGCATGCCGGAGATGTGGACCGGCGGTTTGGCACAGTCGCGCGCGCGCTCGGCAGAGGTTATGATCATGCAGGCGGCGTTATCGTTATTCTGGCAGCAGTCGAAGAGCCTCAGCGGCTCGACGATCCAGCGCGACTTCAGATAATCCTCGATGCTCATCGGAGCGTGGCGCACCGCGTGCGGGTTGAGCCGCGCATGCTTCCTGAAGGCGACTGCGATCGGCGCCAGGTCTTCGTTGCCGCCGCCATACATATGAAAATAGCGCTGGGCGGCGAGTGCCGCGCCGAGTACCGGGGAAAGCGCACCGTAGGCCGGGCTCTCGCCGTGCGGACCCAGCCCTTGGCGCCACATCTCGTGTTCGGAAACTTGCCCGAACGCGCGGCGCCGCCGGCCATGAATGATGGCCACCGTCTTTGCCAAGCCGTTCGCCACCACCATCGCTGCATGCTGCACCATGGGCGCGATAAAGCGGCCGTGATGCCACCCCTGATTGGCGTAACGGACGTCCGTTCCGGCCGCCTCGAGAAAGCGGTCATAATCCGGACCCATCGATAGCGTCATGATGCCGTCGATATCCTTGCGCTTCATGCCCGCGTCGTCGAGCGCACGGTGGTACGCCTCGACTGCGAGGGAGAGCGGCGTGCGGTCGGGAAACTCGCCAATCATCAAGCCCACTCCGCATACTGCGGTCCTGTCGCGTAATGTCTGCGCCGCCAGCGTCATTTTTTCGGGTCTCCTCGCCTGAACAGATACCATGCAACTGCAATACGGCCTTTTCGCCGTCTGCTGTTTCGATGTTAGGTTCTAACTTTACGCATGTCAAGTAATCGAATTTCACTCAGATTCTTAGATGAGGCAACACGGTAAGTGGCGCGGTTTTGACTTTACGGCCGTCCAGCGAGCGTTGCGTGTATAATGATTGGCCGTCAGAAGTATCCAAAATGGCTCATGAAACATATCAGAGACGGTGAGCGTACCCGCAAACGTATCCTCGACGCTGCGGCCGAGGAATTCTCCAGTCATGGATTTGAGGGGGCGAGACTGTCAGGCATTGCGCGGCGCGCCAAAGTCAGCAAGCAGTTGATCCACCATCATTTCCGGAGCAAGGAGAAGTTGTTCACTGAAACCCACGACATGAAGTTCTGGCCGCAAGCGCGATGGGAAGAAACGCTGCCGCGGGGTGCCGTAGACATGTTTGCCGAAAGGTTCCAAAAGCGCGCCAAGGACGTAGGTTACGTTCGCTTCCTTACCTGGGAAGCGGCCAGCGCGGGCAACCGGCCGGTGCCCGGGGAAAAGGAGCGGCGGCAACGCATCGCAGAATACGCCAGCAAGCTGCGATCGATGCAAGTCAACGGATTGCTGCCCAACGACCTGGATCATAGACTGATTCAGCTTGCTATCTTGTCGCTCGCCAATTACCCGATTGCGTTTACGCAGATCACGCGCATGGTGACTGGGCGCTCGGCGACCGATCCAAGATTCCAGCGTGAGTGGGTCAGGTTTCTGCGGAAAACAGGGACACTGCTGTTCGGCCGGAAGATGCGCTAAGCGCAGGGAGCACACCAGCAGCAGCCGCATTCCGAGTCCGAGCAAAAATGCCGAGAGAACAAAGCAGATCACCAGTAACGCTGTGGTTCGAACCCGCAGGGTTTCGACGGCCTCCATCAACCGCGTGTTCTGCTCTGCCAGCGCCTCTTTTACGCGCGGGGCTGGACCGACGGTTTGCCGATCGTGCCCCCGACGCCGGAGCGGGTACGACGCGCCCTGCAGGCTACGGACCGCGATCCTTCCGCGGTAATCGGCGGTATCGCGCCGAAGTTCGGCGAAGCCACGGTCGAAAAGATCGCGATCAACGCCGTGATGGCGGGCTGCGGGCCCGAGCATCTGCCGGTGGTGATCACCGCGGTGGAAGCGATGCTGGAAAAGAAAAAAGACCGCCGACAAGAAGGAAGGCGATCAGCAGCAGGAGGAAAAGAGGTCCACCAACAAGAGGGAAAAGGGCGGCTGCGGCTGATTCAGAGGAAGGCGCCGCGCTCCGCGAGGGCGTATTCCGTGAGGTGCCGCGTCACGATCTCGAACGCCTCGTCGACCGAATCCGTGCGGTGAAACAGTTGCAGGTCCTCGCGGTCGATGGTCCCGTGGCGGACCAGCGCCTCGAAGTTGATCACCTCGTCCCAGTAATGCGCGCCGAACAGCACGATTGCAAGGTGCTTGCGCATCTTGTGGGTCTGGCGGAGCGTCAGGACCTCGAACAGTTCATCGAGCGTGCCGAAGCCGCCCGGGAAGACAAGCAGCGCCTTGGCGAGATAGGCAAACCAGAACTTGCGCATGAAGAAGTAGTGGAAGTGGAACGACAGCTCGCGCGTCACGTACCGGTTGTCGAACTCGTCCACCGGCAGCGAGATGGTGAGCCCGACGTTCAGGCCCTTGGCCTCCGAGGCGCCGCGGTTCGCCGCCTCCATGATGCCGGGGCCGCCGCCGGTGCACACGACGAAGCGCCGCTCCTCGTCCGTAAGCTGCTTCGACCACTCGGTCAGACGGCGGGCGAGCTCGCGCGCGTCCTCGTAGTAGTGCGACATCGCAAGCCGCCGGTGCGCGCTTTCGAGCTCGCCCTCGCCGCGCTCAGCGGCGCGAACCTCGGCCTCGGCCTGCTCGCGCGACGCCAGACGCGCCGAACCCATGAACACGATCGTGTCGTCGATCTGGTAGTGATCGAAGCGGTTCTTGGGCTCGAGGTACTCGGACAGGATGCGCAACGGCCGGGCGCCGCTGCTCTTCAGAAATGACTCTTTGAGATACGCCTTTACGGCATAGTGGCGTCTTTCTTCCCGTCGTTCTGTCATAAGGGCGGCTCCTGAGCACTCATCACTCGTAACTTTGTCACTGTTCCTGCGATTCGAGTTCCGGATAGTGCCTGAAGATCCCGCGGTCGTTGAACGGGATGCGCCGCGCCGATTTCAGGTACGCCGCGATGTTCGGGCGCGCGGCGATTTTGTCGTGCAGCCCCACGAGCCCCGGATAGCAGGGCTCCACCCGCTGCATGGTCCTGGGGAAGGAGAAGCGCAGGCCCTCGACAAGCTGGAACATCGAGAGGTCGACGTAGGAGAGGCTGCGGCCGACCATGAAGCCGCGCCCCTTCGCGCCGCCGAGCACCCGCTCGAAATAGCCGAGAAATTTCAGCAGGCGCTCTGCCAGGAAATGCCTGGTGTAGTTGAGCGCCTCCGGCTTCTGCTCCTCGTAGTAGAGACCGTGCGCGACCGGATGATGGGTGTCCTGGATCTCCTTCAACAGGTCGGCGACCGTGAGCTGGAGCTGGTGCGCCCACAGCCGGCCTGCCTCCGCCCTGGGCGCGAGTCCCAGCCTGGGACCGAGGTAGAGCAGGATGTTGGCCGTCTGGGCGATCACCAGTTTGCCGGCCTTGAGAAACGGCTGCGCGAACGGCGGGTGCTCGACGCCCGGGTCCTGGATGAAGCGCGTCACCGCCTCCGCCCCCTGGCCCGGCCCCGACAGGCGCGCGACATCGACATAGTCGGCGCCCGCCTCCTCCAGCGCGAGCCGGACGAATTCACCGCGGCCCTGATTGGAAGCCGTGTAGTACAGTTCATAGCGCATATCGCAAACCTCCCAGTCCTCGCCCATTGCTCGTCGCGTGTCGGCGGGAGAGCGTGAGCGCGCCAGTGCGGGAGAGCGAAACGCTACTATCGATCCCCCGACCTCCCGGCCTCAGATCCGTAGGGTGGATGCTATTGCATCCGCCACGCGGCGGCGCCAACAGAAGTTGCCGCCCTACGAACTTCTTCATCCTTCCGCCTTCCGCCTTCATCCTTGGTGTTCGCATCATCCCTGCCACACACCATATCCCTTCTCCCTCAACTCTATGGCGAGCTCGACCTCCATGTCGAGGGCCGCTTCGTATGGCATCGGGTTGTAGCACTCGTAGAGCTCGGGGAGCAACCTCAGTCCATACCGCCTCACGAACTTGTTCGACTTGATGCCCGCCTTGTGCTTGTCGAACCGCACATCGGGGCTCTGTCCCGTCATGCCCACGTAAACACAAGGTTTGGCAGGATTGTAATCGGGATTGCAGCGCTTGAATTTCGGCTCGGACAGCACGTCCTTCGCGAGGAGAACCACGTATACAGAATAATGATGCGCTCGTGTCATCGAGATCGGTGCTCTAAATGGATCGCGTCAGGCGCGACGAAAGAGGCCTAACCTTTCCGGCCTTGCGCCGCGACAAGACAGCCAAGACAGACCGCGGTGGGAATCGCGAGGGTCGCGAACGCGATGGCGTAGCTCTGGCTTACGGCATAAATGATGGCAAAGAGAACCGGACCGACCATTTTGCCGGTGTTGATGATGACCAAAGCTCCGCTGGTCGCGAGACTCACTTGGCCCTGCGGCGCGAGGCGGCCGACTTCGGCGAGCACGGTCCCTGGCCAGCTTCCCGTGGTGCCCCCGAGGATGGCAAACAGCACGTAGAGCGCGATCAGGGGCAGTCCCGGTGACATGGTGAGCGCCGCAAGGCAAGCGAAAAATAGTATCCCCGCATTCCACGCAAGGACTCGCGCCGTGTTCTGCAAGCGGTCGACGAGCCAGCCCAGAAACACGCGGCTCACGGCGCTGCTTGCCTGCACGACGGTGAGCACCGTGCCAGCGACGATCAGGCTCATGCCAAGTGTTTCCACGGAAGCGACGACCACGTACGATACAACGCAGAACTGGGCCCACGAGAAGCAACCGCCGGCGATCGATACCAGCCGCTGAGATCGTTTGGCCCAGATTGTTGTGACGCCCGCGAGCGGATTGCCAGAGACGGCCGGAGCGTTCGGTTTCCGGTCCTCGTCCCACTCGCGGCGGCCGCGCTGCATGAACGCGATGACCGCGTAGAGCTGCGCAGCACTGAGCAGGACAGACCAGCGCCAGCCGGCTGCCACCGCCACTGCCGGGCCAACCAGCGCCGCTAGAATGCCGCCGAACGGAATGGCGAGTTGGTGCACCGAGAACACGAGGCCAAGGCGCGCCGCCGGCGTGTAGTGCACCAGCAGCTTCGATGAGGAAGGCGTCAGCATGCCGTAGCCCAGGCCGACGACCACCGAGCCGACGATGAGAAACGGCGTCCACGGCAGCAGCATGATCAACATGCCGGTTCCTCCAAGACCGAGCCCGATCTGATAGGTACGGCACGCGCCAATCTTGAGGCTCATGTTACCGAGGAGGCTCAGCGACACGAAAACTCCGAAGCCGACGAGGCTGACCTGATAGCCGATGAGCGATGGGTCGAGGCCATAATCAACCGCCACGGCGGGCGCTACTGCGGGCAGCACGAATACCGCCATGGTATTCGCCGCGTGGCCGGCGGTCAGGGCGGAAAGCATAAACGCGAGCGAAAGCCTGGGATGGGAGCTGGTGGACATTTTGCGTTACCGAGCGTTGTCATATTGTAGGTGGGCACCGCCCACCGATGGCTCCCTTTCTCCGCGTGCGGGGAGAGGGCGGGGATGAGGGGCAACAGAAAATAGCTTGTCATTCCCGTGACGACGGGAATCCAATTTGGCCGGGCATCGCCGACGCCCATTGCTCCGTCACTCCGGGATTGCGCGCCGATCGTCTCAACGAGTTGATGGCCCCCAATGAGTTCTTCGAGGAAATAATTCGTTGCGCTGGTGTTCAGAAATTTAGCAATGAATTTCCTAATGTTTGTTTGTAGTTGAGACCAAAAAACCCCTCATACGACGCTCGGGCGACGAAATGTCACCTTGCAATGCGGGCAGTTGAGACACCCCCAGAACTGACTCTCATCCTTTGAATTGGTACGCAGTGTCATCTTGATCCCGCATGACGGACCCTGTTCCGTTTTATTAGTACCCTGCGGGCCAGATACGATGGTGGTCGTATTCCGCGAAGCGATAGCGCTTCGATTGTGATGCCGAATCAACAGTGCGGCGACAGTCAGCACGACCGCAGCAATTGCCGCGATCGAGATGTAGTAGAGAACCTTCGGGTACAGCGCTACAGCGACAAAAATCAACCCTACGCTGGCCAAGATAGCATCAGCCGCGTCAGATTTCTTTTTCCGCCTTCTTGCCATTCACGTCTCAACGTAGGTTCAAATCGTCCAAAAACTCCGACGCCCGCGCGACACTGGTCACGAGCAAGTGATCGCGTGCGCGGGTGCAAGCGACATAGAGTAGATGGCGTTCGGTGTTGTACACCTCTTCCAGGTCGCTGTCGTCGGCGACGGACTCGATGCGCGATTGCAGCGGGATGATCTCGTCGTCGCAGGCCATGACTGCGACCGCCCGGAATTCCAATCCCTTCGCAAGGTGCATGGTGCTGACCGAAACGTGGCCGCCGGTTGTCTCCACGTGTTCATCCAGCACCTTGAGCGGCAGCCCGGCCTTCGCGAGAGCCACGCGGGCGCGCTCCAGTTCCGCGTCGGAGCGCACGAAAACGGCGATCTCGTGGGGCGCCACGCCCTCCGTGTGCCGGTCCGCGACCCAGGCGGCGACCGCGCCGATCTCCTCCTCGGCACTGCTGAATGTCCGGATGACCGGGGCCGGGCCGTTGAAGACCGAAACCGTGCCGCGCCGCTCCTCGGTATTGCCATCCACATCCGACACTTCCGGCGCGAGCAGCCGATCGGCCTGCATCCTGATCTGGTGCGATGTCCGGTAGTTGATGTGCAGGGTGCGCGCGCGGCCGCGAATGTCCACGCCGAGCGAGAGCCACGAGAACGGCTGCTGAAATATCCGCTGGCCGAGATCGCCGGCGAAGAACAGGCCGTTCGGGCGCTCCGCCCCAAACGC
>MERG01000416.1:38299-40774 GCA_001771985.1 Betaproteobacteria bacterium RIFCSPLOWO2_12_FULL_62_13 | reverse complement strand
TGATGCCAACGTTGGGGCGATATCCGTCACGATCAATCATGGAGTATCCCCGTAACTTGGTCAGTTGACACGATTTTTTCACAATTCGGGGAGGAAGGAAAGCGCCCGCGATGCGGCGCGTCCGCATGCGCCTCAAAAAGCCGACGGAACCGCCGAGTCGATCGGCGTTCATCTGCGGCTAAACGGGTTTTCGCCTTTTGAAGGCGGTTCTAGACGAAAAGCCGGTGTTGGTCGTGGCGATTCATTTTGCGCATCGCCTCCACGAAGCGCGGAAACTCCAGACCGTACAGGCGCTCGAGCTCTTCGGCGCGCTGCGCGAGATCGTCCCAACGCGCATCGCCCGGATTGTCCTTGAATCCAAAAGCGATGATGTTGCCGGGCTTCGCCGCCGGGAGACAGACCGTGCCCGCGGGAAACCCGCCCTCGATGCGCTGCAGCGTCTTGTTGAAGTTGCGGTCGCTGCCCCATAGGTTCACGACCAGCATGCCGCCCGCGTTGAGCCGGCGCCGGCAGGCGTCGTAGAACGCCTTGGCCGACAGTTGCTCGGCCTGCGATTCGGCGCCATAGCCATCGACCGCGATCAGGTCCACGCCGCAGCCGTGCCGCGCCATGTGCTCCGCACCGTCGCCGACGACGACGGTGAAGCGCGCATCGTCCTGCGGCACGTGGAAATACTGGCGGGCGACAGCGATCACGCGCGGATTGATCTCCACCACTTCGATGACGGCCCACGGCATGCGGTGGTAGATGAATTTGGCGAGCGATCCGCCGCCCAACCCGACCATCAGCACGCGCCCGGGGCGCCGGTTGAACAGCAGAAACCCCATCATGCTGCGGGTATAAGACAGATCGAGGTCGTTCGGCCTCGCGATGCGCATCGAGCTCTGAATCGTGTCGCTGCCGATATGGAGCGAGCGGACGCCGAATTTTTCGCTCACGTAGACCGTTTCGGCGTCGTCAGCCGGTTTGCGGGTGCGCCAGTTGGAGAGGAATTTCATCGTTGTTCTTGAACTTCCAAGGTCCGGTAGAATAACGGTTTTTGAGAATCCGGAACAAGCATGCGCGTCTCGCACTTCTTTATTTCAACGCTCAAGGAAGCACCATCCGAAGCCGAAGTGGTGAGCCACAAACTGATGCTGCGGGCCGGGCTCATCAAGCGGCTCACGAGCGGCGTTTACACCTGGATGCCGCTGGGCCTGCGTGTGCTGCGCAAAGTCGAGGCGGTGATCCGCGAGGAGATGAACGCGAGCGGCGCGATCGAGCTTCTCATGCCCGCGGTGCAGCCCGCCGAGCTGTGGCAGGAATCGGGACGCTGGGAGGAGTACGGACCGGAGCTGCTGCGCATCAAGGACCGACACCAGCGCGACTTCTGCTTCGGCCCCACGCATGAAGAAGTGGTGAGCGACATCGTGCGGCGGGAAGTGAAGAGCTACCGTCAGCTCCCACTCAACTTCTATCAAATCCAGACCAAGTTTCGCGACGAGATCCGGCCGCGCTTCGGCGTGATGCGCGCGCGCGAGTTCGTCATGAAGGACGCCTATTCGTTCCATGCCGACAAGACGAGTCTGGACGCAACCTATCGGGAGATCTACGACTGCTATTCGCGCATTTTCACGCGGCTGGGGCTGAAGTTTCGCGCGGTCGCCGCCGATACCGGCGCGATCGGCGGCACCGGCTCGCATGAGTTTCACGTGCTTGCCGATTCCGGCGAGGACGCGATCGCGTTCTGCCCGACCTCGGACTACGCAGCGAACGTGGAGCTCGCCGAAGCAGCGGCGCCCACGACGCCCCGGCCCACGGCGCAGCATCCGATGCATAAGGTCCGCACCCCCGGCGTCAAGACTATCGCCGACCTCTGCGGCTTTCTGAGGATTCCGGCCCAGCACACGGTGAAAGCGATCGTGGTCGACGGCGCCGGCGGCCGCCCGGTGCTCCTGATGGTGCGCGGCGACCACGAGCTCAACCTCGTCAAGGCGGGAAAGCTGGATCCGCTCAGGAAGCCGGTCACCTTTACGGCGCCGCCGGTAATTCGTGCCGCTTTCGGAGCGGATCCGGGGTCACTTGGACCCGTCGGATTCGACGGCGCGGTTATCGCCGATCGCGCCGTGGCCGCAATGTCGGATTTCGTAGTCGGCGCCAACGAGGACGATCATCACTATGTCGGGGTGAATAGCGGGCGTGACTTCCCCGAGCCTCGCGTCGCCGATATCCGCAACGTGGTGGCGGGTGACGCGAGCCCCGACGGGAAGGGCCTGCTCGAGATCTGCCGCGGCATCGAGGTCGGCCACATCTTTCAACTGCGCACGAAGTACTCGGGCACAATGGGTCTCACTTTTCTCGACGAATCCGGCAAGACGCAGGCGATGGAGATGGGTTGCTATGGAATCGGCGTCACCCGCATCGCCGCCGCCGCCATCGAGCAGAATTTCGACGAGCGCGGCATCATCTTCCAGCGCGCGATGGCGCCGTTCGATC
>MERG01000416.1:20943-38279 GCA_001771985.1 Betaproteobacteria bacterium RIFCSPLOWO2_12_FULL_62_13 | reverse complement strand
CTCGGGAAGAGCGCCCAAGTGAGAGAAGCGGCGGAAAAGCTCTACGCTGATTTGCGCGCGGCCGGTATCGACGCGCTGTTCGACGACCGCGACGAGCGGCCCGGGGTGATGTTCGCCGACATGGAGTTGATCGGCATTCCGCACCGCATCGTGGTGGGGGAGCGCGGCTTGCGGCAGGGGACGTGCGAATACCAGGCGCGGGGCGACAAGTCAGCGCAGGCGGTAGCCTTGCAGGAAGCCGTCGGATTCGTAAAATCGAGGTTATGCGCAGACTGACCGCGTTCCTGCTCGCGTTCGCGCCGCCGTTCGCACTCTTGTTCCTGCCGTCTCCGACATGGGGCGGCGCGCAGGCTTACGAACCATTGTCGGCCAGCGTGCAGGCTGCGCTCTCCGAGGCAATCAGCGACCACGCTGCGCCTTACCTTGCGTTCAAAACCGAGCGCGAGGCGCGCGTCTGGCTCACCGCCATGTCCCGGAGACTCGCGAGGCGCATGCCCGAACGGCGGCTGCGCGAGGAATTCCTGGTCACGGTGCACTACGAGGCGAAACGTGCCGGCCTTGATCCGCAGCTTGTTCTGGGCCTGATCCAGGTCGAGAGCAACTTCCGCAAGTACGCGGTATCGCGCGCGGGAGCGCGCGGCTATATGCAGGTGATGCCGTTCTGGGTGAAGCTGATCGGACAGCGCAACCACAATCTTTTTCATCTGCGCATGAATTTGCGCTATGGGTGCGTCATCCTGCGCCACTATATCGACATGGAAAATGGCAACCTGTTCCGCGCGCTGGGCCGCTATAACGGCAGCCTGGGCCAGGCCGAATACCCGAACCTGGTGGTGCGCGCCTGGCACAACGACTGGCATTATCCGGTGCGCCCCGTCGAACCGGCATCCGCAGCAAGAACCGGGGCGAAAGACGGGGCGTCGGCGCGCTTCCCGCATACGGGCGGCTCCGCCGCTAACGTGTCCGCGCGCCCGGCCATCGGCACACCCCGCGCCGACGGGGGTAGCTGACCGTTCATTTCTTCTTCCCGTTTCTACACCGCTTGAACGCGCGCCGGCGCGCCCAATACCTCGTCCCGGGCGGCCGACCTGAACAACTGCTCGACGGACATCTGCATGTTCTCACCGATTCGCGCGGAAATATCATGCACCAGGGCATCGAGTTCGCGGTCCGCCTCCCGCGCCCGCGCCTGTGCTTCCACCCGGAACACGAACAGTCGGTAGACCTCCTCGACCTTGATCGTGTCCGGGTCGCGGTTGAGGACCCACCCCGGCGGCACCACGCGGCTCACCCACGCCGCGCCCACCATCGCTTCGAGGATGGCCTCAATGCGTTCAGTCGGCGCCCTCACGGCGCTGTGCAGGCGCTGCAGGCTGACTGCTTCGCCCTGCCGTTGCGCCTGCCACAGGATCTTCAGGATCTGCAGTGCGTCGAAGAAATCGGCGCCCGGCATCGTACGTCCTTGTCCCACACGTTGGCGCCATTCGGGGAGCGCCGCAACCATCACGGCGCCGAATAGCACCACCAGCCACGACAGATAAATCCACAGAAGGAATAGCGGCACGCTGGCAAAAGCGCCGTAGACCAGCTTGTAGGTCGGGAAATGGGTGACATAGAACGCGAACCCGCGCTTCATCGCCTCGAATGCGAGTCCCGCGAGGACCCCGCCGAGCAACGCGTCCCGCATCGCGACACGCCGGTTCGGCATCGTCAGATACAGGAGCGCCAGGGCGACCGAAGTCAGAAGCACCGGCACGGTCTTGAGCAGCGCGACACCGGCTCCCGGAATGTCACTGACCAAGCCGAGCGACAGGCTCACCAGCCACGAGGTCAGAGACAGGCTTGCGCCGATCAGCACTGGGCCGATCGTCAACAGCGTCCAGTAGACCAGCACGCGCTGGAGCACCGAGCGCCGTTGTGATACGCGCCAGATATCGTTGAAGGCGCGCTCTATCGTCAGCATCAGCATGATGGCGGTGACGGCGAGAAATACGATGCCGACCGCCGTGAGCCTGGCGGCGTTGGCGGTAAACTGTTCGGTGTAAGTCGCGATGGTGTCCGCCCACTCCGGCACCATGTGGTCCAGCACAAACTGCTGGAGTTGTTCGCTCAATTCCCGGAACACCGGAAAGGCAGAAATCAGCGTCAGCGCGACCGTGATCAGCGGCACAATCGCGAGCAACGTGGTAAAGGTGAGGCTGCTTGCGATCTGCAGGCAGCGATCATCGTCGAAACGACGCACCACGGTCCGCACAAGCTCGGTCAGCGGCGGGAGTTTTTTCGGCACAGCTTCATCATCTGCCCGGATACGACGCTATATAATACCCGCGAATCCCGCATAACGCCGTGTCATGAAAGAGCTCCTCGTCCTCTACTACAGCCACTATGGCGCGGTGAAACTAATGGCGCAGTTCGTCGTGCGCGGCGTGGAACAGGTGAATGGTGCCGCCGCGCGTTTGCGCACCGTGCCTCGGGTCTCCGCAGTATGTGAGGCGACCGAGCCCGCCATGCCCGATTCCGGCGCGCCTTACGCTGAGCTGCGGGATCTCGAAGAATGTATCGGGCTCGCCATGGGCTCCCCCACCCGCTTCGGCAACATGGCCGCGTCGCTGAAGTACTTCTGGGATTCGACGGGCGAGCTGTGGTTGAAAGGGACGCTCGCCGGCAAACCGGCGGCGGTGTTCACTTCCACCAGCAGTCTGCACGGCGGACAGGAGACAACGCTCATCTCCATGATGCTGCCGCTGTTGCATCACGGCATGGTGATCGTCGGCGTGCCCTATTCCGAACCCGAACTGATGGTCACCGCGAGTGGCGGCACGCCCTATGGGCCGAGCCACCATGCCGGCGCGGCGAGCGACCGCCCTGTCACCGAGCACGAGAAGAAGATGTGCATCGCGCTCGGACGGCGGCTCGCGGAAATCGCCCTGAAGCTGACCCCCTGTCGGACTTAAAGTCGGTACTGGCTGCCAAAAAAGAAAAACCGGCGGACAATTCAGCTCAACGCCGGAAAATCCAGAGAATCAACGTGATCACCAACGATACGATGATACTGGTGGTGAGCGGGAAGTAGAACGTAAAACCCTTGCGCTCGAACTTGATGTCGCCGGGAAGATTGCCGAGACCCAGCTTGGCCAGCAGCGGCCAGAGAATGCCCAGGGCGACGAGAACAAGTCCTATTGTAATCAACCACTTTGCCATATGAGTGAGGCGGATGCGGCCGGTAGATGCACCTCGCGCCCGCTAAGATACCGCCCGGAGCATGAAGTTTACAAGCCGCTCCGAAATGCTATGCTGGCAATACCGTCCAAGAAGCGCAGGGGGTCCCTAATGCCGCTGATCACAATGACCCGGGAAATGGGCTCGCTCGGCAAGGACGTTGCCGCGCAGCTCTCCGAACGACTCGGCAAGCAGGTCGTCCATCATGAAATCATCGGCCACCTCGCCAACAAGATGCGCCTCAGAAAAAGCCATGTGATCCGGCTCCTCGACGGGAAAGCGGGCATCTGGGAACGCTTGACCGCTGACAAGACCAGCCTCGCCATCTATACCGCGGATGAAGTCTTTCGGCTCGCGGAAAACGACCAGGTGGCGGTGATCCGGGGCTGGGGCGCCGCACATCTGCTGCGACCGATTTCGCATGTGGTCTGCGTGCGCGTGTGCGCGCCACAAGAACTGCGTGTCCGGCGAATGATGGAGCGGCTCAACACCGACGATCGGGACTTCGTCGAGAGCGAGATCAAGCTGAGCGAGGAGGCGCACGGGGCGATCACGCGCCGCCACTTCGGCATCAATTGGCAGGACCCGGAAAACTACGATCTCGTTCTCAATACCAAGCGGCTCACAATCGATGAATGCGCGGAAGAGATCATGAATTTGCACGACGATCCGGCTTTCCGGGAAACGCCCGACTCGATGCGGGTTTTCGGCAACCTTGCGCTGCAGACGCACGTGCAGGCGGCGTTGCGCCGCGATCCACGCACATCGAACATGATGATCTCCATCGAGGCCGATGAAAGCCGCGTCACGCTTTCGGGCGTTCTCGAGGCCGGCCTGGAAGCAAAGGATGCGGTCGAGGTTGCCACCGGTGTGACCGGCGTGAAGGACGTCACCAACCGGCTCCGCACCGCTTCCGAGCATTCACCTTTTCACATCGCCGGCTGAAGACGCCGCGCGCCGCGCTCTGGGTGCCGAATCGCCTGCCGCCCCCAGTCTCCGATTCGTAAAACCGGCGCCGTTTTCCCAATGCTCGATCCTCAATCCTCAATCCTCGATCCTCAATCCCGGGTTGGTCAGACCTGCGGATTCAGACGTTCGAGCCTGGAGTGCAGCTTGTTGAGTGCGTTAATGTAGGCCTTGGCGGAAGCCACCACGATGTCGGTGTCGGCGCCCTGTCCGTTGACGATGCGCCCGCCCTTCGACAGCCGCACCGTGACTTCGCCCTGAGCGTCGGTGCCGGCCGTGATGGCGTTGACCGAGTACAGCAGCAGTTCGGTGCCGCTCTTGACGACGTTCTCGATCGCCTTGAACGAGGCATCGACCGGTCCGCTGCCTTGCGCTTCCGACTGCCGCTCCGTGCCGTCTTCGGTCATGACCACCCGGGCGTAGGGCGACTCGCCGGTTTCGGAGTGCGCCGTCAGTGATACCAGCCGGAAGTGCTCGTTCACCGCGTGCTCGATGTTCTCCTCGGTCACGAGCGCCTGAAGATCCTCATCGAAGATCTCGTGCTTCTTGTCGGCGAGGTCCTTGAAGCGCTTGAAGGCCGCGTTGAGCGCCTCTTCCGACTCGATCACGATGCCAATTTCCTGCAGCCTGCTCTTGAAAGCGTTGCGTCCGCTGTGCTTGCCGAGCACGAGCCGGTTGGCAATCCAGCCCACGTCCTGGGCGCGCATGATCTCGTAGGTATCGCGGCTCTTCAACACGCCGTCCTGGTGGATGCCGGCCTCGTGCGCGAACGCGTTGGCGCCAACGATCGCCTTGTTGGGCTGCACCGGGAAGCCGGTGATACCCGCCACCAGCCGGCTCGCCGGCACGATTTGGGTGGTATCGATGTTGGTGTCGCAGGGGAACACGTCCTGGCGCGTGCGCACCGCCATGACGATTTCCTCAAGCGCCGCGTTGCCGGCACGCTCGCCCAATCCGTTGATGGTGCACTCGACCTGGCGCGCCCCATTCAGGACCGCCGACAACGAATTGGCCACCGCGAGCCCCAAATCGTTATGGCAATGCACCGACCAAACCACTTTGTCTGAATTGGGAACGCGTTCGCGCAGCGCGCGGATCAGACCGCCGAACGCATCCGGCAGCGTGTAGCCGACGGTGTCTGGAATATTGATGGTGGTCGCGCCGGCCTTGATCACCCGCTCCAGGATCCGGCAGAGAAAGTCGATGTCGGAACGCCCCGCGTCTTCAGGCGAAAACTCGACGTTGTCGGTATACTCACGCGCCCAATTCACCGCGCGCACCGCCTGCTCGATCACCTGCGAGGGCTCCATGCGGAGTTTTTTCTCCATGTGAATGGGCGAAGTCGCGATGAAGGTATGTACCCGCGGCGACGACGCCACCCGCACCGCTTCGCCGCAACGCCGGATGTCCCTTTCGTTGGCGCGCGCCAGGCCGCAGACCGTGCTGTCCTTGACGATTCTCGCCACCGCCTGCACTGCCTCGAAATCGCCATCGCTGGCGGCCGGGAACCCGGCTTCAATCACATCCACCCGCATGCGCTCGAGCTGGCGCGCAATGCGGATCTTTTCCTCCCTGGTCATCGACGCGCCCGGGCTCTGTTCGCCGTCGCGCATTGTGGTGTCGAATATGATCAATTTTTCCTTGGCCATGATGATCTCCAATCCTGATTCTCACCGTCGCGAGCGCATTGCGAACCGCGGACGGACGGACAGTGCAGTAGTCACTCTCGGGCCAAAATCCTGCGCCCGGCCGAAACGACAATTTG
Organism: Betaproteobacteria bacterium RIFCSPLOWO2_12_FULL_62_13; assembly: GCA_001771985.1. GTDB lineage: Bacteria > Pseudomonadota > Gammaproteobacteria > Burkholderiales > SG8-41 > DSOT01. The sequence continues at coordinate 32,329 of MERG01000416.1, read as the reverse complement.
TGGAAGTAGTGTATCAGCGCGCGCGAACGCGCAGCAGCAGGCCGGCCAGCAGGAAACTGGCAAGAAGAGACAATGTGTTGACCTGACCGAAAGAACTCATGCTATGGAAATATAAAGGCTTTCCCTGCCCAAAGCAACCCCCTTTCGACTGAAAAGAAGGCCGCCGGCCTTTCCGCCGTGAGCCGTGCCCGCAACAAGACGACTCCTCCCGTTCAGGGTGTGGCCGGCGGCGGCAGCGTGTCCGACCGGCTCTTGATCGTGTCCCACAACCAGATCACATAGCCGGAGCAGCCGTAAGCCGCGAACAGGATGAACAGCATTTCCGGCAAAGTATTGAAAAAAGCGATAAGGAAGATCATGCCCATCGCGATCGCCACCACCACCGAGAACGGTACGCTCTTGCGCAGGTTGATGTCCTTGCCGCTGTAGAACTTGAGGTTGGTCACCATGGTGAGGCCGGCAAATACCGTAAGCGCCCACGCGAGCCACCGCACATCGGCGCCCTTGATCTGATACTCGTTCATCGCCCACACCAGACCTGCAATGAGACATGCGGCAGCCGGGCTCGGCAGGCCCTGGAAGAAGCGCTTGTCGGCGACATCCAGGGTCGTATTGAAGCGCGCCAGCCGCAGCGCGGCGCAGGCGCAGTAGACGAAAGCCGCGATCCACCCCAGCTTCGTCGAAAGCCAGGGTCCGAGCATCCCGATGCCCTTCATCGACGCGAAATCCTTCAGCGCCCACACGTATACCACCAGCGCCGGCGCGACGCCGAAAGACACCATGTCCGACAGGCTGTCGAGTTCCGCGCCGAATGCGCTCTGCGTGCGCGTGAGACGCGCCACGCGGCCGTCCAGCCCGTCGAAGACCATCGCCACGAAAATCGCGATCGCCGCCTGCTCGAAGCGCCCGCTCATCGCCTGCACAATCGCATAGAACCCGGCGAACAGCGCGACAATCGTGAACAGATTGGGCAGCCAGTAGATGCCACGCCGCGCAAAGCGCGATTTGATAAAAAGCTTGCTGTCTCTCGGGTCGTACATGTGCGGTGACTGGTAAACGGGAAATGGGAAATCGGAAATGGGTGACGAGGCTGAGTGCTGAGTGATGAACAAAGAGCAACACCCCTGTGCCCGTTTCCTATTCCCTATTCCCTATTCTCCATTCCCTATTCCCTATTCCCCATTCCCTATTCCCTATTCCCTATTCTCTGTCCAGGTCAGGGCAGCAGCGCAAGCACGCTCTCCGTCGCGTGGACTTTGTCGCCGACACTCGCGCGCGGAATGGCCGCAAGCGGCAGGTACAGATCAACGCGCGAGCCGAAACGGATGAAACCGAAGCGTTCACCACGCGCGAGCTTCTGTCCCGTCTTCGCGTAGCACAGGATGCGGCGCGCGATCATTCCCGCCACCTGCACGCAAGTCACGTCGGCACCGGACGGTGTCCTGATCCACAGCGCGGCGCGCTCGTTCTGAAGCGAAGACTTCGAAAGTTCGGCGTTGAAGAACTTGCCGGGACGGTACCAGGCACCGCGGATTTCTCCTTCGACCGGGCTGCGATTGGAATGCACGTTGAACACGTTCATGAAAATGCTCATCTTGAGCGCTTCGCGGTCGAGATACGGATCCGGCGCACGCTCAACGGCCACGATGCGGCCGTCCGCCGGCGACAGCACCGCGTTGGGATCCTGGGGCACCGTACGCGGCGGGTCGCGGAAAAACTGCGCCATGAACACCATTGTGAGCCACAACGGGAGGGCCCACCAGAATCCCCACAACCAGTGCGCGGCGAACGCCGCCAGCAAGGCGGCGGCGATAAACAGCCAGCCTTCGCGCGCGATGATGGGATGGGGATAAGTGCTCACGCGGTGAAGCGTGAGGCATAAAGCGTCGGGCGGAAGAGCGTCTGGCTTTTGCTCCTCACTCCTCACTCCTCACTAGTTCTTGGACTGGTCCACCAGCCGGTTTTTCTTGATCCACGGCATCATGTCGCGCAGCTTCGCCCCGACCGTCTCGACCTGGTGCGTTGCGCCAATTCGGCGCATCGCCTTGAGTGTCGGCGCACCCGCCTTGTTCTCGAGGATGAATTCTCTCGCGAACCGGCCGGTCTGGATTTCGTGCAGGATCCTCTTCATCTCAGCGCGCACCTCGTCGTTGATGATGCGCGGCCCGCGGGTGAAGTCGCCGTATTCGGCGGTGTTGGAAACCGAGTAGCGCATGTTGGCGATGCCGCCCTCGTAAATCAGGTCGACGATAAGCTTGACCTCGTGCAGGCATTCGAAGTAGGCCATCTCGGGCGCGTAGCCCGCGTCCACCAGCGTCTCGAAACCGGCCTGGATGAGTGCGGTCAAGCCGCCGCACAGCACCACCTGCTCGCCGAAGAGATCGGTCTCGCATTCCTCGCGGAACGTGGTCTCGATCACGCCGGCGCGCGCGGCGCCGATCGCCGCGGCGTAGGAGAGCGCCACGTCGCGCGCTTTCCTGGACGGGTCCTGACCCACGGCGATCAGCGAAGGCACGCCGCCGCCCTGGGTGTAGGTCGAGCGCACCAGGTGGCCAGGCCCCTTGGGCGCGATCATGATGACGTCGAGGTCGGATCGCGGTTCGATTTGCTTGAAATGGATGTTGAAGCCGTGGGCGAACGCGAGTGTCGCGCCGTTCTTGATGCTGGGCTCGATCTCGTCGTGATAGACTTGGGGATGGTGTTCGTCCGGCAGCAGAATCATCACCAGATCGGCGCTCTTCACCGCGTCGCCCACTTCTTTCACGGCGAGGCCAGCGTTCTTCGCCTTGGTCCACGAGGCCCCGCCCTTTCTCAAGCCGACGGTCACTTTCACCCCGGAATCCGTCAGGTTATTGGCGTGAGCATGGCCCTGCGATCCATAGCCGATGATGGCCACGTGTTTGCGCTTGATGAGCGACAGGTCGGCGTCTTTGTCGTAATAGATCTTCATTTGTTTTCCTCTTTCAATCAGGGGCTAGGGGCTAGCCGAAGTCCGCAGTCAAGCTGCCGCGGGCGGAACCTCTAGCCCCTCGCCTCTAGTCCCTAGACCCTAAGAACGCGCTCACCGCGGCCGATGCCGGACGCGCCGGTCCGCACGGTTTCCAGGATCGCGCTTTGGTCGATCGCTTTCAGGAATGCGTCGAGCTTGGAGCCCGTGCCGGTGAGTTCGATCGTGTAGTCTTTGTCGGTAACGTCGATGATGCGGCCGCGGAAGATGTCCGCCATGCGCTTCATTTCTTCACGATCTTTGCCAATCGCGCGCACCTTGACCAGCATCAACTCGCGTTCGATGTGGTCACCGTCGGAAAGATCGACCACCTTGACCACGTCGACCAGCTTGTTCAACTGCTTGGTAATCTGCTCGATCACCTCGTCAGACCCGGTCGTCACGATCGTCATGCGCGACAAGGTTGCGTCCTCGGTCGGCGCCACCGTCAGCGACTCGATGTTGTAGCCGCGCGCCGAAAACAGCCCCGACACGCGCGACAGCGCGCCCGCTTCATTTTCCAGCAAGGCAGAAATGATGTGTCTCATCGTTGTTCTTCTTATACCAGGATCATTTCCGAGAGCCCCTTGCCGCCGGGCACCATCGGAAACACGTTCTCGGTCTGATCCGTAATGAAGTCCATGAACACCAGGTCCTTCTTGCGGGAAAACGCTTCCTTGAGGGCGGGCTCGACATCTTCGGGTTTTTCAACTCGCATGCCGACATGGCCATAGGACTCGGCAAGCTTCACGAAATCGGGCAACGCATCCATATACGACTCGGCGTAGCGATTGCCGTGGAAGAACTCCTGCCACTGCCGTACCATGCCCATGTACTTGTTGTTCAGGTTGACGATCTTCACCGGGAGCCGGTACTGCTTGCAGGTGGAAAGCTCCTGGATGCACATCTGGATGCTCGCTTCGCCGGTCACGCACGCCACCATCGCCCTCGGGTGGGCAAGCTGCACGCCGAGCGCCGCGGGCAGTCCGAAGCCCATGGTGCCGAGCCCCCCGGAGCTGATCCAGCGCCGCGGCCTGGTGAACTTGTAGAACTGGGCCGCCCACATCTGGTGCTGGCCGACATCGGAGGTGATGAAGGCGTCGCCCTTGGTGACCTCGTAGAGCTTCTCGACTACGAACTGGGGTTTGATGACCGGGCTTGATCGGTCGTACTTTAGGCAATCCCGCCCGCGCCACAGCTCGATCTGCGTCCACCAGGTCTTGAGCGCCTCCTGGTCCGGTGTCACGTTGCTCGCTTCGAGTTGCCGGCTGAGTTCCCGCAGCACTTCGCGCACATTGCCGACGATCGGGACGTCGACCTTGACGCGCTTTGAAATCGACGACGGATCGATGTCGACGTGAATGATGGTACGCGGCTCCGCAAAGAAATGCCTGGGGTTGCCGATCACGCGGTCGTCAAACCGCGCCCCGATCGCGAGGAGCACGTCGCAATGCTGCATCGCCATGTTGGCTTCGTAGGTGCCGTGCATGCCGAGCATGCCGACGAACTGCCGGTCGGTGGCGGGATAACCGCCCAGGCCCATCAGGGTGTTGGTGCAGGGGAACCCGAGCCTCCTAACGAGTTGGGCGAGCTCCTCGGCGGCTCCGCCCAGGATTACGCCGCCACCGGTGTAGATCATCGGGCGCTTGGCGCTCGCCAACACCTGGATCGCCTTCTTGATCTGCCCCGCATGGCCCTTGATTACCGGGTTGTACGAGCGCATCGCGATCGTTTCCGGGTAGTGGAATTCGGCCTTCTGGCTCGTGATGTCCTTGGGAATATCCACCACCACCGGGCCCGGGCGGCCGGTTGAAGCGATGTAGAACGCCTTCTTCATCGTTTGCGCGATGTCCCTGACCTCCTTAACCAGAAAATTGTGCTTGACGCAGGGGCGCGTGATGCCCACCGTATCGCACTCCTGGAACGCATCCTGACCGATGGCATGGGTGGGCACCTGGCCGGTGACGACCACCAGCGGGATGGAATCCATGTAGGCGGTGGCGATGCCGGTCACCGCGTTGGTTACGCCGGGACCCGAAGTTACGAGCGCAACTCCGACCTTGTCGGTCGAACGTGCATAGCCGTCAGCGGCGTGCACCGCGCCCTGCTCGTGACGGACCAGGATGTGTTTTACGCGGTTCTGCTTGAACAGTTCGTCGTAGATGAAAAGCACCGCACCGCCGGGGTAGCCGAACACGTATTCGACCCCCTCTTCCTGTAGGCACCGAACCACGATCTCAGCGCCGGTCAATTCCATAAGCTTCGTTCGCATCAATAACTGCAGAAACCTGAAACATTACCGGCTGGCCGTGCTTTGGTCAAGCAAAAAATCCCTTTAAACAGTATGATACGGGCGCCAGCGGAAGCCCGCTGGTAATTGCTTGCGCAGTGTCAACGTTTTGCTAAGATGCCCTCGACTCTGCCGGAAACGGATCTCGGGGAGGAGCGGCCGGCACCGCGGCCGACATAATGCCGGACATGCGCCGCGTGCACACGACTTTAAAGAAGGCAACCACTGGCTACCTATAAGGAACTCGCGGATTTCCTGGCTGAAGTAGAACGTCGCGCTTTCAAGCAGGCCCTGTTTGCGGTGCGTGACGATCAAACGGCTCTTGATGTCGTGCAGGACGCGATGCTGAAACTCGCCGAAAAGTACTCGGCGCGCCCGATTGCCGAGTTGCCGCTGTTGTTTCAGCGCATCCTGCAGAACGCCATCCGCGACTTCTATCGCCGGCAAAAGGTGCGCTCCCTGTGGACGACTCCGGTGTCATCGCTGTTCGGCGCGGATAGCGAGGAGGATTTCGACCCGCTGGAAACTTTGGAGGTCGCGAGCGACTCCAAGTTTTCTGAGCCCCCTGCGGAGCAAGTGGAACGCGCGGAACTCGTTGCTTTAATTGAGAAAGCGCTGACAAAACTACCCGCCCGTCAACGTCAGGCTTTCCTTCTGCGTTATTGGGAGGAAATGGGCGTCGCGGAAGCGGCGAAAATAATGGGTTGCTCCGAGGGGAGTGTAAAAACACACTGCTCACGGGCAACTCATGCGCTTGCCGTGATGCTGAGGAAGCAGGGGATCAAGCTATGAACCAACCAGACGATGAACTGGCGAGGAAGATCGTCCGGCACCTTGATTACAGCGCGGACCACCTCGACCAGCTAACGCGTGAGCGGCTGCTCGACGCGCGCAAGGTTGCATTGTCGAATTACAAGGAACGGCCTGAGCCGATGTGGAGGTTGGCGTGGGCCGGCCATGCGGGAACGCGGCAAAGCGAACACCGTGCGTTCAGCGCGCGTTACCTGATCGCGGGCGCGGCGTTGATCGCTGCGCTGATTGGCATCGCGTACTGGCAAAACGCCCCGGGGCCGGCCAGCGAGCTTGCCGAGATCGACGCCGGGTTGCTCAGCGACGATCTGCCGATCAACGCCTACCTCGACAAGGGGTTCGATTCATGGCTAAAACGCTCGTTGCGGTGATCGTCTGGCTATGTCTCGCCGCACCCGTCTTCGCCGCGCAGGTCAGATCGGAAACTAAGAAGCCCCCCAGGCCTGCTTGGTCGGAGCTGACACCGGCGCAGCAGAAAGTCCTCACACCGCTTGCGCCTGAATGGGACAAGATGGATACCACGCGGCGCAAGAAGTGGGTTGGCATCGCAGACCGCTATCCCAAAATGAAGCCCCGGGCGCAGCAGCGCCTGCAGAAGCGCATGCAGGATTGGGCGAAGCTCACCCCCGAGGAACGTAAAGCCGCACGGGAAAAATACCGGAAATTGAAGCAGTTGCCGCCGGACCAGCGCAGGGAAGTCAAGACTGAATGGGAACGCTACCAGCAGTCGCTCGCTCGACAGCAGCAACGACAAGGGGCACCGCTCGATCCGTCGCTTACTGATCCGCCGAGCTCGACACCGTCCGGCGAGGCGCCGGCTGCTCAAGCGCCCGACGACGACGCGCAACTCGCCGAGAAACCGGCGGCGTCCCCACCCGCCTCGACTGCAGCCACCACGGAAGCGCCCGCGCCAGCCGCGCAGTAACCACACGCGCGGCGGTCAGACGCTGCCGATGAAAATCATTAAGGATGAAGGATGAAGGCGGAAGGATGAATTCCGGCTAAGCCGCGCATGGGCATTAATTCATCCTTCATCCTTCCGCCTTATCTTCTCTCCTGCCACCAAATCATCGCCATCGCGATGCTGAGAAAGATCAGCGTAGGCAGGATCGCGCTAAGCGGCGCCGGCCAGTCGTTGAGCAGCCCGAGGTGGGCGAACAGCCGGTTGAGAAAGTGGAACGCAAGGCCGAGCATGATGCCGGTAAAGATCTTCGCGCCGACGCCGCCCTGCCGGCGCTGGAAATACGCGAACGGCAATGCCAGCAACATCATCACCAGCACGGCCAGGGGATACATGACCTTGGACCACAAGGCGATTTCATAGCGCAGCGCTTTCTGACGGTTCTCCTTCAGATGCTGCGCGTAGGAGTAGAGGTTCCAGGCCGACATCTGCTCGGGCTTGACGAGCAACACGCTGAGCAGAGCCGGATCGAGCACCGATTGCCAGCTTCCCTGGTTGATGTTCTTCACCCTGGCCCGATTGTCTTCAAAGGTGGTCTGCACTACGTCCTTGAGCAGCCAGCGGCGGTCGCTCTGATAATCACCGCGCTTCGCAAAACTGATGGTGCGGAGCCGATGCTCCGCGTCGAACTCGTAGATCTTCACCCCTTTGAGGGTCGAATCCGGCAGGACTTCCAGCACGTTGATGAAACTCGCGCCGTCCTTGATCCACAGCCCCGAGCGGAACTCCTGCGCCACCAGCCCGGTGATCGCCTGCGAACGCAAACGTTGTGCAAGCTGCTCGGCGGGCGGTCCGATGAATTCTCCGAACAGGAAAGTGAGCGCGGCGAACACGACGCCGACCGCGCCGAGCATCGCCACCATGCGCGTAAGCGATACGCCCGAGACGCGCATCACCGTGTATTCCGAGCCCGCGACAAGCTGCGCCAGCGCGAACAGCGTTCCGATCAGCGCCGCGATGGGGAACAACTCATAGACGTGGTTCGCTACGGACAGCAGCACATGGATCACGATATGCCGCAACTGGTAACCGCCGCGGCCGAGATCCTTGATCTGCTCGACCAGGTCGAAGAACGCAAACAGCATCAGCAGCGCGGCGAACACCAGCGCGGTGGCGGCGGCAACCTCGCTCGCGAGATAGCGGCGCAGCGTCCTCATCTGATGAAACGGAACAGCGAGAACACCATCAGCCGCCGATGGAACAGAAGCAGCAGTACGGCGAACATGACGACATGCACCCCCCACAAACCGGTTGTCAGGTCCACCCGCGACTGTGCGATCGAGGCCTGCACGATGGATAACAGATTGCTGTAGACCATGTAGACGAGCAGCGCCAGAACCAGGTTCAGGGGGCGGCCGGCGCGCGGATTGACGAAGGACAGCGGAATCGCAAGCAGCGAAAGGATCAGCGCGGACAGCGGCAGCCCGATGCGCCACGAGAGTTCTGCCAGGGTGCGGGGGGTGCGGGTGCGCAGCAACTCGAGCGTTGGCGTCGTCTTGGTGGTCGGAGCCCGCTCGGCCGCGTCCGATGATTCGACCCGCATCGCGTAGCGCTCGAACTCGAAGATCTCATACTCGGCCGTTCCGGGTTCGCCTTCGTAGCGTCTGCCGTTGAGCAATACCAGGAAGCGGTCGCCGTTCGGCGTCGTTTCCTGGAATCCGCGGCTCGCGACCATGACCCCCGTCTTCCGGTGCTGAGTTGAACTCACAAACACGTTGGCGACCAGATTCTCCGTTCCCGACACCTCTTCCACGAAATACACGCGCTCCGCTTGCCGCGATTCGCGAAACACGCCGGGCAAGATCGCCGACGCGTCGTCGCGGGTATCCATGAGCCGCCGGAATTCCTCGGCCTTGCCGACCGCCCATGGTGACAGCACGAGCGAGAGCAGCGCGATCGTGAACACCAGCGGCACGGCGAACACGAGCACCGGACGAACCCATCGGATCAGACTCACGCCACACGAGAACCACACCACCATTTCGGAATCGCGGTAGCTGCGCGTGAGCGTCATCAGCACCGCAATAAAAAGCGTGAGCGACAGCAGCACCGGGAGATAGCTCACCAGCGTGAGGCCGAGCAACGCGACAACGCCGGTCGTCGTGATGGCGCCGCTCGCCGCCTGTCCCAGCAGGCGCACCAGTTGGGTGGTGATGGTGATGCCCAGCAACACGAAGAAGGCGCCCAGCGCGGCTCCCGCGAATTCGCGCAGCAGGGCTTTGCGGAAGATCATCGGGAGGCTTTACATCCAGCGAAGAATACGCAGATAATCAGCAGTATATTGCACATCATCGGCACAGGAGCTGAAGCGTGGAATTTAGCATAAAAAGCACGCCCCCGGCACAGGCGAAGAGCGGGTGTGCGGTGGTCGGCATTTTCGAATCGCGCAAGCTTTCCGCCGCCGCCGCCGCACTCGACCGCGCCGCGAAGGGATATCTCAAGAGCATCGTCGAGCGCGGCGACATGGAGGGGAAACTCGGTGCGACGTTGCTGCTGCACAGCGTGCCGAACGTCGCCTGTGAGCGCGTGCTGCTCGTCGGGCTCGGGGCGGAAGCCGAATTTCGCGACAAACAATATCACGAAGCGATTGCGGCGGCGATCCGGACACTCAACGCAACCGGCGCGACCGAAGCCTCGCTGCATCTCACGGAACTGGCTTCGGTCAAACGCGACCTCAAATGGCGGGTTGCGCATGCGGTGCAGGTTGCGCTGGAAGTGGTCTACCGCTTCGACACGATGAAAAGCAAGCCCGAGGGGGCGCAATCGGCGTTGCGCCGGCTAACGCTCAGCGTCGGGGACAAGGCGGGGCTGCGGCTTGCGTCAGGCGGACTGGAACTAGGCCTGGCGGTCGCACACGGCATGAGCCTCACGAAAGATCTCGGCAACCTTCCGAGCAACGTCTGCACGCCGAGCTATATCGCGGAACAGGCGCGCGAACTCGCCAGGCACTACCGCATGAAGGTAACGGTGCTGGAGCGCGAGGATATGGAAAAGCTCGGCATGGGGGCGCTGCTGTCGGTCGCGCGCGGCAGTGCGCAACCGCCCAAGCTGATCGTGCTCGAGCACCGCGGCGGCGCAAGATCGCAGAAGCCGGTGGCGCTGGTCGGCAAGGGCATCACTTTCGACACCGGCGGCATCTCTTTGAAGCCTGCGCCGGAAATGGACGAAATGAAGTTCGACATGTGCGGCGCGGCCAGCGTGCTCGGCACGCTCAAGGCAGCGGGCGAAATGCGTCTCGCGATGAACGTCGTCGGCATCATCCCCACCACCGAGAACATGCCCGGCGGGAGGGCGACCAAGCCCGGCGACATCGTCAGCACGATGTCGGGCCAGACGGTGGAGATCCTCAACACCGACGCCGAAGGCCGGCTGATCCTGTGCGACGCGCTTACCTATGCCGAGCGCTTCGAACCGGCGGCGGTGATCGACATTGCGACGCTCACCGGCGCTTGCGTGATCGCGCTCGGTCACGTCGCATCAGGCCTCTTTGCCAGCGACGACGCGCTCGCCAAGGAGTTGCTCGCCGCCGGCGAGATGGCCTACGACCGCGCCTGGCACCTGCCCTTATGGGACGACTACCAGGAACAGCTCAAGAGCAACTTCGCCGACTTCGCCAACGTCGGCGGACGGCCCGCGGGCAGCGTCACGGCGGCTTGTTTCCTCGCGCGCTTCAGCAAGAAATTCCGCTGGGCCCACCTCGACATTGCAGGCACCGCCTGGAAGAGCGGCAAAGAGAAAGGTGCGACCGGCCGGCCGGTGCCGCTTTTGACCCAGTTCCTGCTCAACCGCGCCGGACGCAAGTAAACAGGATAACCGCAGAGGCGCAAAGGCGCGAAGGAAACGCAAAGAAAGAAATGAGATTCCAATATGAAAATCCTTTGCGTACCTTTGCGTCTTGGCGTCTTTGCGGTGACGCTTTTCACCTGTCAGCATGACACAAATTGATTTTTACACGCACGTCGAAGACAAGCTGAGAACCGCGTGCCGGCTTGCCTCCAAGGCGTTCAGCCACTGGATGCGGGTGATGGTTTGCTGCCCTGACGCGGACACCGCCCGGCGCTTTGACCGTGTGCTGTGGACCACTCCCGCGATCAGCTTCATTCCGCACTGCCTTGCGAGCGACCCGCTCGCGCCGGTCACGCCGATCATCGTCGATTACGACGGGACCGAGCCTCTGCATGATGAAGTACTGCTCAACCTGCAGGCGGAACGGCCGCCGCTGTTCAGTCGCTACCAGCGATTGATCGAGATCGTCAGTCTCGATGTCGAAGACCAACGCGTTGCGCGCGAACGCTACAAGTTCTACCGCGACCGCGGTTACGAAATCCGCACGCACAAC
>MERG01000416.1:0-20839 GCA_001771985.1 Betaproteobacteria bacterium RIFCSPLOWO2_12_FULL_62_13 | reverse complement strand
GATGGCACAGGACCCGATTCAAGACGAAGGCGACGACCTGCTGGCGCGCGCCGATGCGTTGCTTGCCCGCCACCGCGGCGGGCCGGCAGCGGGCGCCGCCGCCGGCGCCTCGCTCTTTACTGAATCCGCCGTCGCCAACGCGGCCGACATTCCCACCCTCACGGAGATCGTCATAGAATCCACGGCAACGCTATCCGCTCCCGATCCCGAGCCGCCGTCCACGCCGGCTTCCGCCGCCGCCCTAGAGGAGCGGACCGCCGCCCTCCCGGTCGAGAGCGAGGAGGAGCCCTCGACGCCCCCGGTCGAAGTGATCTCGCGCGTCCAGGCGCAGAATCTCGAGCACAGCGTTTACCTCAAACTGAAGAAAGACCTCGACGAGCAGATCGCCGGCGTCGTGCACGATCGCTTCATGCCGGAAATCGGCGCCGCGCTCGATCAGGCGCTGCAGAAGATCGCCTCGGACCTGCGGGCCGGCCTCAACACCATGGTGCGCGCGTCGATCGAGGAAACGCTCCACGTGCAGTTCAAGCAGTTGCGGCTCGCGCTCGAACACAAGGCTCTCCGGCGGAACGAGGCGCTGTCCGCCTCGGGTATAATGCCCGCTTTTTCGAAGTCATCTCCTTCCCCAGCACCAATGGAGCTCGCCAAGAGTTTTGAGCCGGCCGCGATCGAAGCGCACTGGTACCCGACCTGGGAACAGAGCGGCTTGTTCCGGGCCGGACTCGACCCCCTGAATCCAACCCGCTACTGCATTCTGCTGCCGCCGCCCAACGTGACCGGCACGCTGCACATGGGCCATGCGTTCCAGCACACGCTGATGGACGCGCTCATCCGCTATCATCGCATGCGCGGCTTCAACACGCTGTGGCAGCCCGGCACCGACCACGCCGGCATCGCCACGCAGATCGTCGTCGAGCGCCAGCTTGAGGCCGAGGGTACATCGCGCCGCGAGATCGGGCGCGACGCGTTCGAAAAGCGCGTCTGGCAATGGAAGGAGGAATCGGGCTCGACCATCACCCGCCAGATGCGGCGCCTCGGCACCTCCTGCGACTGGACGCGTGAGCGATTCACCATGGACGAGGGGCTCTCGCGCACGGTTACCGAAGTGTTCGTTCGGCTCTACGAGGACGGCCTCATCCACCGCGGCAAGCGGCTCGTCAACTGGGACCCCGTGCTGCAGACCGCGGTATCCGACCTGGAAGTTGAATCGCGGGAGGAAGCGAGCCATCTGTGGTACATCCGCTATCCGCTGGCATCCGGCGAGGGCCTTGTCATCGTCGCCACCACCCGGCCGGAAACCATGTTGGGCGACGTTGCCGTCGCGGTAAACCCCGGCGATCCCGATTACAAGGAGATCATCGGCACCCGTGTAGTGTTACCGCTGACCGGCCGCACGATCCCGGTGATCGCCGATGCATACGTCGACCCGGAGTTCGGCACGGGATGCGTCAAGATCACGCCCGCGCATGACTTCAACGACTATCAGGTAGGTACCCGGCACAAGCTCGAACCGCTCAACATCTTTACGCTCGACGCGAAGATCAATGACAACGCGCCGCCCGCGTACCGGGGACTCGACCGTTTCGATGCACGCATGCAGATCCTCGCCGACCTTAAGGAACAGGGACTGCTCGCGGATGCGAAGCCGCACAAGCTGATGGTCCCGCGCTGCAGCCGCACCGATGCGGTGGTCGAGCCGATGCTGACCGATCAGTGGTTCGTGAAGATGGATGCTCTCGCCCGCATGGGACTGGAAGCGGTGGCGCGCGGCGAGATCAAGTTCGTGCCCGGGAACTGGGCCAACACCTATAACCAGTGGCTCACCAACATCCAGGACTGGTGCATTTCGCGTCAACTGTGGTGGGGGCACCGCATTCCCGCCTGGTACGACGCCGAGGGCAACGTGTATGTCGCACGCGCCCGGGAAGAAGCGCAGGCCAAGTACGACCAGGCGCTTTCCGAGCGGCTTCAGGCGGGCGAAAACGTCACCGCCTCGGAACTGCGGCAGGACGAGGACGTGCTCGACACCTGGTTTTCCTCTGCGCTCTGGCCGTTTTCCACGCTCGACTGGACGGCGGAGTATCCGGCCAGGTCGAATCCGGCGCTCGATCTCTACCTGCCTTCTTCGGTGCTCGTCACAGGATTCGACATCATCTTCTTCTGGGTAGCGCGCATGGTGATGATGACGCTTTACTGCACCGGCAAGGTGCCGTTCCGCGAAGTCTACGTGCATGGACTCATCCGCGATGCCGAAGGCCAGAAGATGTCCAAGTCCAAGGGCAACGTGCTGGATCCCCTCGATCTCATCGACGGCATCGGGCTCGAGGACCTTGTCAGGAAGCGCACCTCCGGCCTCTTGAATCCGAAGCAGGCGGAAGCGATCGAGAAACGCACGCGCAGGGAATTTCCCAACGGCATTCCGGCCTTCGGCACCGATGCTCTCAGGTTCACTTTCGCGAGCCTCGCCTCGCCCGGCCGCGACATCAAGTTTGATCTCAATCGCTGCGACGGTTACCGCAACTTCTGCAACAAGCTGTGGAACGCCACGCGCTTCGTCCTGATGAACTGCGAAGGGCAGGACGCCGGACTCGACGAAACACTGCCGGCAGGACCCTCGTCCTCCGACCGATGGATGGTGAGCTTTCTGCAGCGGGCTGAAAGCGATGCGCGTCAAGCGCTGCGCGAGTACCGTTTCGATAACCTCGCCCGCACCATCTACGAACTCGTCTGGGACGAATACTGCGACTGGTACCTCGAGCTCGCCAAAGTGCGGCTTGCGCAGGGCGACGCGGCGCAAAGCCGCGCGACGCGGCGCACCTTGGTGCGGGTGCTGGAAGCGATCCTGCGGCTCGCCCACCCGGTGATCCCCTTCATCACGGAGGCGCTATGGCAGCGGATCGCGCCGCTCGCGGGGAAAGGGGGCCCGTCCATCATGCTGCAGCCTTACCCGCAGCCTGATGCCGCGCGCGTTGACGAGGCCGCGGAGCGCGAGATCGAAACGCTCAAGCAGCTTGTCACCGCCTGCCGCACGCTGCGCGCCGAAATGAACATCGCCCCGTCACGGAAGGTGCCGCTGCTCGCACAAGGCGGCCGCGCGCAACTCACCGCGTTTGCACCGTATCTCTGCGCGCTCGCGCGGCTCTCCGAAGTGGTGATCGAGACGGAACTGCCGGCCGTCGATGCACCGGTGTCCCTTGTCGGGGACTTCAAGCTCATGCTCCGCATCGAGATCGATGTCGCGGCTGAACGCGAGCGCCTCGAGAAGGAGTTGGCGCGGATCGAAGGGGAGATCGCGAGAGCACAGACCAAGCTCGCCAACCCGCGCTTTGTCGAACGGGCGCCGCCGCTGGTGGTCGCGCAGGAGCAGCAGCGGCTCGTCAAATTCACGACGACGCTGGAACAGGTGCGCGGGCAGCTCGCCAAGCTCGGCAACCCTTAATTTCAATAGACAGGATTTACAGGATTAACAGGATCAAGTGCGAAAAGCTGCTCGGCCACCCCGATTTGTTGTATGTTTTGGCAATCCTGAAATTCTTGTTGATCTTGTCCGTTTCTCGCATTTGGGCAGCGTGGCATGAAGCATACGCTGCGCGCCTTCCGCCACCGCAACTACCGGCTGTTCTTCTGCGGCCAGTCGCTCTCCATCATCGGCACCTGGATCCAGCAGGTCGCTATGAGCTGGCTGGTCTACCGGCTTACCGGCTCGGCGTGGCTCCTGGGCGTCACCGGTTTCGCCGGGCAGATCGCCGTTTTCCTTTTCGCTCCTTTCGGCGGCCTCTGGGCCGACCGTTTCGACCGCAGGAAACTTCTGATCGTCACACAGGCCGCGGCGATGGTTCTCGCCTTCGCGCTTGCCGCACTCACCTACGCCGGATGGGTCGAGGTGTGGCACGTGATCGCGATCGCAACCCTGTTCGGCTTTGTACTTGCGTTTGACGCGCCGATCCGCTCCTCTTTCACTCCCGAAATGGTTCCGTCGAAGCAGGACCTCCCGGGTGCACTCGCACTCAACGGCGGGATGCAGAACGGGGGCCGCATGGTCGGGCCTGCCATCGGCGGGCTGCTGCTCGCGGTCACCAGCGAAGCCTTCTGCTTCCTGGTGAACGGCGTCTCCAAGCTCGCCATCCTTGCGAGTCTCGTCATGATGAGAATGGCGCCTCAGCCCAAGATACCGCCGAGGACGCGCATCTGGGCGAGTTTCAGGGAAGGCGCGGCGTACGCCTGGAGCCTGGTACCGATCCGGTGGCTGCTTCCGATCGTCGCCTTGGTGAGCTTCATGGTGACGCCGTACCTCACGTTGATGCCGATCTTCGCGGCGGAGGTATTCGCCGGTGGCGCCGACACATTGGGTTTTTTGATCGGCGCCGCGGGTTTCGGCGGCGTGGTCGGCGTGATGTTCCTCGCCTCGCGCCCGAGTGTGCGCGGGCTTGCGCGCTGGACCGCGATCGCGGCGGCGCTCTGCGGCGCGGCGATGATCGGGTTTTCCTACTCCCGCATTCTCCCGCTTTCGCTCGCCTTGATGACGGTAGCGGGGTTCGGCGTGATCGTCGCCGCCATGTCGGTCAATATGATCATGCAGACCATTGTCGAGGACCAGAAACGCGGGCGGGTGATGAGTTTCTTCACCATGTCTTTCCTCGGCATGCATCCCCTGGGCAGTCTCGCAGCCGGCGCGCTGGCATCATGGATCGGCGCTCCGCACACGCTTGCGCTCGGCGGGCTGTGCGCGGTGATCGGCGCCTGCGTGCTGTGGCGCAAACTGCCCCTGCTGCGGGAACACATCCGGCCGATTTATGCGCGGCTGGGCATAAGCCGCGAGTGAACGTAAATGGTGATGGGCGATAGTGAAAACCTGCGGCGGGCAACGCGCAGGCGGTTGTGTCAAGCGCGAGCGGGTTGCGTCGCCCCGGCGCCATCAGTAGACTGAGGCGTACCGATATGCGTCGAACGCGACATGGATCCGCTGACTGCAATCGCGATGGCGGCCGGGCTCGCCTGGGCAAGCGGCGTGCGGCTTTACGCCGTGCTGTTCTTCCTCGGCGTGCTGCACCACGCCGAAATCTATACCCTGCCCGCCAACCTCCAGATCCTCGCCCACCCGGCGGTGATGAGCGTGTCGGGACTGCTCTTTTTCCTCGAATTCTTCGCCGACAAGATACCGGGGGTAGACACGCTGTGGGACGCGGTGCACACCTTCATCCGCATCCCGGCCGGCGCAGTTCTCGCTGCGGCGGCGGTGGCGAACGCAGATCCCGGACTCGCGCTTGTGGCCGGCCTCCTGGGAGGGGCGATCGCCGCCGGTGCGCATCTCGCCAAAGCCGGCGGCCGCGCGCTCATCAATACGTCACCCGAGCCTTTCAGCAACTGGATCGCTTCGTTGGGCGAGGATTTCCTGTCCGTGCTTGGCGTGTTGGCGGCGCTCATGTACCCGCTGATTTTCCTCGGGCTCCTCGCGCTTTTCCTCGTCTTCGTCGTCTGGCTCCTGCCGCGCATCTGGCGCAGCGTCAAGCGCGTATTCGCGGCGCTCCGGCACCTGCCCGGCGGGTCTGGCTGACGGCGATTAAGAGGGATTTGGTGATTAAGGTGGCGAGTAAGACCGTCGGCTTTCCTGACCGCGAGACTCGCTGTTCCTTCGTCACCTAATCACCCAGTCACTAAATCACCCATTCACTTAATCACTCAATCACTGCCTTACCAGCCGAACTGCTCGCAGAACAGCGGCAGTCTCGTGGCGATCTCTTCCCGTTCGAAAAACCGGTCGGCGCGCGCCAGCCGAGCTTCGTCGCGTACGTCGGGGGTACCACCGAAACAGAAAATCGCCACGTTGAGCATGTGTTCCGTCCGAACCTGGCGAATGACTTCGACCGGGGCGAACGCTTCGCGCTCGTCGAGGTCGAGCAGAATGAAGCGATGCTGCAAGACATCCTGGAATCCACCGACGGCATCGAGGTCGAGCGTCTCGCGCATTTCCCAACCCGCGGGCATCGCATTGCGCAGCTCGGCCACGATACCGTGGTCGCCGCTCATCACGATGAAGCGCCGCTTGAGACGCGACTCGATGCTCGGCTTTGCCATGGCGAGCTACGCCGCCGTCACCGCGTGTTTCACGACGGCGCCGTCGACAGTGATTTCGCGCACCACTCGCCCACCTTCGCGCCTCTCGGTAGGACATGCCGCCGCATTGAGCCTGATGCCATGCGGCACCGCGCGCCGTCCGCCCGGTCGCAAAAGCTCGGCAAGCTCTGTCAGCGATTCGTCTATCCACACCACCCCGCCTCCCAGCGGACGCGTGACAATCGGCACATCGACCACGGGCGCCAGTTCGGCAGCGCGGTCCTGGCTTTGTCCAAGCGATAGATGCGCCCGCGCCCTGCCCCACATCACGACGGGAGGAGCGTCATCCTCGGCTGCATACGCAATCGCGGCGTAGGTGGCGTGAAACAGCGCCGGTTCGAGCAGCCCGACATCAACAAATCGCGCTGATAGCATGAGATCAAATTACGCAGAGAGTCCGTAACTCTAAGGTTTTTCCCCTCGAGGGAAAAACCTTTCGAAGTAGAAATCGCGCTGGTTGAGCGCGTTGAGGTCACGCGTGCGCTGCTCCATACCCTCGCGGAAGATCGCCGCGAGCGCCGCACCCTGCTCCGCGTCGAGGATGTGAATCTGTGAGGCGAACGGCATGCCGTTCAGGTCCTCGTCCACGCGGATGATCTCGGCGGCGAGCCCCTCCAGCGGCTGCATGTGCAAGAGCCATGCTTTGCACTCCGGATCTTCGGGGCCGAGCGGGCAGAGCACGATCTTCCCCAGCCACGCAAGCCGCGCGATCTGGTTGAAAAGCCGGATATCGAACTTCCTGCCTTTCTTGTACTTGGCGAGCTCGTTCTTGAGTCTGCCGACATCGGTGAGTTTGATTTCTTTCATTGAAACCCTTTAGCCACAGAGAGCACAGAGTTCACAGAGATAATTCAAGAACTTCTCGTTGGCGGCCTTCGCCTTCTTGGGAGTTCGGCTATTCTCCGTGTTCTCCGTGTTCTCTGTGTCCTCTGTGTCCTCTGTGGCTATAAACCTGCCTTCACATTCTGCGCGTGCAACTGGCGGCGGACCTTCTCCACGTCCCGGCCTTTGAGCGCAAAGGGGAAGGAAAGAATGTCGGTCGGGCTCGAGTCCCCGTACGGGCGGTTGCAGGCCGACACGTCATCTTCCTTGCCTGGGCAGCCTGAAGTGCGGAATGGCTTGCCGGAACCGATGAGCCCTTCGAGCTTGTCCTGCGAGACGCCGAAGTCTACGACGCGCCCTTCTTCATCGAAGCGCATGTCGTAGGTGGTTCCGCCTGCATAATCGATTATGTAGCGCGCAAGCTGCACGCGCCGCCATTGGCCGCGATCGACCGGCGGCCAGTCTTCCATCAGCGAACCGCGCTCCGGAAAAAATGCAAACATGTGATTGTGGCCGCCCATGTCGCGGATCTTCTGCGCCACTTCCAGGATCTCACGCTCGGTTTCGCCCAGGCCCCCGATGAGATGCGCGCCGAACTTCTCGGGGCCGAATACCTCCGCCGCCCATTCGATCGCCCGCCAGTAATGCTCGAACTTGTGCGGGCTATCCACGCCCTTCCCGCGCGTGCGCTCGAAGATTTCAGGGGTCACGGCATCGAGCGCCACCGTGAAAATGTCCGCGCCCATCTCGCGCATGCGGATGAGGTCGTCCTTTTCCAGCGTGGTCGGGTTGGAGAGGATCGACACCGGAACCTGCGGCACCTCTTTCACCCACCGTTCGAGCAACACGAAGGTGTCCTCATTCGAGTTCGGATGCGTAATCATGGAAATGCACATGCGCTGGAACTGCCCCTTGTCGCAGCCCGCTTTCACGCGCTCGATCACCTCGTCGTAGCGCGCAGTCGGCCAATCCACCCGGATGAAGTTGCGGTCGGCGTAATCGCGCGCCTCTTCGCGATGGCGCGCAAGGCCGCAGTAGGCGCAGTTGGCGCGGCAGCCCTCGGGGTAGGTCACCAGCAAGTTCAGGCAATGGGTGCACGCTGTGCGGTGCATCTTGCCGGAGATGAGCCCAAGAGTGATTGCCGCTGCAGTGCTCATTTGCACGTACTCAGGCGAACGCATCTCCGGCGTCTTGATGTGGTAGTTCGGCCGGTAGAAGCGGATCGGCTGTGCGTTTTCCGTCGCTATGCTCATCTAGACCTCGAATAGACAGGATTAACAGGATTCACAAGATGCGCTCCTATTTTTTCATGCACCACTCGAAATTCCGTGTGAAGCGCTCTTCCACCCAAGAAAACAAGATCAACGGGATTCACTGATAATAAGTCATGAGGACCAGGTGGCGGGTTCCAGTTGAATCCTGTTGATCCTGTAAATCCTGTCTTATCGGGTTTTCAGAAATCGAGGCTGCTCTGGATCGCGGCGATGCCCGCTTTGGCGCAAACGTCGTCGCGCTCACCGCCCGGCGCACCGGACACGCCGATCCCGCCCACGAGCGCGCCGCCGCCTTCGATCATCAGGCCGCCGCCCACCGCGGCCACGCGCGGCCGGTGGCGGATGCCGCTTTGTGGAGAACCCGGCTGGGTCGCCTTGGCGAGTTCCGTCGTGTTCGTGCGAAAAGTGACCGCGGTCCACGCCTTGTCCACCGCCATCCTGACGGTGTGCGGGCCGGCGAAACGGTCGCGCAACACGACCTGCGTGACCCCACCCCGGTCGACGACCGCGACCGTTACCTGGTAGCCGTCATCGCGGCACTTCCTGAGCGCAGCTTGCGCTGCTTTCATCGCGGTTTCAGGTGTCATCATCTTCACGGAGAATGTCGCATCCTGCGCTTGAGCCGCACTCGCAGCGAACATCCACGCCGCCAACGATACGCGCCACTTCACATGTCCACCCGCTTCGGGGCTCACGCGCACACCGGTTCGCGGAAGTATTCTTCGAACGCGATCCAGCCGCGGCGCTGCACGGCGTCGCTTCCGAGGGCTTGTTCGCGCCATGCGCGTTCGAGCCACCGCCGCCGCTCGCGTGCGCGCGCGATGGTGTGCTCGAACTGATCGCGAATGTCCGCTTCGTAATCGGCAAGCGCCCCTTCATCGCCGGTAGCGAGCAGCGCGTGCGCCGCTTCCCCCGCGCGCTCGCCGGAGACGATCGCCGCCGCAATTCCGGCGCCGGTGATCGGGTGCGTAAGTCCCGCCGCGTCTCCGGCGAAGACGATGTTGCCCACCGCCAGACGCTTGCGCAGTCCCCCGACCGGGATCGCCCCCCCGGTGCGAAAACGGATGGCACGCCCGATGCGGCCTTCGTCGGGCAGTTGCCGGTGCAACGCATCGAGCGGCGCCTTCATGGCCGCCCGGCAGCGCGGATCCATGCCCAGGCCGAGATTGGCATACTCGCCCTTGGGAAAGAGCCAGGCGTAGCCGCCGGGATAGCGCTCAGAGAGCCAGATGTCGGTGTCAGTAGAGGACTTCATGAGCCGTACCGTGTACTGCCGCGTGTTGACGGTATCGAAAGCGGGCAGCCCGATGCGGTTCGCAACGGTCGAATGCGGCCCGTCGGCAGCGATGAGCAGGCGGTAGGCGATGGCAAGCGCGCCTCGCGCGCCTCGCACTACCGCGGTGGAATCGGCTGCGCTGAGTTCAGCAAGACGGGTAGCGACGTGCAATACGGCGCCGGACTCCTCCGCCTCGCGCGCAAGAGCCTGGTCGAACGCAGCGCGGTCCACCATCAGTCCCTGGAACGGCGCCGCGGTCACCGCGCCGGAGGGCAGCGTGCTTTTCATGCCGGAGATGCGTTGGGCAAGAACGCCAGGAGCTTGCGCGTGGCGCGCCAACGGCAGCGGGATGAATTCCGCGCACTGCACCGGCACGCCGATCTCCTTCTTCTTCTCGATCGCCACCACACGCAGGCCGCGCTTCGCCGCCGCGGCGGCCGCCGCACCACCGGCGGGGCCGAGCCCGATCACGAGCACGTCGCAAGATTCGACACCTTTTGTCTCTGGTGCAGGTTGCCTAGATAGCGTCACAGGCGCACAACCGATCAGTCACTGAATCACGGGTTATTTGCAAGCAGCGGCTGCTTCAGCGCCAGCCGCACCACGGTGAGAAAATCATCAGGGGAGAGCGCCAGCATGTCGACCGGCCGGCTCGCGAAAAACCATTCGATCTTCTGCGCGAGACGATCGATCGGCAGGTCGCGCAGCGCCGCCTCCAGGTCGGCCACCGCGCGCCTCGGGTTGACGAAGAAGTCGCCGGTGAACCACACCTGCCTGATCGTCCGCGTTGCGGTGTCAAAGATGACGCTTGCGTGCAAGAGCCCTCCTGGAAACCTCTGCATCGCCTCCAGGATGGGCATGTCGGAGACCGGCCGTCTCACCAGGTCGACCCAGTCCGGCGTGTCGATCTCGGAGAGCGCAACCTGGCAGCGGGCGTTCTCGGAAAGCGTGATATCGCCCTCGCTGAACTCGACCCCGAACTCGCTCTCGAACGCCTCCGTGAGGTAACGCTTGATCAGCGCCACGTCGGGCTGCCGGCCGAGCAGTTCCTTCAGATTCGCCACACGCTCGCGCGCGGACGCGATCGCCTTGTCGGATAGCTTCTCTGCCGGAATGCGCAGCACGCGCAGCATCTTCTCGACATCGAAGTCGATGAGAAGCGTGCCCTGGAACAGGAGAGCATTCCCGTCGAAAGCGCCGCCGGTGCCGGAAATCTTGCGCCCCTCGACTTCGATATCGTTGCGCGGGCGGTAGCGCGCGTCGACCCCCAGCGCGCTGATCGCGGTGGCCGCGGCGTGGCAGATGCGGCGCGAGATCGCCTGCATGTCGGTGGTACCCACATCGCGCTTATGCAGATAAAGCTCCCAGCCGATCTGCGTCTCGTCGAAGTAGATCGCCCCGCCGCCGGTAATCCGCCGCTGGATTTCGATCTTGTGTGCGCGGCAATAATCGAGGTTGAGTTCCTGTTCCGCGCTCTGGTGATAGCCGAGCAGCGCCGCGGGCGTGAAGCGCAGGAACCTGAGCGTGCTCGGGATTTCCTCCGCCTGGCGCGCCTCGAGAAGCGCGCGGTTCAAGGCGATATTCCGCGCGGCGGATCGCAATCCGGTATCGATCACGCGCCAGTTGTCCATGCCGGATCAGGATGCGACCACGGGTATGCCGGCCAGGCCGCCGGCTCGCCGGCGCGCGCTCGCGCGCTCGCGCGCAATCACGCGCGCGGGATCGACGCGCATGCCACTGTAGCTTTCCAGCGCGAGCACCTCTTCGCCCGCCGCGATGCTGCAGCAGGCGGCGCTCACGCGCACCTCCCGCCCGAGCCGGGCAGCGAGTTCGACTATGCCGTCCGCCGGATGCGCAATGCCGTTGAGTCCCGCCATCACCGCGTAGGCGTCGATCTGCGACTTGATGCGCCCCGCAGGGCGCGCGCAGCCGAGCAGCAGCGGGATGCCGGTGAGTCGCTCGCGCGCGTCGATGAAGAAGCGGCCGGCCACGCGCGCATCGGGCGTCACGAAAGGACGGGCGGGGTGCGCGTAGAACGGCATCACCACCACCAGCACCAGCGCGTCGGGCTGGTGGCGCGCCACGATTTCCAGAGCGTTCCACTCGCCCAGCATGCGTCCGTAATGCAGGCCCAGAACGATGTGCGGCACGACCTTCATGGAGGTCGCGGCAAGGCACTCGAGCGAGCGCTCGAAGTCGGCGACGCTGCGCTTCAGGTGATAGACTTGGGAAATCGTGTCCTGCGCGCCGATCACGTCCATCATGGCGACGTCGATTCCGCTCTCTTCCATCCGCAGCGCGATGTCGCGGTCGACGAGCGCGGTGTGCAGCGCGATCCTCAATTCCGAAAACGCGTCCTTGATGCGCCGGATGGTCGGATAGAAGGCGTTGTATTCGACCTCGTTGCGGTGATTCGAGCCGCCGGAAAGCAGCATCCCCTGCGCACCGCGCGCGATCTCGCCGCTCACCACGCGCCACAGCTCGTCGGGGGTGCGCGCCGGGATCATCGGCTCCAGGATCTTCGCCTGGCAATGGTCGCAGCCGAGCTTGCATGCGCCACCGGTAATGGAGACAGCCGGCCAGGCGTTCTTGATGCAGCCGGCGATTTCCGAAGTGGCGTAGGCCTTGAAGGTCGGCGTATAGAAATTGATCCGCCCGGCGATACCACCGCCCGAAACGGCACCCCGAGACGCGAGTTCGGCGACGAGCGCGGCATCGAGATCGACGCCGTCGAGCGGCTCGATGCTCTCGATGATCTCGAGCCAGGGGGTCTTCACCCTTCGCCCTTCACGGCCGTCAGGCACAACCGGCAAAACCTTCGGCGTTCATTTTGGCTTCAAACGCCGCGGCGACCGCCGCGCCGGTGACAAGACCGGCGGAATCCGCATCCCAGTTGGCCGGTTTCAGCCTCACCATCCCCCCCGAGCCGTAGGGATCGGCGTTGATTGTGGCGGGGGTCGATGCCAGCGCTGCGTTGACCGCGATGACTTCCCCGGCGACCGGCGCTTTCACCGGGCCAACCCACTTGCCGGATTCGACGGTGGCGGCCGATTTGTTCTGCTCGACGCTGCGGCCGACTTTCTTCGGCGTGCACGAGACGATTTGCCCGGCGAGCGCCGCCGCGTACGCCGTCATGCCGAGCGTCACCGTTCCGTCGGCCTCGCGTCGCGCCCACACGTTGTTCTCCACGTTGTAGTAGAGATCGTCCGGAATATTGCAGCCTTTGACTGTTGCCATGCTGGTCCCCTTTGTTTGGACAGGTTTAACGCAAATCATGTCAAGAATTGAGAATTCAGGATCGAGTTGTAATCGTTACACGCCATTTTATCCCTGCATTCGCTCAATCCTCGATCCTCAATCCTGAATCCTAAATCACGCCTTTTTCGTGCAGGAAGTCGAGCGAGTCCGATACGTTCTCGTGTATCGCCAGTTTACGCGCCGAGAGTCCCAGTGCGAGACCCAGCAACTGCGTGAAATAGATGATCTTGACCTTGGTCTTGATGCCGAAATTCAGCTCCGCGCGGATCTGGTGCATTTCCAGCCCTGAATGACAGGTCGGGCATTCCGTCGCGATCACTTCCGCGCCCGCTTCCTCCGCCGCCTGCAGCAGATTCAGGACGAGCTGGGTCGAGGTATCGGAATCGGACAACGTGTGCGCACCGCCGCAGCACGCGGTCTTGAGCGGGAAATCGACGTTGACCGCGCCCGCCGCCTCCAGAAGATCGTCCATGTAATGCGGCTTGTAGCTCGACTCCGATCCGGGCCCCTGGTCCTTCTCGGGAAAGATCTGGCGCGGCCGCGTGTACATGCAGCCGTAGTAGTTCGCGATCCTCATACCGTTCAGGCTCGTCGCGATGCGGCTCTTGATGCCCTCCGGGCCGATTTCCTCCATCAGCCACTCGAGGAGGTGGACGGTGCGCACGTCCCCTTTGTAGACCGGATCACCCGCCTTGCGCGCGAGGTCCTGCACGATCTGCATCGTCTGTGACGAGGTGGCGCACTCGTACTCGGCCTTCTTGAGATTGTGATAGCAGCCGTTGCACGGCGCCATCACGGTGTCGTAGCCCATCTTTTCGGCGGCGATCGCCATATTGCGCGCCGACATGTAGGTCTGCAGCATGGGATGGATGTTCTTCACTTCCATCGCCCCGCAGCAGTTCCAGTCGAGAAGACTTGCCATTTCCAGCCCGAGCGCGTTGACCAGCGCCCGCGTCGAGCGGTCATACGGTCCGCCCGATCCTTCGAGCGCACATCCCGGGTAATACGCTACTTTTGCCATATTCGAAAAAACCTGAAAGCTCAGCCGCGAAGCACGCAAAGAAAAAACGAAATCTTCACTCAAAAAAAATCATTCTACGTTCTGGTCTTTCTTTCGCGACCTTTGCGCTCCTTGGCGTCCTTTGCGTTCATGCTTCTTTCGGCCTCATCGATGCGTGAGGCGCTTTTGTTCCTCGACGTATTGCCGCAGCACTTCGCCGGTCCTGCCCCAGGACCTGGTGCGCGGCTTGAATATCATCATGAGTCCCATCTTGAGCGGACCCAGGATCGGCACACGGGCGAGGAACCTGCCGAGCCTGCCTTCCTTGAGCAGCGGCCACTTGTTCATGCGCGCCACCATGACGCCGAGCCAACCCGTTCTTATCAGCGCCACGATGTCCTGGCCGGTCTGCTTGAGAAAACGGCTGATGACCTCGGTATCCTCGATGCGGCCCCGCTTGAGGCACTGGCGTGTGAACTCCTCGTCGAACAGGGTCGAGCTTGACTTCGGCACATGCCCCTCGTCCTCCAGCCAGTGCTGCAGCGCCTTCATCACGCCTTCGGGACGCACGTCCTTGGGACAGATGTTGGTGCATTTGTGGCAGGAAACGCACTGCCAGATGATGTCCTTGTCCCCGAGCAACTCCACCTTCAACCCGAGGTTGACGAGGTAAATCCAGTAACGTGGATTGAAATCGGCGTTGACCGCGTACATGGTGCACGCGTTGGTGCACGAGCCGCACTGCCAGCAGCGGTGGACGTTTCCCCCGCCGGGATAGCTCTGGATGGTCTTGTAAAAGTCCGCATCGTAGTCGCTGATGTAGCGCGGCTTGATCATCGTGTTCCAGTGACCGGACACGTCGATGCCGTCGACGACCAGCTTGTCGCTGGTCATCAGATGATCGGGCTCGATCAGCGATTTCTCGTGTATAGGCATTTCAAACCCCGGTAATGGGTGATGGGTAATGCGTCACGGGCAAGGGCATGCTGGCGTCGTGCTCCACTCATCACTCATTGGTCATTACCCATTACTCATCACCGCCTTCTTCACGCGCGTGCGTCCTTGATCTCGTGGCGCGTCAATGCCGAGCAGCTTCTTCAACTGTTCGTGCGCCGAGACGCCGCGCCCGAAATCAGCGCCGAGGCTGCCATCGGTCACCGACCGGAAATAGGTGGTGTAGGCCTGCGCCAGCACCAGATCGATCCAGAACGGCACGTCGCGGTAAATGCCCTCTTCCGCGATGCGCTCTGCGAGCCAGCGGCGGGCCCCTTCGAACAGCCCGGGGTCATTGCTGAACGGGATTTCGCGCAGCGCGTCGTTACCGCGGAGAAACTCGCGCAATGCGCCACTCTGCGTTCCCTGGTCCCACACCCAGCGCGACATCAGCGGAAACTGCACTGGATCGCTGAAATGCAACAGCTCGGCGGCAAAGTCCCACGCCGCACGCCGCATTTTCGCCGCCGCCCTGAGACTTTCCCGATCCATGCACTCGGCGCCCGGGACGGCATCAACGAAATTCTGCAGGCGCCGCGCGAGCGGTGCGGGACCCGACAGCAATTCGTGCACGAGTTCCGCCGCACGCGTCACCCCCAGCCGCTCCAGCGCGGGATACAGGCGGCGCCGCGCAGTAAACACCTGGTCCAGCAGACATTCGAGTTCGCTCATGCCAAGGTTCGCAGCGCTGCCGCTTCCCAGCAGTTCGGCAAAACGGTGCTGCTTGGCGTTCAGCGCAATCAGATAACTTTCGATTCCTCCGCCCTGCTCGGCGTCGCCCAGCAGCTTTTCGAAGTGCTCCCGAAACAGACCGGGGTCGAGCGCAAGAGGCGGTTCGGCCGGCACGATCCGTTCAGCGACCCCGGGCGCGTCCGCCGCTTCCGGACGTTTTCTGAACCAGAGCATCACGCCGCTTTTTGGACGAGCGCGTTCAAATCGCCGATCGCGCGCATCACCATCGCCAGACCGTGGGAGACGCAGGTGTCGATATCCTCGGGTCCCAGCGCGGACCCGCCGGCATAGATGCCGCGCCGCGTGCTGGCGAAACTTGAGGTGTAGTGCTCGCCACGCTCGAGGAACCCGTGTTTTTCCAACCCCACGCCGAACACCTTGGCGATTTCGGGATTGTCGAGATTGGGGTCCATGCCGATCGCATGCACGACGAGGTCGAACGGGATCACGATCGGGCGCTTGACCAGCGTGTCCTCGCCCTTGACCAGCAGCCGCTTGTCGGGTCCCTGCGTCACCTCGGCAATCCGCGCCTTGACGAACTTGGTGCGGAATTCTTCCTGCGACCGCCAGTAATATTTGTCCTCGTAAAGCCCGAAGGTGCGGATGTCCATGTAGTAGATATACACGTCGGTCTTGGGCGAGAGCTCCTTGATCTCCATGGCAAGGTTGGTGGAGACCGTGCAGCAGATCTTCGAGCACCATTCGCGGCCGATCTGGCGATCGCGAGAGCCGACGCACAGCAGGATGCACACGCGCTCCGGCACCCGTCCGTCCGATGGACAGGTGATCTTGCCGCTCGCCACCATCTGCTCGACCTGCGTGGTGGTCACGACATCCTCGTACGTGCCGAATCCCCACTCCGGCTTGTTGATCGAGTCGAAATGGGTGAAGCCGGTGGCGAGGATGATGGCGCCGGCGTTGACGGTCTGTCCGTTCGAAAGCGTCGCGGCGAAATTCCCGAGATCGCCCTCGATCCCGGCGACTTTCGCTCCCTTATGGATCGTCACGCGCGCGCCGCCGGTGACGCGCGCCACCATGCGGCCGACGGCATCTTTCGCCCATTCGCCGGAAGGGACAAGCCTGGCATAGCCCGACAGGATCGGCGCCCCGCCCAGCACCTTCTCCTTCTCGACGAGGACCACTTTCCTGCCGGCGGAAGCCGCGCCGGCCGCGGCCGACAGGCCCGTTGGCCCTGCACCGACGATCAATACCGTGTCATTCATCATTTCTCCGTGAAGCGTTACGCGCCGGGACACCAAGCGCCTGAGGCCTGCGCCTCACTCCTCACTCCTCACGCCTGACGCCTCACCTGCTAATGGCAAGCTCGGGGTTGTAGAGATACTCGATCCGGCCGGCTTCGACTTCCTTCAGGTAGGCCTCGAAGTTCTTCTTCGATGCTTCCCACGAAACGCCCATCTTCTCGACCACTTCCTCGCAGGGACTCGCGTGCCACTGCAACTGCACGATCTTGAACGGATCTGCGCCGCAGGCGAGCGCCGCAAACTGGATGTCGGCCATGATCGGCACCGAGTAGTTCTGATCGTGCGCCTTGCCGATCCACTGGTTCTTGTCCATGGTGGTGATGCAGCCGGTATCGACGCCCAGCATTACGTCGGCGTTGGCCTCTTCGCGCGCGACCTTGATCTTGCGGTCGATGGTGAAGGAGCGCGTGAATTCGCGCTCGGAAATGATGTGGCGGAAGCCAAAGCCGCAACAGTCGTACCATGTCGAGTAGTCGATCACCTGGGCGCCGAGCGCTTCCGCGATCGAGGTGCCGACCGCGGTGCGGTTGCCGCCCAGCACGCTCGGGTCGTAGATCGCGTCTTCATGCACCATCTTGTAGTAATGGCACGCGGTGTGCACGGTGGCGCGGATGTTGGAGACGTCGATCGTCTGCAGTTCGGAGGCGATGCGGTTGCGCATGACGTGCACCCATTCCGAGTAATGCACGATTTCCTCGGGGATCACGATCTTGCCGTCGACCAGGCGGCCGAGCTTGGCGAGGATTTTCTTGACGCGCTCGCGCAACGGCGCCGACTCGATCAGGAACTTGCGCACCTCCTTGTAATTGCCGTAGGACGTGCCGCAATGAACCAGCGGATAGAAGTGCCCGATGCCGTGTCCGTGCTGCTTGCCCGACACGTAAGCCTGGTGGAAATTGCGCAGGAACACGGCGGCGAGCGATTCGAGATTGCCGATGCCCGAGCCGTGGTAGTTCCACGCCGTGCAGGAGGTCTGATCGGTCTCATC
The DNA here is from genome assembly GCA_001771985.1 of Betaproteobacteria bacterium RIFCSPLOWO2_12_FULL_62_13. Lineage (GTDB taxonomy): Bacteria > Pseudomonadota > Gammaproteobacteria > Burkholderiales > SG8-41 > DSOT01. The sequence continues at coordinate 3,120 of MERG01000416.1, read as the reverse complement.
CAGATAATCCGTGCCCGGCACCATGCCGAGCTTGTTCATGGTCCACAAGAGCGCCGTCGGATAGCCCGGAATGTTGCCGCACTGGCCGCACGACTTGTGGTGCCACAGCCGCATGGTCGGGATCTTCTTGTTCCAGCCGTAGAGCAGCTTCACGTTAACCGGCTGATGGGCGTCGGTCACGCGATGGACGATGATCTCGCCCTCGCGCTCGAGCTCCCACATGTGCTCGCGCACGTCGTCCATGCGCTCGCCCAGGTCGAGGGTGCGGCGATCGATGTGTTTCTTCACCCACTCGGTCGCCTTCGCCGCCTGCTCGGGCGGGAGGTTGGTGGGCTGGAAAAACGCGCCGTGACCGGCAATGCCGGTGCCGTCGCTGGGATACTGTTCGGTGGCCATGACGTCTCCTCGGTGATCGGTAATGGGTAATCGGTAATGGGCTATGGGTAAGAGATCATCACTTTTCACTCATCACTCATTACCCATCACTCATCACTCATTACCCATCACCCATTACCTTGTTCCTGCTCTTCGAGCGACTCTTCGTATTCCTCACGCTTCTCTTCGATGAAATCCTGGATGACGTCGTAAAGGTTCTCATCCATGGTCTCGAGCTGCTTCAGCACGCCGGTCATCTCCCAGATCGTATACATCTCGACCGAAGTCTTGAGCGAAGTTTCCCACGCCGTGTCGGTGGTCTGCAGGGTCCTGACCGGGATTGCCTTGCGCAGCGTCTTCAGGTTGCCCTTCACCTTCTGGATGTTGGGCCCCCAGTCGGGGAAGTGGTCGGGCTGGATCATGTCCGGCGAGAGCTGGTTTCCGGTGGTGATGAGCTTGAGCATGACGCGTCCAAAAGGACGCAGCACGTCCTTCGCCGACTGCATCCCGTGCTTGATGGCCACCTCGCGCATGATCGAGACCAGCCCTCCGGGCGAGTTCTTGAACGGACAGCGCGCGGCGCAGGTCATGCACTGGGCACAGGCCCAGATTTTCTCCTGCATGGCGTCATAGATCTGCTCGACGTTCTCGGTCCACAGGAGTTGCACGATCTCCCGCGGGCTGTAATCGTAGAAATGCGCAGAGGGACAGGTCGCGGTGCAGATGCCGCAATTGAGGCAGCCGTTCAGCTCGTGGTCGTAGCGCAGATCGGACTTGATGTCCTCGAAGATTTCCTGCATTTCCGCGTAGGTTGCCACGGCCTCCTCCGGTTCCGCGTGTTGAACGGCACATCGGGTCCGCTCAAACGCGTGAAGTCATTGCGGCGGCTGTATCGTCCGCAATAACGCTACTTTCTCTTCATGAAGAAAATGAACTCGCTGTTCACCGTCTCAGACGACAGCAGCGCGTTGCCGGTCTGCTTGGAAAACGCCTGGAAATCCTTCACCGACCCGGGGTCGGTGGCCAGAATCTTCAGGATCTGGCCCGAGGTCATGTCGGTAAGCGCCTTCTTGGTCCGTAGGATGGGAAGCGGGCAATTCAATCCGCGTGCGTCGAGCTCCTTGTCGAACTGCATAGATATCCTCGTGTGTAAATCAGTGTTCAATGAAATGCTAATATATGGTGAAATCGTCTCGGCTGCAAGGCATGGGGTGGCCAGATTACGGGTCAGCGCACGTCCACGGTCGGCGTTTGCGGACGAGTGCGGCACCCTGTCAGCAGCCTCGCGCAAATTATAAGCGCGTTCGTAAGTGATTGCTGCATAAATCGAAAGACAGAACTACGCCGTGACGAATGCTCCTTCATGCCGGGAGCGCTGCACGAAGAAAAAGATGGACACGAGCGGCTCTGAGGATTCTGCACCGAGATAAGCACTCACGACGTCAGATGAGTTCGCCCCGACAAGGCGAGCGGCGCACCGCCGCGAGGGCGTTCGGGGCGCACATCAGCGCGCATCGGTCGTTGTAACGTTTATTACCTACATGTAATATACGCTACATGTCCGAGCGGAATCCGGCCTGGCTCGCGCTGATCATAAGCCTGCCAACACGCAACGCCACCGTGCGCATGCGCGTGTGGCGCGGCCTCAAGGCATTGGGCTGCGGGGTGCTGCGCGACGGCGTCTACCTGTTACCGAAGAGCGCCGCAGCGCGGCAAGCGCTGGCGCAGCAGGCGGGCGAAGTTGCCGCCGCCGGCGGACAGGCCAATCTGGTCGAAATTCATGCCACCGACGACAGTCAGCGATCGTCATGGCGCAGGCTGTTCGACCGTACCGCCGATTACGCGCGGCTCACACGCGAAGTGCGCGCGCTCAGGGACGCGCCGAAGTCCGCTTCCGCAACCGTGCTGGCGCGCAAGGCGGCAGCTCTGCGGCGTAATTTCACTGAAATCAGCGGGATAGATTTTTTTCCCGGTGCGGCGGGCGAGCAGGCGCAGAGCCTGCTCGAGGAAGCCGAGCAGGCAATCCAGCGGCTCGTTTCACCAGGCGAACCTCACGCTGTGGCGCGCCCCATTCCGCGCTTGCGCCGCGCTGAGTTCCATGGCCGCGTATGGGCCACGCGCAAGCATCCCTGGGTAGACCGCTTGGCGAGCGCCTGGCTCATCAAACGCTTCATCGACCGCGAAGCCAGGTTCATCTGGATCGATAAACCGAGTGACTGTCCGGCGCGGGCAACTGGCTTCGATTTTGATGGCGCCGATTTCACTCACGTCGGTAACCGCGTGACCTTTGAAGTTCTGCTGACCGCCTTCGGCCTCGATGCCGACCGGCCGCTCAGCCGTCTCGCGCTGGCCGTGCACTACCTCGACACGGGCGGCATTCCGGTCGAGGACGCCGGGGGCCTCAACACCATCCTGCTCGGCGCCCGTAATCGATCGAGAACCGACGATCAACTGCTGGCCGAGACCATGAAAATCTTCGACTTCGTCTACAGCGCTTACAAGGATGAAAAATCAGCCGACCTATAATCCGCCTGCAACTGCGCCGCCGGCTTCAGTTTCTCTCGGCGAAGCGTTCTGGTACTGGCTCAAACTCGGGTTCATCAGTTTCGGCGGCCCCACGGGCCAGATCGCTATCATGCGTCAGGAACTGATCGAGCGTAAGCGCTGGATCTGAGATGGGAAAATACATCAGAGCTTGCTCTATTGATGAGGTTCCGCCCGGAACCGCTAGGATGGTCAAACTCG
>MERG01000415.1 GCA_001771985.1 Betaproteobacteria bacterium RIFCSPLOWO2_12_FULL_62_13 | reverse complement strand
GAAACGCGCTGCTCGAAGGCCGTTTTCCTGGGCCGGGACTTCGATGCCAAGCGGCTGCTGGCCGAACTGCTGCGGTGCGCCGTGCAGCCGGCGTCCGCTGCCCCGCGCACGGGGTGAATCACTACAGCCCGGCCAGGACGCAGGCTGGTGGGCGCCATCAGGCGGATGCGTCGCCGGAATCCAGTCTAATGCCTCCGCTCACGGAACGAGTGACGCTATCGTTTCAGTCTTGAAATCAGCGGGCATAACGATCTCCAGTATTTCGAGATCGTCGCTGTGCCCGATCTCCCGATGGCGGATGGACGGCGGCTGAAATACACATGTTCCCGCCTCGAGGCGCACCAGCCCTTTTTCTTCATACTCGAATTCAATCCAGCCCTTGAGCACGTACACCATTTGAAACGTGGTACGGTGCACATGCGGCTCTCCGCCAGTGAAAGGCGCACCGGGAATGGCGCGCAAGTGCCAGGCCACGGCGCGCCCTTCCGTGGCCTTGTCGATGCCCAGGTAGCGGTACTCCAGATAGGAGCGCAGGCCGCGCTCGAATTTCCCGTCACGCAGATGGCTGACGGTGAAGCCTTTCGTCGTCATGTCGATTCCTTACAGTTTCGAGTTACGGGTTTCGAGTTTCGAGTTATGCGTGTGCCTGTGCTCGATCCTCAATCCTGCGCTTTTACTTCTTCACTTCCACCCGGCCGATTGCTTTGATCACCCGGGCCATCCGCTCTGCATCGCGGTCCCAGAACTTCCGGAACTCGGGCGCGTCGAGGTAGTAGATCGGCGTGCTGAGCTTGGCCATGATCCCCTTGAAGTCGGAATCTTCCACCGCCTTGCGCGCGGCGCCGCGCAACACTTTCATCATCGCGTCCGGCGTCGCCGACGGGGCAAACATTCCGACCCAGACGTAGTACTCGATTTTATAGCCAAGTTCCATGAACGTCGGGACATCAGGCAGCAAGGCATGCCGTTTGCCGCCCCATCCCGCGAGCCCGCGCAGTTTCCCTGCCTTGACGTGCGCGCTGAGCGCCGTCGGGCCACCCACCGTCATGTCAACGTGACCACCTAACAAAGCCGTAATCGCCGGCCCGCCGCCAGTGGTTGGCAAATGGCGCATCTTGAGCTTTTCCGCTTGCAAGAACATTTCCATCGGTATATGCATCGCGCCATAAGTTCCGGACGAGGAAAATGCCACCTGGCCCTGGCGCTGCCTCGCGTCCGCCACGAGTTCCTTGATCGATTTCCACGGACTTTCGCTGCGGACAACAAGGTACGTGGGATCCGTCCAGATCAGCGCGATCGGTGCAAACTGGTTCGTCGTGTACGCAGGCTTGCGGTCGAACAGCTTATCGGCTTCCGGAACCATCGAAATGGTCGATGCCGTAATGAGCACGGTATAGCCGTCGGGCTTGGCGTTGGCCGCCGCCGCCGTGCCGACCGCGCCGACGGCCCCCGGCCGGTTTGAAACCGTCACTGGTTGCTTGACGATTTTTTCCATCGCCGCCGCGAGTGGGCGTCCGGTGAGGTCGACGAAGCCGCCCGGCGGAAACGGCACTATCATGGTGATCGCCCGGCTCGGGAACGGTTCCTGCGCATATCCCGCCGCAGCGAATGCAAGCAACGATACAGCCAATAACGAGCTCCTGGTCATGGTCGTTCCTCCTTGATGAACTAATGTGATGTTCCGCAGATGACTTTGACAAAGCATGCCGTCATTCCGGACAAGCCCACGTAGCGGGCGCGATCCGGAATCCAGAAGAGGGTTGGTTTTCCTGGATTCTGGCTTGCGCCAGAATGACGATACTGCAGACAGCGGTTCATCAAGTTATTAGCGGGACAGCGTATCAGTTTACGTTTTCAAAAATTCCGCGATGCGCTGGTACGCTTACGCCTCGCGGACACTTCGCCTGCCGAAGGCGCCGTTCTGCTCCAATTCCCGCAGATCCGGGTCGTCGAGAGACAGGAGTTCTTTCAGCACGGCCGCTGTATGCTCGCCGAGAAGCGGAGGCGGAAGATGCGGCTCGGTATCATCCATCGACAGGTGGAAAGGCGCTCCGACCATGCACAGCGGACCACCAGTCGGGTGTTGGATAGTCTTTAGAAGTGCAAGCGCCTCGATTTGAGGATGCGCGAGAATGCGATCGATGGTGTAGATGGCCCCGCACGGCACTTGCCTTTGCGACAGCACCTCGACCCATTCATCGGTCGTTTTTTGCAGGAACCACTCGGTCACCATGCCTTCGACCTCTGCGCGACGCGCGATACGCGCATGATTTTCCGCATAGCGCGGATCGCACGCCAACTGCGGCTGGCCGACCGCCTCGCAGAGCCGTGCCCACTGCCCGTCATTTCCCACCGCCAGCGTCACATTTCCGTCGTTGGTCGGAAAGACTTTATAGGGAACGGCGTTGGGATGGCCGTTGCCGAGCCGCTCCGGTTTAACCCCGGACATGAGGTAACCGGCTGTCAGGTTCGGCATGACTGAAAGGCAGCTTCCCAGCAGCGAGAGATCGACTCTTTGCCCCTTCCCTGAGTGGTGGCGGGATTGCAGCGCTCCAAGGATTGCAGTCGCCGAATAGAGCCCCGTCACCATGTCGACGATGGCAACACCGACTCGCGTGGGAGTCCCGTCCGGCTCACCCGTGACGCTCATAAGCCCGCCCATGCCCTGTGTTACGACGTCATAACCGGGCCGGTCTGCGAGGGGTCCCGCGGCGCCGTGGCCGGTGATGGAGCAGTAGACAAGGCGAGAGTTGACCTCCTGGAGCTGTTCGTAACCGAGACCGAGCGCTTCCATCACGCCCGGGCGGAAGTTCTCCACCAGGATGTCGCATTGCCGCGCGAGCCGCACGGCAAGATTGCGGCCGCCTTCGGTTTTCAGGTCGAGTGCGATGCTGCGCTTGTTCCGGTTGACCGAGAGGAAGTAGGTGCTTTCTCCGTCCGGCATGAAAGGCGGTCCCCACTGCCGCAGGTCGTCTCCCACGCCGGCCCGCTCCACCTTGATGACGTCCGCCCCCAGATCTCCCAGAATCATGGTGCAGTACGGACCCGCCAGAACGCGCGAGAAGTCGAGCACGCGGATCCCGTCAAGCGCTCTCGACATCGTTATCCTTCGGGCAGGAGGTAATAACGTTCCTTGGCGTGGATCAGTTCCTGCCGCACGATGTTCAGCTCGTGTTCGGTCGGTTCGGGCAAAACGTCCAACCCTTGCCGCGCCCGGATCTGCCATCCGAAGGCACCCTGTGCCTCCGACTGCGTGACGCCGTGATGAAGAGCAGCCAGGTACATTTCGCCGTTGTCGTCGAACCTGCAGATGCCGAGCGGGTTGACAAGTGTCTTGGGGCCCGTGTCCGGTTTGTAACCCAACCGGTTTCGTTCCTGCGCTCCGTTGAGGTAGCCGGGACTGGTGACGTAGTCCACGCGTTCGGGATAACTGCGCCTGTTGGTGCTCGCGCTCACCAGCATCAGGTTGCGCCCGAGGCTCGAGAGCTCCGTTCCGCCGCCGGATCCGGGCAGGCGGACTTTGGGTGCCGCATAGGGACCGACCGCAGTTGTGTTGACGTTGCCGTAGCGGTCGACGATGGGAGCTTCCAAAATCGCCATTTCGACCCTGCCGGAGGCGAGCCACATGTACAGTGCCTCCAGGCTGCCCGCACAAACCGCGGCACTTTCCGCAGCGACCAGGTCACAAGGGGAGGTTGGCAGAATCGACGTCAGTCTGTCCTCGACGATCCCGTTCTCGTAGACGATTACGATATTCGGCGCATGCAGGCGGCGCGCGATCCGGGCCATGAGCATCGGCCAGTGAAAGCCGACGAAAAGCAGCGCGCCATCCGAGATGCACCGTGCCCCGGTCAGCAGCATTTTCTCGAAGAGCGAAGCGCCCATCACCAATACCTCTTGCTGCGAACCCGCAGTTCCGAAATCCGTTCCGCGCCGAGCTTCCTCACGAATCCCGCGTGGTCGCCCGTGGCAATCACCCATTCGTCGATGTAGCGTTGAAAACCTTCCTCGGTGCGCGACATTTCTCCGTAGAGCGCATGGTGGGCGAGATCCCGCCAATAATAGCCATACGAGTCGGTGGGATGAGCCGCCCACGGCTCAACCACCACCGTATCAACCATGAAACCGGGCGCTACGGTCGCCTCGGGATGCTGCCGAATGACTTCCGTATCCACCAGTTCCTCGGCAATGACGATGAGCTTCCGGCACGCAGCCATGGCGAAGCGCATTTCTCCCGTCGGCCCGAACAGTTGGGCGTTACCGTATTTGTCGGCCCGATGAACATGAAAAGCGCCGAGCGCCGGCTTGAGCGGCGGAACGACGCACACCGGACCGCCGCCGAAGGGGTTCTCCACCACGGCGAATTTCTGCGGGAGGAAGGTCCTTTGCGTAAAGTGGCCCGCGCCCTGAACCGGCGTGGTCGGCATGAATGGCAAATCACACGCTCCCGCCGTGAGTGCCGTCGTAAAAGCCCCGTAGCTCAACTCCTCGATTTCTATGGGGTGGGGCTTGCCCTGTTCGAGCGCTCGCCGGAAACAGTGAGCGGGCACCGGACCCACCGAATTCCAGACATGGCAGGACAGGACTCGTTTGACACATGCGGCGCCGACCAACTGATCCACCAAAACTCCGCCGGAGGTTTTCATGATGAAGAGGTCTTTTCGTCTCTGGCGGATGATTTCGTGGGCGAGAGCCGTGGGATCGCTGAATGCGAAGCCCCCGATCAATAGTTCCTGGCCATCGGGCACATGGCGCCCCACGGCCTCTTTCATCGAAAGAACCGGCTTTTCGCCCGTGCTCACGTCGCTGTCACCTTGAATTGCGTCCGGTTGACGAGCTCGGGACGCAGCTTTTCCAGATTCATGGCCTTGATCGCGTTCAAGCGGAAGAACTTCGCGAGGTTCTCTTCCCTGAACATGCGCTTCTTGCCGCCCCATTCGACACCGTTCTCGACGAACTGCGAGAAATCGTTGATCCAGTCCTTCGGGGTAAGAGCGGGAAAATCGGAACCGTAGACGAACTTCTCGGGCACGACGGAATTCATGTAGTGAAAGACGCAGGGCTGATGGGCGAAGATGTAGGTAGGCATCCAGCCGGAAAGGTCGAGGTAGACGTGCTCGTGGCGCGTGATCACGGCAAGCGCCTCCTCGGTCCATGGCCAGCCGTAGTGGCTCATGATGATGCGCATGTCCGGGAAATCGGTCGCCACTTCATCGAGGAATTCGGGACGACACGTGCGGATGGTGCAGCGGGTCATGCGCGTTGTGCCGGTGTGAAACAGGACCGGGAGACCGTACTCCACGCATTTCTCGTAGAGCGGATAAGCCCGTTCGTGGTCGTTCGGAAAGAAATTCTGGTAGGCCGGATGGAACTTGAGACCCACGAGCTTGTACTCCTTGACGCAGCGGTCCAGTTCCCGCAGCGCGCCCTTGCGATCCATGTGCGGATCGATGCCGGCATAGCCCAGATAGAAACCATCGTGCTGCTTGGCGTACTTGCCAATGTACTCGTTCGGCAGACAGGAAGCCCAGGTGGTGCACGCGTTCATGTTGACCACAACCGCCAGATCGACGATCCCGTCCTCTTTCAGCTCGGCCGCCGTCTGGTCTATCGTCTTGGTCAGGCGCCGCTTGTACCAGGATTCATGGTGCGGAGACTTGGGACTTTTCGCGAAGTAATCGTGGGCTTCGGTATAAGAGAGACCCTGTCCTTTGATCGTTTCCTCCGTGAATGGATGGGTGTGTATGTCGATGACCCCTTGTAACCTCAGCATGCCTAACTCCCTCGTCGTCTACATGAGTTCGATTGGTTGGAGCCTCTTGCACAAGGCCTTGAGTGAATGAGTCTGCCTTCTGCCGGCCGACTGTTACTTTGATTTAGATCAATCTCGCCTCAGAATTCCGTCCGGTCATGGAGCTTCCGCGCCGGTTTGATGACGCCAGCGACAAGCTTCGCAGTATCATACGAATCGGCATCCCGATCAACTAGAAGGAGTTTGTCGGGCCCCGGATAAGAGTCCGGGGGAAACTTGGGGTCGGACAAACTCCTAATGCAAAACCGGCACCAGGAAAAACGCAAAAGAGGATGACAGATATGCGAATTCACGCTTGCTTTTCTTCACATTCCCTTGCCTGCCGGCAGGCAAGGACCGCCGCGGATGGGTTTTCTTCCGAATGGTCAGCCGGTTTTGCTTTAAGCAGCCTGTACGGACTGCCAAGTCCGACAGGCTGCTAGGAGGTCGAACATGAGACGAGCAGCCATTGTGTCCCCGCTTCGCACTGCAGTAGGCGTCTATGGCGGAAGCCTGCGCCCTGTCCCGGTCGAAACCATGATCGCCACGGTGATCAAGGCGCTCATCGAGCGCACGCGCCTCGACACGATGATGCTCGATGATGTCATCATCGCCCAGTCCTACGCCAACGGTGAAGCGCCGTGTATCGGCCGCTATGCCGTGCTCGAGGCGGACTTGCCGATCGAGATCCCCGGATACCAGCTTGACCGCCGCTGCGGCAGCGGGCTGCAGGCGGTGATCAACGCCGCGATGATGGTGCAGACCGGCGCTGCGGACGTGGTCCTCGCCGGCGGGGTGGAGAGCATGAGCAACGTCGAGTATTACACGACGGACATGCGCTGGGGCAAGCGCGCGGGCTCAGTCACGCTGCACGACCGCCTGCAACGGGGCCGCGAGCGCTCGCAGCCCGAACGGCGCTTCGGCCATATCTCGGGAATGATCGAGACGGCGGAGAATCTGGCCAAGGAGTACAACATCACGCGCGAGGAGTCGGATGCTTACGCGATGCGCAGCCATCTGCGCGCAGCGCAAGCATGGAAAACGGGCAGGTTCAAGGACGAGATCCTTCCCATCAGCGTGCCGCAGGCGAAAGGGGACCCCAAGATCTTCGCTCAGGATGAGGGTTACCGGCCCGACGCCAGCATGGAAACCCTTGCGAAGTTGAGACCTATCATCAAGAACGGGACGGTGACCGCCAGCAACGCGAGCCAACAGAACGACGCCGCTGCGGCTTGCCTCGTAGTAGCGGAAGACAAACTGAAGAAACTCGAGCTGGAGCCCATGGGATATCTCGTCGGCTGGGCCGCGGCGGGCTGCCATCCGGCAACGATGGGCATAGGCCCGGTACCGGCGGTAACGAAACTCTTCGCCAGGACCGGCCTCGGCTTCGGCCAGATGGACTTGGTTGAGCTCAACGAAGCGTTCGCCTGCCAGGTCCTGTCCGTGCTGAAAGGTTGGGGCTGGAACGATCCGGACCGGCTCAATGTCAACGGTTCGGGCATCTCCCTCGGTCATCCGGTCGGCGCGACCGGCGTGCGCATCCTCACCACCATGCTTCATGAATTGCGGCGCCGCAAGGCGAAGTACGCGTTGGAAACGATGTGTGTCGGCAGCGGCCAGGGTCTCGCGGCGATTTTCGAACGTTAGGATTTTGTCGATCTCGCGCCCGACAAAATCCTTGGGAAAAACCATTATCAGAAAATAAACAGAGGAAGGTAATCTCCCTACTAATGGACGGGGAGTACACCTGTGTACGCGAGGTACAGAGCGCTATTTATCATGCTCCATTTTCTGCCGTGCCTGTTCATAGGAATTTGTCGGACGTGAAGCCGACAAATTCCTTCTGGGAGCCCTCAGCCGAGCTCTTGCGGCAGACCACGATCAGCGCCTTTCTCCGGGAACACGGGCTGCCGGACTACGAAGCGCTGCTCGGCCGGGCCGAGGCCGATCCGCGCTGGTTCTGGGATGCGGTGCTGCGCTTCTTCGAGGTACGCTTCTACACTCCATACCGGGAGATTCTGGACACCAGCGCCGGCGTTGAATGGCCGCGCTGGTGCGTGGGAGGAGAAACCAACCTTGTCCTGAATGCGCTCGACCGGCATCGCGAAACGGAAATCTGGACGAAACCCGCCATCACCTGGGAGGGCGAAGACGGCGAGGTCCGGCGCCAAACTTACGCCGAACTCGATGCGGAAACGGCGCGCCTCGCGAGTGGGCTCCGCTCGCTGGGCCTGGGACGAGGCGACGTCATCGCGCTTTACAT
>MERG01000414.1 GCA_001771985.1 Betaproteobacteria bacterium RIFCSPLOWO2_12_FULL_62_13 | reverse complement strand
GCCGCGGGAAAACACTGGTATGCATCACAATCCTCCTGTCGATGGCGATTCTACACGGCGTTCCACGACGAAGCCACCGCACGCGCCGGATGGTGCACGGCGTGTTCGTGCCGCGCTGAATCCGCGAAGTAAAGCTGTAGCGTAATTGACATGCGGCCCACGGAAGCTGATGATGGCCGCTTGCAATGAGTCTTGAACAAATCGGAGGAGAGCCTTGCTTTTCAAGAACGTGTGCGGTGTGCGGAGCATGTACGAGATTCTGCGCGCGGCCGGCTCGTGCGTAGGCTGCGGGCGCAGTTGGCAGCGCAGGAATCACCGATTGGCCGCAGCGAGGCCGATGAAGGCCGTTCTCAATACAGCGGTCTTCTTTGTGCTTGCGGGCATTGCGGCGAGCGCCGGAGCACAGTCTACTTATCCCAGCAAACCCATCCGGCTCGTTGTCGCCTTCGCCCCTGGCGGAGGCACCGATGTCGCAGCCCGCGCGCTCGCCCACCAGCTTTCCGGCCTGCTCGGCCAACAAGTCGTGATCGAGAACCGGCCCGGTGCGGGCGGCACCATCGGCACCGAGTTTGGCGCGAGAGCCGCTCCCGACGGCTACACCCTGCTGGTGGGGAGTTCGGCGGCTTTTGCGATCAATCCACACCTCAATCCCAAGCTGCCTTACGATCCGGTACGGGATTTCGCGCCGGTGGGCGCGTTCGCAAAGCTGATCTTTGTGCTCGACGTGCATCCCTCGGTGCCCGCGCGCTCGGTGAAAGACCTTATCGCAATCGCCCGCCCTCATCCTCGCCGGCTCAACTTTGGCTCCAGCGGACAGGGCGCCACCGCTCACTTGGCGACCGAGATGTTCATGTCGCGCGCCGGCGTGAAAATGACGCACGTCCCGTATAAGGGCGCCGGACCGGCCATGACCGCTTTGATTGCAGGCGAGGTCGACGTGTTGTTCGACTCCATGCTGACGACGCTGCCACAGGCTCGCGCGGGCAGGGTCCGGCCGCTCGCCGTAACCACGCTCCAGCGCTCGGCGTTGATGCCGCAGTTGCCGACGATCGATGAATCGGGGGTAAAGGGTTATGAGCTCGTCAACTGGTTCGGCATTTTCGCGCCGGCGGGCACGCCGCGCGCCGCGGTCGATCGCCTCAACGCCGCGATCAATGCCGCACTCCGGCAGCCGGAGCTGAATGCGCGGCTTTCAAGCCACGGCGTCGAGCCGTTCCTCGGAACGCCCGATGACCTCGCCTCGCTCGTTCGCAGCGAGCTTGCGAAGTACGGCAAAATCATCCGGGATGCGGACATCAAAAGCGAATGACGCCTTCCAGTATCACGTCGCAACCGGCAATTTCAGCGTTTGCACGAGCCACGAGGCCACGATGTCGGCCACCTTGTCTTCGCGGCCGTTGTAGAAGTGATCGCAGTCGGGCACGATTTCGACGGTGCACGGACCTCCGGCATAGCGCTGAAATTCTTCGGCGGGATAGCGGTCCCGGTTTTCCTTGTCGCCGCGGATGCATAGAACCGGGCACTTGATCTTGCCCGCAAGTGCAATTGTGTCTGGAACCGTGCTGATGCGGTCGAGGAAACTCTCCGCGCTGATCACGTACCACCATCCCGGCATGAACATGAGCTCGCGCCCACGGTCGGCATCGACCAGCGCGCGGGCCTGAGCGGTGAGTTCTTCCAGGCGGTCGGCGGCGAACAGGTGCTCGGTGCCACTGGACGCGTGCGCCCGCGCGCCGCCGCGCCCGGCCGAGAGCAGCACCAGCGCCGCGGTCCGCGGGTGATCCACCACATGACGCACGCCGAGCATGCCGCCGTTGCTGTGCCCGATTACAACCGGCTCCGGAAAGCCGCGCGCCGCCAGCCATGCGGCAGCGCTGCGATTGTCGGCTATCGCTTCGTGTGTGAACTGGAGCGCGCCGCCTTCCGCGATCCGGCTGTTGCGTGTGGTAAGGATATCGTGGCCGCGGCGGTTGAAAGCGAGGCACGCAAAACCAAGGCGGGTGAGCACCGGCGGCAGGAAGCGCGGCGCCCCGACATAGAAGTTCATCGTGTTGCCGTGAAAGAGCAGCACCGCGCCGGCAGTCGCTCCGCCGTCGGGCGCGTAGAACGCGCCGTCGAACGGAATCGTGTCGGTCGGAATGGAGATCAATTCAGTGCGCATGCGAGCCTTTCAGTCCAGTCGTAATAACGTGTGCACGTCGCCGTCGCGCACGAGCAGAGCTACCAGTCGTAACCGCGTGCAATCGGGCTCAGCTGGTTATACGGCGGGCGCGAGCGCTCGTCCGCCATCTTGAGGAACAGCAGGTCGGTGATCAGCGCCGTGGCGCAACCGCCAACGAAGACAAATCGCTCGCGCAGATCACCAAGCGCCTCGGCAATGCGCGTGAGCAATTCGATATTCGGATCGTCCATTACCGTCCGGAAGCCGCCAGACGCGACTCCAATTCTTTCGCCGCCAGATTGCGCTCCCGCGCACGCCCGTCGCGCAGCGCATCCACCAACGCGAGCAGTTCGTAGAGCTTTGGGTCGCGTGACGCCGCAATCGGCACGGATGGATATAACGGCGCAAACTTATAGCCGCGCACCGTCCCCTCTGCGTACGGCCACACCGGCGGGGGTTCGTTGGGCTGAACGATCACCCTATTGAGCGGCGGCGCGGCGTATCCGGTCGGCATGCCGCGGGTAAGCTCGCCGCGCTCGGGCGGGTAGGCATATCGAACGCCATGTATGAGGAATTCCTTCAGCGCGGAAAGAATCGGCCGGCCGATTGCGGCAGTGGTATCGCTCATCAACCGTGCAGCGGCCGCGCGCCGCACTCCGGCATGAGCCTCCGACTGGCTGATCGAAAGCTCCACAGCGAGCCGCTGGTAGGTCCAAGGCTGCGGACCCAAGGCTACCAGCTTGAGCAGGATAACGACGTCCTGAGGCTTTAGAATCATGGGGTTATTCTATTCGCGAATCGCGAATAGCGCAAGCCCACCCCGGATTCGCATTTCTTCTTTTGCGGTGCCTCTGATTCGAGACGCTCCAAGAATCCATCCCTCGCGAGCAGGCCGCGACCGCTCATTTGCTACTCTGAGACAAAACAACGCGAAGCGGCTTGTTGCGGCGGAGGCTAACGTAAGCATCGCGAACGTTAAGGCGCCAGCGCCAGCCAGAACGAAACAGCAAATAGGTGCGCTGCTTGAGCCTGTCGCCGTGAAGCCAGAGATAGTCGCCGTAGTTCAACGCGCGTGGCGCTATCGTGTCGGCAATGACGCCTGATTTGCGATCTTCAGGATGCTTCACCCGCCGTGCAATTTCGATCGGTTGTAGCATGAATACCCATCTGATGAATCGGGGATTTCCCCCATTGACACGGCGCGCCAGCGGCGCGAGCATCGGCCTCAACACCATGGCGTTTCAGTTCAGATATCTCCTTGCCGCGCTTGCCTTGGCGGTAGTCTCCGCGGCCTTCGCCCAGGAACCAGCCGACTTCGCGAAGATGCGCGGCATCCTCGCCGACGCGATCGAGAAGGGCGTGAACCGCATGCGCGAGCGCACCGGCGGGCAGGCGATCGACCCGCGCGTGATCGCGGCGGTGCGCAAGGTACCGCGCCACGAGTTCGCGCCGCCGGAGCTTCGCCCGTACGCCTATCTCGACCGGCCGCTTCCCGTCGGGCCCGACGCGACCATCTCGCAGCCCTCGCTCGTTGCGGTAATGACCGATCTGCTCGGAATCAAGAACGGGGAGAAGGTGCTCGAAGTCGGTATCGGCGGCGGCTACCACACCGCGATCCTCGCGGAGATGACACAAGAGGTTTTCAGCGTCGAGTACCACAAAGAGGCGGCCCAAACCGCGAGACGCACGCTCGAACGGCTCGGCTACAGCAACATCCGGGTCAACGTCGCCGACGGCTATCACGGCTGGCGCCCGGACGCTCCTTACGACGCGATTCTCGTACGAATGGCGATCCCCGAGATCGCGTCTTCGCTCGTGGCGCAGCTCAAACCGGGCGGGCGCCTGATCGCTCCGGTCGGCCCCGCCGACAGCGTTCAGGTGCTGACGCTGCTGCAAAAAGACTCGGACGGACGCGTGACGGAGACCGCGATCATGCCGGTCTTTTTCCGAGCGCTGCCCGGCGGCCTCAGGCTCTGACGAATTCGGCTTGCCGGACGCCGCCCGGCGAGTTTGCCAGGAAAAGATCGGTTGTGATAGATTCGCTCGCCGGCACGGGCGCGGCCGCAACGCGCATGTGGATCGGCACCTCGACCCGAATACTGTGCGGCATCAAGCATCGGGGCAGTCGCGATTTCCGCCAACCAATCGTCACGGGAGGTTGATATGAATTCGATTTCAAGGCTGAGTCTCGCACTGGCTGCATCACTGGCGCTCGCTTCGGGTCTCGCCACAGCCCAGCAGTTTCCGACCAAGCCGGTACGGTTTGTGGTCGGTGCCGGTCCCGACCTTCTGCCGCGGATGATCGCGCAAGAACTCTCCGCCGAATGGGCACAGCAGGTCGTTGTCGACCAGCGCCCCGGCGCCGGTGGAATCATTGCGGCGGAGACGGTCTCCAAGGCTACGCCGGACGGTTACACGATGTTGCTCACCACGGGCGCATACACGCTTCATGCGGTCGTGATGGGCGCGAGGTTGCCGTATAAGCTCGAGCGCGATCTGGCGCCGGTGACGCTGGTGACGGTGCTTCCGGTAATCGTCGTGGCCAACCCGTCGTTGCCGGTAAAAACGCTCGCTGAACTGATCAAGCTCGCGAAGGCGAAGCCGGGGCAGATCAACTGCGCGCACGCCGGAACGAACACGTCGTCGCACTTTGGCTGCGAGCTGCTGAAAGCGAGTACCGGCATGGACCTCCTGTCCGTGCCGTTCAAGGGCTCGGCCGCGGCGACGGTCGCCACGATCAGCGGCGAAACACATATTCAATGCACGGTCATGCAGGGTTCCTTGCCGCTGGTGAAGGCCGGAAAACTGCGCCCGCTGGCGATAACCGGCGCCAAGCGTTCGGCGCAGTTGCCTGATATTCCGACCGTGACCGAGCTTGGGTTTGCGTCGGCCGATTATCATTCCTGGAACGGCGTGCACGTTACGGCCGGCACGCCCAAGCCTGTCATCGCGCAGATCAACGCGGCGATCGTGCGTGCGCTCAAGCAGCCGCACGTGCAGCAGCGCATGCAGGGCCTCGGTCTCGAGGTGTCGGGCAACACGCCGGAGGAGTTCGCGGCGTTTGTAAAGGCCGACATCGCGCGCTGGGCACGCATAGCCAAACAAACCGGCGTGCGCGGCGACTAGGCGGCATTTGAGCGGGCACCGATCACACTGACAGAGGAGCAGGCAACATGGCGGGGCTGATGAAACCGATCCGGCGCGTAGTGACCGGCAACGACGCACAGGGCAGATCGAAGGTCCTGTGGGACGGCCCGGCGCCGAAGGTGAACGAAAGTTCGCTGCCCGGCCGCGGCCATACCGACATGTGGGTGTGGGCGAGCACGCCCGCACCGCTGGCGGGCGAGAGCGACGACGGGAATATGCCTTACGTATTTCCGGCCCCGCCGGACGGCGGGCATTTCCGCGTGATCCAGGCGATGCCGCGCCCCGCCGGCTACGATCCCGCCAGGGACCCGGAGGCGGTTGCCCCGCACGATGTGAAAATGCGGCCGGCCGGCAGGGCGTGGGACCGCGGCGGCAACAACGCATTTACCTCGGCGATGCACAAGACCGAGAGCATCGACTACGGCATCGTGCTTGAAGGCGAGCGCGTGATGATACTCGACGACCGGGAGATCATGTTGAACCAGGGCGATATCGTGATCCAGGTCGGCGCGTGGCACCAATGGCGGCATCCGAACCTCAGGTGCCTGATGGCGTTCGACATGATTCCCGCTGAGTTCGTCGACGGGCCGCTCGGTCTTGCGCAGGGCAGCGATGCGGTCATGCGCGCGGACCCGACGCAGCCTCTGCCGCCGGGCGTCAAACCGGCGCGCCGCGTGGTGACCATCGACCGCGAACCCGGCAAGTCTTCGCTCGTCAGCGACGGGCCGTCACCGGACATGCGCTTCGATCCGGCGCGCCCGGGATTCGCCTCGGCGCGGTTGTGGGTCACGGACAGCCACCCGGCGAAAATCGTGTACGAGACGCTGCATCTGCCACACACCCTCGAACCCCCGCCGCGTGGTTCGGTGTGCCGAGTCCTCACGATTCCGCCCGATGACGCGTGGCGTGGAAAAATCGGCGCAGCGGCCGTTCAGGCATTCTTCCAGGCAATGGGGTCGCCACAGGCTTCGACCTACTCGCCGCGTGCGCCGCATCCGTACATGCAGCGAACGCGCAGTCTCGATTGTTGTTGCATACTCTCCGGCGAAGTCGTGCTGGTTCTCGACACACAGGAGGTGAGTCTCAAGGTGGGCGACGTCGTGATCCAGCGCGGCACGAACCACGCATAGAGCAACCGCTCCGGGCGTCCGGCGATCATTTCGAACGCGTCGCACGACGCTGCCTGAACCTGGGCAGGCCGCGGGGGTGCGCGCCGCAGCACGCGGGAGAGCGCCGACACACGGGCACGGCCCTGGGCTGTGTTGCGGGGCCGGCTTCGATGCCACAGAATTTCCAGACTCTATGATCAAAGGAGGGTAATCCAAATGCGTGGTGCTGATCTCGTTGCAAATGCGCTGAAGGCGGAAGGGGTTGAGTTTGTTGCAGGAGTAACCGGCGGCTCCACCATGGCGCTTTATGACGCCATTCATTCGGCAGGCATCCGGATTCTCGTTTGCCGCAATGAGAGAGGCGCGGCGGACATCGCGGACGGATACGCGAGAATGTCAGGCAAACCAGGGGTGGTGCTCGTCGAGCAGGGTCCCGGCGCCATCAACGCGCTGTCGGGAATTGCAAACTCGTATCCGGATTCAGTTCCGGTCATTCTTCTCATGGGTGGCGTCCCGCAGCGATTCGTCGGGCGCACGGCGTATCAGGAGAATGACCTGATGGATCTTTTTCGCACCGTAACCAAGTGGGAAATGACTGTCCCTTTGGTGGAAAGGATCCCGGAAGCCATGCGGCGCGCTTTCTCGATCGTGAGTGCGCCGCGTCCACGGCCTGTAGCGATAGAAATTCCGGCCAATATTTCGAGCGCGAATTGCGAGGATGCGACGCTGACGTATGAGCCATTGCGGCAGAAGCACTTCCGGTTCCGGGCACCTGGCGCCGATATCGAGCGGGCAGCCGACCTTCTTGCGAAATCGCAGCGGCCGATGGTGCTGGCGGGAGCGGGCGCGATCTGGTCGGATGCGACTGCCGAGCTTGTGGCGCTTGCGGAGCGGCTCGGCATCCCGGTGGCGACCTCGCTGGCGGGCAAGGGCTCGTTTCCGGAAAACCACCCGCTGGCGCTGGGGCTGGGCGCGCTGTCGCGGGCCCGTTACAACACGAAACAAGCGGCCTATTGCGCGGACCAGTCGGATGTCGTACTGACAATCGGGGCCGGATTCCGCCAGCAGGGCACGCGGGGATTCAGTCCGCTGCCGGCGGGAAAGAAGATCATTCAGGTCGATGTCGACCCGTCTGAATTTAACAAAAGCTACATGGTGGATCTCGCATTGCTCGGGGATGCCAAGCTGGTATTGCAGGATCTGCTCGCAGCCCTCGGACCCAAGCCGAGAAACAATTTCTGGGGCGGGGTGGAAGCGCTCAAGAAGGAAATCGCCGGCCTCAGGAAGGCGACGCGCGAGGGATGGATGGCCGACCTGACATCGGATGCCGTTCCCATCAACCCCCACCGCGTGATCTGGGAGCTCATGCACGCGCTCGATCCGGCGAAATCCCTGATGTTGCACGATTCGGGCAGCCCGCGCGGCCTGATCTGCTACCACTGGGAAAGCCCGGCTCCCAAGACCTTCATGGCCTTTGGAAATCAGAGCTGCATGGGCTGGTCGATCGGCGCCGCCATCGGCGCCAAACTGGGCGCGCCCGATAAACAGGTGGTCGCGCTGGTGGGTGACGGATCGTTCGGCATGACGGGCATGGAGATCAACACCGCGGTGCGGAACAATATCAAAGTCGCTTACGTTGTTCTCAACAACGGCGGCTTCGATCTCACGCGGGTACAGGCGTCGAAAGCTTTCAACAAGCCGCCTGATTTTCCGTGGATGCAATTGAGCGGGGATATTGCGAAGGTAGCCGAGGGGCTGGGAGCGCACACGGAAACGGTGAAAGAGCCCGGTGCCATCAAAGGTGCCCTGCAAAGGGCTTTCGCCGCGAAGGAGCCCGCGGTCGTCGAAATCTATACCATGGTCGGCGCGCCCGAAGCCACGCGCATTTGATGCTGCGGGCGGCCACCGAATTGCCCGCAACCTGGTAACGGTCCGGTTTCGCTCGACGCGCCCCCGGCCGTGCGGCCGGCACGGGCTCCAGATCCGGGGGTCTCACCCGTGCGCTTGATGTTTTGGTTTTCTCTATTTCGAAGCGATAGAGCAACAGAAAAATCAATCCGGCGCCGATTCCGCCGCGCCGAGCCCGTGCGCCGGTAGCAAGTGCGACAGATCTCGCACTCGCAAAGTGCGCATAACGGGCCTTATGTTTATTCCCGCTTTCTGCTCCCCGGGAGGGGACCGCGACCCGAGCGGGTTTCGAGCGGGATCAGCGGTCAATCACCGAGCAATCTACTTCAACCGCGAGAAATGAGGCAGAATAACTTGTGGGCATCACAAACAATAGAGGAGGGTTCGTCATGTATTCATACCGGGCAGCCGCATCCCTGTTACTGCTCGCGGCGGCGGGCGTAGGCGTTGCCCATGCCCAGGATTACCCGACGCGGCCGATTCGCATCGTCACGGCATCGCCCGGCGGCGGCAACGACTATCTCGCGCGCATCATCGCGCCGGCGCTCAGCGGCGCCCTGGACCAGCAGGTGATCGTGGACAACCGCACGAGCCGTTTCGTCGGCGGTATCGTCGCGCGGGCAACTCCAGACGGCTACACCCTTGTCGTGGGCGGCAGCACGATGCAGTTCGTGCCGCTGATGGAAAAGTCGGATTACGACATCCTCACCGATTTCGCTCCCATTTCACAGTTGGAGCGCTCGCCCAACGTGCTGGTGGTGCACCCGTCGCTCAAAGTGAATACCGTCAATGAACTGATCGCGCTCGCCCGAGCCAAGCCGGGGACTTTGCTCTACGGCACCGGCGGAACCGGTGGTTCGCTGCACTTGGGCGCGGAGATGTTCATGATCGCAACGAATGTCAAAATCTCCCGCGTGCCCTACAAGAGCACGGGCCCGGCACTGCTCGGCTTGCTGACCAACGAAGTGCACATGGTATTCGCCACCCCGGGCGGAGCGATGTCCCACATAAAGGACGGCAGGTTGAAGGCACTGGGGGTCACCAGCGCACAGCCGTTCGCGCTAATCCCAGGCGTGCCTACGCTGGCATCCCAGGGCCTGCGGGATTACGACCTCGAGACCATCGGCTTTCTCATGGCGCCGGCCAAGACCCCGCCACATCTGATCGAGCGCCTGAACCAGCACGTCGTGCGACTGATGCATCAGGGTGATGTGAAGGACCGCATGGCCGGAGGCGGCTCTGAAGTCGTGACGGGAACTCCGGAACAGCTTGCGGCGAAGCTGAAGTCCGACGACACCAAGATGCGCAAGCTTTTCAAGGACATCGGCCTCTCGCCCGACAAGTAAAGAACAGGCACCGGGTTGCGGTAACACGAGCAGCGCAACCCACGTCGAGCACGCGCGCGTCTTCGTGCACCCTCGGGGGCGCTGACCGCCGCCGGGAGCGAT
Organism: Betaproteobacteria bacterium RIFCSPLOWO2_12_FULL_62_13; assembly: GCA_001771985.1. GTDB lineage: Bacteria > Pseudomonadota > Gammaproteobacteria > Burkholderiales > SG8-41 > DSOT01. The sequence goes on along the minus strand of MERG01000414.1, from coordinate 2,841 downwards.
AAGCGATAGGAAAATCAATCAACGAGCAAGGCGGAGATGAACCTTACGACCATCGCCGTGAATCGAGGGTGCGTATCTTTTATATCTGCGGCGGCGGCAAAGTTGTCGCCCCACTATCTCACTACTTGAGCAGCAGCGGGACGCCGCACACGATCAACGTGACGCACACCAGCCGCTTGAAGGTGAGTTCGCTCAATCGGAGGTGAATGCCGTCGCCGATCCAGACCCCGACGAGCATCAGCGGAAATGCAGCCGCGAACACGAGCCAAGCGTCGCGCGTAATCTCGCCCACTGCGAAGTAGCCAATCCCGCGCACGACACTCAAAGCAAGCAGCATCACGGACATCGTCGCGCGGATCGCGTGGCGCGCCAGCGCGCGCGTCGAGATACATGGCGAAAAACACGCTCGCCATGGTGCCGAAGAGTGTGCCGACCGCGCCGCCGAACCCGGTGCCGCCGCGCAGCCCGTAGGCGACCAGCACCACCGCGACGCAGTAGGCGATCTCCAGCCCCGAAAGCGAATTCACGAAGCAGCCTGGGCCTGCCGGCCGTGCCGGGGCAAAGTGAGTGTTGCTTCGAGACCTCCGGCGGGAAGATTACTCAGGACGATGTCCCCCCCGTGCGCGCGGGCGATGTTGCGCGCGATGCCGAGTCCCAGGCCCGTGCCGCCGGTGCCGCGGTTGCGCGAAGCTTCCAGCCGGTGAAACGGCTCGAAAACGCGCTCGAGCTCGTTTTCCGGAATTCCCGGCCCTTCATCCCGTACGCATATCTTCAACCGATCAGCGGAGTCCTCCACCCTGATCGTCGCCGATTTGCCGTATTGGACCGCATTGTCGATGAGATTGCTCAAGCAGCGTTTGAGCGCTTGCGGATGGCCGTGGTAAGGCTTCAGTGCATGGCCCTCGATACGAACCTTCCCGTCCAGTTCGCGGGCGTCCTCCTGCAGACTCTCGAGCAACGCCGTGACATCGAGCGGCTGCGCCGGCTCGCGTTTTTCGAGGCCGCGCATGAAGTCGAGCGTCGCTTGCACCATCGACTCCATTTCCTCCAGATCCTTCACGAACTTCGCGCGCAGCTCCGGCGCATCGAGCAATTCGGCGCGCAACCGCAGCCGGGTGATCGGGGTCTTGAGGTCATGCGACATGGCCGTGAGCACACGCGTGCGGTCCCGGATGAACGTGGCAAGCCGCTGCTGCATCGTGTTGAACGCCCGCGCCGCGCGGCTCACTTCGAGCGGACCCTTTTCGTCGAGCGGCGGGCGCTCGATATCAGCGCCGAGCTTCTCCGCAGCTTCGGCCAGGGTCTTCAGCGGCCGCGTCACCCAGCGCACCGCTACGAGCGTCAGCGCAATCACCGCAACCAGCAGGACCGTGAGGCTCAGCAACAGCCGGTACGGCCAGCTCGCGGCATCCGCAGGCTGCCTCGAGTCGAACGTGACCAGCGTCCCGTCCGTGAGCCGCGCCTGCACCACGAAAGAAATCCGGGGCGGCCCAAAGCCGTACATGCCGGGTCCGCCCATCATCCCCGGTCCACCTGTCAATCCCGGCCCGCCCATCATGCCCGGCCTGCCCATGCCCGGCCCGCCCATCATGCCCGGTCCCGGGCCGCCATAAGCCGATGCCGGAGGCCACTGGGCAGGGACGCTCGAGACACTCACCACAATCGGCCAGCCGTCACCGAGGAAACGTCGCAGAACGGCCGCGAAGCGCGCGGCGTGCTCCTGATTCTCGGAGCCAGCCTGCCCCGCCGCCAGCGGCGGCTGTGTGAGCGAGACCCGCAACGGCGGGGAATCGATGACCCCGACGATGCGCTCGCGCTCCGGGTGCGGCAGCGGATCGAGCAATCTTACGATGTCGGCGATGCGCTGCGCCGAGCGCATGCCGGTCGCGCGCATCATCAGTTGGCCGCGCTCCTCCCAGTAGATCGCGAAGCTCACGAGCTGCGCCACGACGAGCCCACCAAGCAGGATGAGCACCATGCGGCTGAAAAGCGAGCGCGGCAGCCACCGGATCATTTTTCCACCTCAACCGGCACCGCCAGCACATAGCCCGCACCGCGCACGGTCTTGATGATGACTGACTCCTTCCCGCCGTCTCCGAGCCGTTGGCGCAACCGGCTCACCTGCACGTCGATGCTGCGGTCAAAGGGCGAGGCGTCGCGCGAAAGCATGAGGTCGATCAACTGGTCGCGGTTGAGCACGCGGTTCGGGTGCGCCAGGAAGATCCGCAGCAGCTTGAATTCGGTACCGCTCAGCGCCACGACCACACCCTCGGGAGAGAGCAGGTTGCGTGCCGCAAGATCAAGGACCCAACCGGCAAAGCGGACTGCGCGCGCCGCTTCCGGTTGCAGGTTCTCCGGGAGTGAGCGGGCGCGCCGCAGAATGCTCTTGACGCGGGCGAGCAGTTCGCGTGGATTGAAGGGCTTGGCCAAATAGTCGTCGGCGCCCATCTCCAGACCCACGATGCGATCGGTCTCTTCGCCACGCGCCGTGAGCATGATGACGGGCACCTCGGAACGCACCCGCAGGTTGCGGCACAATGTGAGCCCGTCGTCTCCGGGCAGCATCAGATCGAGGACGACGATGTCCACCCGCCCGGCCTCGAGCGCGGCCCACATGCCCTTGCCATCGGCGACCGCCGTGACGCGATAGCCGTTCTTCTGAAGATATTGGTGCAGCAGGCTGCGGATTTCGGCGTCATCGTCGACGACGAGGACATGATCGGGCGTGGTCATGGCTGTTGTATACCGCGTTCCGGGCGCCAAGTGCCGAAAGATTGTATCGCAGTGTAACAAGCCGGCAGCGTGACGCGCTGCGATACAAAAATGCCGGCCTTTGACATT
>MERG01000413.1:19388-26897 GCA_001771985.1 Betaproteobacteria bacterium RIFCSPLOWO2_12_FULL_62_13 | reverse complement strand
AGCCGGGAATTCATCTGTCAGTGAGCGTCCGATTACCCCCTGAACTTCAGCCGTTGCGTCGCCTATGGCTTGGGCACACCGGGCGCCGGGTAGACATCGGCCCCGTAATGTTCCCGGATCTTCTCGAGGAAATCGCCCGTGGGCGGGGCGTAGGCGAAACGCTTGCTCGTGAAGCGCCCGGTGAGGGCTCTTAACTTGACCGCCATCTCTCCCATTTTTATCAACTCGAAAATGCCGTTCACGATGGGAGAGCGGCCCAGTTCGAAGAGGCCCGCTTCGATGACGAAGACGCCGACCTCCCCGCCCGCGGGAATGATGACTTCGGCGCCGTTCGCCACCAGCTTTTCGGCAGCGGACGTGAACCTGGCGATGACGTCCTTGCGCCGCGCATCGTCCCGGAACGCTTTCCTGAGATTGAGCGGCGAGGTCTCCATCACTTCGATCCCGGAGAACTTCTGCCGAAGGCCATAGCAGTCGACGTTCTCCATGAGCCGGGGAATCCACTTCTCGGCGATCGCCACGAGTCCGAAATTCGCGCCCATGATCGATGCAATATGGAGGCTCGTTTCCGAGAGGCCAAGCACCGGGATGTTGACCATCTCGCGCGCTTCGCGCATGCCCGCATCAGCGATGTTTCCGATCAGGAACGCGTCGTAGCCTTCCTTCTCGGCCTTGATCGCGTTGTAGATGACTTCCTTGGTGTCGTGGTACGATTTCCTTTTCTACGACGGCGCGGTGAGCCATGTCCGGCAAGGGATCACGTTGATTTCCATTCCGGCTTCCCGAATTCTCTCCTGCATCTCGAGAGTGATCACGGTAAGCCGGCGCACCTTCAGTTCCTCGGCCGCCTGATGCAGCGCGCGAATCTCCCGCTCGCGTGTCTTCAGCGACGCCAGGTTCTGCGTGACTTGAAGCAGTTCCAGATTCGCCGATCCGCGCCGGAGCAGGAAGTCAACTTCGGCGCCGGCACGCGTCTGGTAATAGAACAGATCCAGATTGGGTTTGAATCCGCGCCGCACCAGTTCGACAAAGACCAGGTTTTCAAGCAAGCGCGAATGATCCCGCGTCACCGGCTGCGACTTCGCGGAAATCAGCCCATTATCGAAAGCGTAGATTTTGCGGTCCGCCTTCACTCGCATTCTCGGCTTGAAAAAGTATGGCTGCAGGTCCTGCACCAGGTAGGCCTCGCAGGCATAGGCGATGAATTTCTGGACGGTCGCCGTGGAGAGCGCGCCCAAGGCGCGTTCGAGGCTCCGCGCCGAGAAGCGGCTCGCGGCGTTGTTCACCAGGAGGTTGAGCAAATCATGCATGGCCGTCGAAGCGCGAATCCGATGGCGTGTCACGATGTCGCGCAGCACCACGGAATCGAAAAGCGTGCGCAGGTATGCTGAAGGCTCCGCGGCCCCCAGGACGACCTCGGGAAACCCTCCCCACTGCAAATAGCGCTGAAAGACTTCGGCATCATCCGCTGCTTTCGTCCCCAAGCCCAGGAGATACTCCTGGAAGCTGAAGGGAAGCAGTTCAAAAGCGAGATGCCGGCCCGTCAGAGCGGATCCCAGCTCCCGGCTGAGCAGCCGCGAATTGGAGCCGGTGATGATCAGGTTGTACTCCCGGCGGTGGAGCTTGTTGATGAAGCTCTCCCAATGCGGGTAGTTCTGGATTTCATCAAAGAAGAGAAAGTCGGTCTCGCCATAAACCGACCCCATCGCTTCGACCAGTTGATCACCGGTGAATTTCCCCCGCAACGCGTCGTCTTCAAAATTGAGGTAGGCAAAACGCTTGCCGGCAAGCACCTGGAAGGCCAGTGTCGATTTTCCGGCTCGGCGCGGCCCCGTAATGACCTTTACAAGCCGCGAAGAGAGTGCTTTGGAAAGAGAGGAAGCGAGTTGACGGGGCACGAGAGTGCGCTTGAGCGCCAGATCGCGCTCCCGGCGGTGGGCTTCGACCGTGGTGTTTAACGATTGCATCATATTAAACAATAACAGAGTGTATTGTTTAATACAAGGTTGCTACTTCGTTACCCCATATGAGCACGGTGTAGGGCACCGCCACACTGCAGCCGATTTCGACGACGCAGTAGCCTCTCCTCTGAGAGGTCCACTACCGCGCCCGCAGCTGATACCAGGGATGCGGCTGGCCCGGAACCTTGACGCGCAACGTGTAGACCGAGGTATGAGCGCAGCAAAACAATGTCCGCAGGTCTGCGCCGCCGAACGCGAAGTTCACCGCTTGTTCGGGGAAAAGCGGATCGTGCCGATATGCTTCCCGTCGGGTGTGAACACCCAGACGCCGCCTGGACCGGTGCAGAAGACGCGGCCCAGCGAATCGACCTTCATTCCGTCAGGTATGCCAGGCTTATCGCCCGCGTTCATGTCGGCGAAGATGCGCCGCCGCACCATGTCGCCGCCGGCATCGATCTCGAGCGCGTGGATGTATTTCGAAGAGCGGGTATTCGCGACGTATAGCGTGCGCTCATCCGGCGAGAAGGCGAGACCGTTGGGATACTCGCAGTACGCCACCCGGCTGACGGCGCCGTCGGGCGCGACACGATAGACGCTGCCGCCGTCCCACAGATTGTCCACACCGGCGGGGCCCGGTATCTCGCGCTCGGTATAGGGCACGCGCTTGTCCGGATCGGTGAAGAAGATGCTGCCGTCCGAGCGGCACACCACGTCGTTGGGACGGCTGAAGCGCCCGCCCTCGAAGCGCTCGGCCAGGGTCTCGACGCGGCCGTCATGGCCCATGCGCGTGACGCGCCGGCCCGTGCCTTCACAATGGATCAAACGCCCCTCAAGGTCGAAGGTCGTGCCGTTTCCCCCGGCGGTTTCCCGGACAAGTTCCGGTGTCTGGCCGGGCGTCATTCGATACAGCTTGCTCGCGCGGAAGTCGACGAAATAGTAGAAGCCGTCGGGATGCCATAACGGGCCTTCGGTAAAGACGAAGCCGGTTGCGAGGCGTTCCGCTTCGGTGGTTTCCAGGATATCGGGCAAGTCGTTTACAGTGGGCATGATTTCTTCCTTCTTCAGTGGATTGCCGCTACGTCACAGAAATGCCGGCCGCAGGATGATTTTCTTGTGGTGGTTCAGGTCGTGAACTCGATCCTTTTAGGAGCTTCCACGCGTGCTTGGACAGGCGGGCGGTAGCCCAAGGCGCCGTTCTTGCTCCACGGGGGCGGGTTGAACAGCGAGACCAGGAAATCCACGAAAACGCGAAGCTTCGGCGCAATACGTTTCTGCTGAGGGAAAACGGCGGAAATGTCATATCCTCCGGTCTTGTAGTCCGCCAGCACTTCCACCAGTTCCCCGCTTTCGAGAAACGATTGCGCATAGTACTCCGCAACCTGAATGATTCCCAGGCCCGCCCTGGCCGCCGCGACCAGCGCCTCGCCGCTGTTGAACGTCATGAATCCGTTTACGGCGACATGCCGCACGGAAGAACCGCTCTTGAACCGCCACTCCCTCAGTCGGCCGTTTCGCGGCCGGCGATAAGTAAGACAAACGTGTCCCATCAAGTCCTCGGGGGTTCGGGGCAAGCCGCGATCCGCCAGGTATTCAGGGGCGGCGCACACGAGATACCGGGTTGAGGCGAGCCGGTGCACGGCGAGACGGGAAGCGTGCAGCTCACCGACCTGGACCGCAACGTCGAGCCCGTCCTCAATGGTATAAGGCACAAAGTCGGTGCAGACGATCTCCAAGGAAACTGCGGGGTAATCACGCACGAACTCGGGCAGGCGCGGCACCAGCCACATTCGGCCCAGCGCCGAGGGCACGCCGACACGCAATCTCCCGCTTGGCACCCGTCCCGCCCGGCCAACCGCGAGTTCCGCCTCTTCGAGGTCGGCCGTTATCTGCTTGCACCTTGAATAGAGTTCGGCGCCTTCCGCGGTGAGGCTGAGCCGCCGCGTCGTGCGGTTCAGCAGCCGCACAGCGAGCTTGCGCTCAAGCCGGGCAAGCGCGGCGCTCACCGCCGCCGTCGATACCCCGAGCGCCCGAGCCGCAGCACTCAATGTTCCTACTTCGACCACGCGCAAGAAGACGAAAATGCCATGCAAGCGATCCATGCCTTGTCTCCTTGAACTATCAATCCTGGAGTTAACAGTGATTCTAGGCGCTATTGGCTGTTCGATCCAGAGCGATATCAATAGAATCTAAGCGCACTACCAACACAGTCGCGAGCCGATCAGAACGGGAACAGGAAATGTCGCTCATTCTCAAAGGCGTAATGCAAAGCACGGTGACCCCGCTTAAAGCGGACTTCAGCCCCGACCTTGAAACGTTCGAGCAGCTTCTGGACTTTCACGTGCGCACCGGCGCCACCGCCATTTCGTGGCCGCACCACAAGGGCGAGTCGCTCAACCTCACGATTGCGGAACGCAAAGCGTTTGCCGAGGTAGCGGTAAAAGTGGTGGCGGGCCGGGTACCGGTGTCGATCCATGTGAGCGCCCTTGCCGTGGAAGATTCGATGGCGCTGGCGCGCCACGCGCAGCAAATCGGGGCAGACGCCATCATCGCCATTACCCCGTATTTCTGGAATCCCACGGCCAATGCGATTTACGACTACTTCGTCAGGCTGGGCGCCTCGGTTGATCTGCCGCTGATTGCCTATAACTCCCCAAGTTATCTCTCTGGCATCGAGTTCACCGGTGAGCTTATCGTGCGGCTTCTCGAGCGGCTGCCCAACCTCATCGCGATGAAAGAGGCGAGCTTCAACAGCGAGAAGTTTCTGGAGATTTCGCGCGCGGCGCTCGCGATAAGGCCGGCCTTCTCCATGATTGCAGGAGTGGAGTTCCTTGCGCCTTCCGTGCCGCTCGGCTGTGTCGGGTCGTATTCGTCTGCCGGCGCCATTTGTCCCAACCTCTGCACGCAGCTCTACGAGGCATGCGTCGCCGGCAAGAGCGCGCGCGCGAGAGAGCTTCAGTTCAAGCTGGCGCGGCTGTGGGACCTGTTCCGCGACCAGTACCCCTCATCGTTGAAGGGCGGGATGGTGATCATGGGGCGCCCGGTTGGGCCGACCCGCCCGCCGCTGCCCACCGCCGGCAAGGAGCGCCAGGCCTACATCGCCACCCAGCTCGAGGAGCTCGGCATCCCGGCGAGCGAGCCCTACGGCTGGTGATGGGAAGCCGTGAGATCGGGAGGTCGTGAGGTGGAAAGCCGGGAGGTCGGGAGATCGGAAGATCGCGAGGTCGAGAGAAACGCCTTTTCCATCTCGCGCCCTCCCGCTCTTACGCCCTCACGGAATTTGTCGCCCTCACGCTCTTACGCCCTGACGCCCTCACGTTGATTGTTCCTCTGCCCTCATCCTTTGATTCTCGAGACAAGTTATACGAACATGACCAAGTTTCAGCCAGGTTTAGTGCACACCCCGGTGACGCCGTTCAAGAGCGATTACAGCATCGACTTCGACCGCTACGGGCAGTTGCTTGAATTTCACCTGCGCCATGGCGCGCAGGCGCTGGCGCTTCCCATGCACGCGGGCGAGTCGGTCAGTCTCAGTGACGAGGAGCAGCAGGCGCTGCTCGACTTTGCGGTCCAGCGGGTCAAGGGCCGGGTGCCCGTCATCGCCCATGTCAGCGATTCGGGCACCGGTATCGCCGCATCGCGCGCGCGTCGCGCGCAAGCGGTGGGCGCGGCTGCCATCGTCGCCACCACCCCCTATTACTGGACCCCGCCGCCGGCGATGCTGCTGGAGCACTTCGCGCAAATCGGCACGGCCGCAGGCATCCCGTTCTTCGTCTACTACACGCCGGACGAGATGGGCGGCACCAGGCTCACTACGGAACTCATGCTCAAGCTCATCGATCGGCTCGGTAATTTCGCGGGCGTGGTGGATGCGAGCCTCGACTGGCAGTTCATGATCAACATCGTGTCCAATGCGTGGCGCGTGCGGCCGGACTTCCAGCTCCTCGCGGGCACCGAATACATGGTCTCGGCCGGAGCGGTCGGGGCAACGAGCATGTTTTCTTCGCTGGCGGGCGTTGCACCCAAGCTGGTGCGCCAACTCTATGACATCTGCCGCAAGGAGCGCTACTTTGAAGCTCGCCAGCCCCAGGAAGAGCTTGCCGCGCTGCGCCAGATCGTGAAGCGGGCCGGATTTGCGGGGCTCAAGGGCGCCATGAGGGCGATGGGGCGCGATTGCGGCGAGCCGCGTCCGCCAAACGAAGCGTTGGGTGCAGGTGTTTACGAGAAGCTCGCGGCGGAGCTCGGCGCCATGGCCGCGCTTCGGGCGGAACCTCGAGGCTGGTAGAACATGCAGGAACACAAGTCCACAGGCAGGCGAACGGCATTGGTGACCGGAGCCTCGCAAGGCATCGGCGAGGCGATTGCGGTGGCTCTGGCCCGGGATGGGTTCGACGTGGCGGTTTCGTCGACGCGCCCCGAGAAGCTCGCGGGTGTCCTCGCACAGATTGAAGCGGCGGGCGGGCGTGCGGTGCCGGTGGCGCTCGATGTGCGCTCGCAATCGAACATCGAGCAGGCGATGGCGGCAGTGATTGACGCTCTGGGCCATCTGGATGTGCTGGTCAATAATGCCGGCGTGCCGCTGCGCAAATCGGCGCTGGAAGTCACGGCGGCTGAATGGGACACGGTGATCGGGACGAACCTCACCGGAGCGTTCTTCATGAGCCAGCAGATGGGCCGGCACCTCATCGGCAGCGGGCGCCCGGGCTGCATCATCAGCATCGCGTCCACCCATGGCGTGCTGGGCGTTGCGCAACGCTCGACCTACGGGATATCCAAGGCGGCAATGATCCACATGACTCGAATGCTGGCGATCGAGTGGGCGCAGCACGGTATCCGCGTGAACGCAATCGCCCCGGGCAGGGTCGACACGCCCTCGCGTGCGGGATCCTATAGCGATCCCAAGTACATCGAATCGATGCTGAACCGAGTACCCCTGCATCGCTTCGGCACGAGCGACGAAGTGGCGGCGGCGGCCTGTTACCTCGCAAGCCCCGAGGCCGCCTACATCACCGGGCAAACGCTTTTCCTGGATGGGGGCCTCACCGCGTACTGAAACCATTTAGCGGTTTTCAGTCGGCGCGCATGTCCGGGGCTTTCATTACCTTCGCGATAATTCATTTCGATAACGGCAACTTGACTATATTGCCGCTTTCTGCGGCAAGCTGAATTGCAAGCGTTGCTTCGAGCGTGGTGCGCGCTTCCTGCGGCGTTGCGAGCATGCAGGCCTTGCCCGTCGCGAGGTGATCGAGCCAGGCCCGGGTCTCATTGGCGATCGCGCCCCAGAACTGGCCAAGCGCCCAATCGCCCGGCGTGCCGCTGCTAAGAAACACCATGTTGACCTGGTGGTCCGGCAGATAAACGTGCGGGATGCCCTTGTTGGTGTACATCAACTGGTCGGTGTGGTCGTCGTCCAGAATGATGACGCCCTCGGTGCCCAGTATTTCAAACCGCGTGGCATGACCCAACGCCGGATATTTTTCGGGCAGCGCGAAGCTCACGCCCAGATTGACTACGGCACCATCGGCGTAGGTGAGAATCGCCCAGTTCACGT
>MERG01000413.1:8427-19379 GCA_001771985.1 Betaproteobacteria bacterium RIFCSPLOWO2_12_FULL_62_13 | reverse complement strand
CGTAGCCGGCCTCTTTGAGCACGCCCTTCTGGCCGCGCGCAAAAACCTCGACCGGGGCCGCACCTTCCAGCATCCAGTTCATAAGATCGACGTAATACGTCAAGGCGTCCACTACCGGTGTCGCCTCGGGATTGCGCCGCAGGATCGCAAGCCCGTTCGAGCGGTTGTTGAAAACACGCGCCGCCGCGCCCACGATCTTGCCGAGGCGCCCTTGCACGATCTGCTCCTTCGCAAGCAGGTAGCGCAGGTCCTTGTAGCGCCGGCTGTAGCCCACACGCACCTCCACGCCGGCCTTGTCTGCCGCGGCAATGATGCGATCGGCATCCGCGAGATTCAGCGCAATCGGCTTTTCCACCAGCACCGGCTTGCCAAGCGCTATCGCCTGCAGCACCGGCTCGAGGTGCTCGCCTTCGCTGGTCGAAACGATTACCGCACTGACCTCGGGGCGCTCGATGATCTCCAGATTGTTGGCGGAGCAAAACTGTGCCCCAACTTGCTGCGAGAGCTTTTTGGCGCTGCCAGCATCGCAATCGGAGACCGCGACGAAATTCACGGCCGGATGCTCCATCGCCTGCCGCGCGCGCATCGATCCGATGCGGCCCGAACCGACGACCGCGATCCCCAGTTGCTTGCGTTGGGCCATGACGCCCTCCCTCTTTATAGCGGATTGCCAGAAATTGCAGCCGCGGCGCACTATGCGTCAGTCGGCCCGTATGCCCATCTCCTTGATCACCTTGGCCCACAGCGCGGTCTCAACCGCTATGGTCGCGCGAAAAGCTTCCGGCGTACTCGCGACGATCTCGGCGCCTTCGCGCACGACGCGTTCGTTGACTTCGGGAGCGCGCGCCGCCTTCACGACGTGCTCGTTGAGCAGCTTTATGATCGCCCCTGGCGTCGATGCCGGCGCCATCACGCCGACCCACGTGTTGAACTCGTACTGCGGCACGCCGGACTCGGCCACCGTCGGCACCTCGGGCAACTGAGGCAGTCGCTTCCTGCTTGTGACGGCGAGTGCGCGCAGCCGGCCCGCCGATATCTGGCCGCCGCCCGCAACCAGCGTTTGTACGGTGATCTCGACTTCACCCGAGATCGCCGCGGTGAGTGCCGGGCCTCCTCCCTTGTACGCCACCTGCGTGATGTTGGTTTGCGTGTAGTACTTCAAGAGCTCAGCAGCAAGATGCGGGAGCGTGCCCGCCCCCGCGGAGGCGTAATTGAGCGCGCCCGGCTTGGCTTTCGCCAGCGCGATCAGCTCTTTCACGTTGCGCGCCGGCACCGAAGGATGGACGAGAATGATCACGGGGCCGGTCACAACCAGCGAGATCGGAGCGAAGTCCTTCTCCGGTTGGAATGGTAGTTTTGGAAAGAGGCTGGGATTGGCGACCACGGGCACCGTGTTGGCGAGCAGCGTATAACCGTCGCCGCGAGATCGTGCGGCAAGTTCCATCCCGATGTTGCTTGATGCGCCCGGGCGATTGTCTATTACCACGCTCTGACCCAGTGATTCCGACATTCTTGGAGCGATCAAGCGTGCGACGGTGTCGACGCTGCCGCCCGGCGGGAAAGGCACGATCATGCGGATCGGTTTGGCAGGCCAAGCCTGTGCCAACGCCAACACCGGGATCAAACCAAGCACACCCAGCAGCAACGCAAAGATTCCGTCCAGAGCTTTCAGGCTCATCACATCCTCCGTTTATTGAACTAAGGATAAAGAAAATCGATCCCGGCGCAATCTCGGTTCGCCGAGCCGACGCGCCGGGAGCAGGTGCGGAAGAGATCCCGCAATACGCAAAGGCCTTATGTTCATGCTTGCTTCCTCATCCCCGGAAGATGACCGCGATCCGAGCAAGTCTTGAGCGGGATTAATTACCGAGCAATCTATTCCAAAAGCCGTGGACGCCGGTTCGATTCCGCTCCCCCCGCCTCCATCCGCCTTTCCGGCTGAATGAATCGGTCCACAGGCGCCGTTCCGTCGAGCCGGACGCTCACGCCGCTTCGCTGATGCGCCGTAACGTCATTGCGTCTTGATGTTTGCTGCCTTGACCACCTTCGACCACTTTGCGTGGTCTGTCGTAATAAATGCGGCAAATTCTTCAGGCGTGCTCCCAACTGCAGTTGCACCCCGCTTCTTGAGAAGCTCACGTACCTCAGGATTCTTGGCAATACGTATGATCTCGGTGCTCAACCGGGCCAATACATCCTTTGGCATGCGGGCCGGACCGAGCAAGCCATACCAGCCGACGACGTCAAAGCCCGGCACGCCGGCCTCGGCAATAGTCGGTACATCAGGGTATGCCGGAGAGCGCTTCCCGCTGGTTACACCGAGCGCGCGCAAGCGGCCGGCGGCGACATGTGGGAAGGCGGATGCGGTACTCGGGAACGACAGATCAACATGGCCACCCACGAGATCACTGAATGCAGCGCCGGATCCCTTGTAGGGAACATGAACGAACTTGGTCTGGGTCAGCATCTGCAGCAGTTCTCCAGACAGATGTCCCGGGGAGCCGATGCCGGATGATGCCTGGGTCAGGTAACCAGGCTTGGCGCGCGCCAGGGCAAGCAAGTCCCTGAGCGATCTGGCCGGCACCAAAGGGTGGGTAACCAGAACGTTGGGGATATCGGCAAAAAGTGTGATGGGGGTAAAGTCCTTTATCGGGTCGTACTGCGTTTTGCTCTGCATAATCGGATTGGTGGTATGTCCGGGAGATGCCATGTAAAACGTATAACCGTCAGGCGCCGCCCGGGCGGTCAGTTCCGCTGCGATTCCGCCATTTGCCCCGGGACGGTTCTCCACGATGACCTGTTGGCCGAGGGCATCGGAGAGCCTCTGTGCGACTATGCGCCCTGACATATCGGTGAAGCCACCGGGGACAAAACCCACCAGCAGATGAATGGGCTTTGAGGGAAAACCCGATTGCGCCATCACGGACGCTGCAGGGGTGGCAATGAATGCAGCCAGAACCAGACTTTTGACGAATCTTGGGTGACGGTGGAGCATGATATCCCTCCTCATGTATCGCGTATGTATAGGTGATTGCCTTGGCGGATTCAACCACGAAGTGCAACACGGTTGAATGATTGCATAAAAACCTGATGAGAGGTTTTCTAATTGGGGCGTTTTCTCGGTCGGTGAAGGAAAATCAATCCCGGCGCAATTCCGGTTCGCCGAGCCGACGCGCCGGGAGCAGGTGTAAAACATGTCCCGCTACTTCGCATTATGGGCTTGTGGACTTGCGTCCACTTCGCCAAGCCTCTCTTCGCCTGAAGCCTGCCCCGGACTCCGATCCGGGGGCGAGGGGTTTCAACCATCCCCGATGGGGACACTAATAAAGAGACTTGAAGCTCACGCCGCCTCGTCTGGCCAACTCATCCAGATCGACGTAGGACCTCATGGTTTCCTTATCAACCGTAAACTGCAGCTTTCTTACCGATTCCGTCGTTGCACGGACGCTCAACAACTGCAATCCCTCTTTGACTTCCCATTCATGTGCGCCCGCGATCCCCGGCGGGGCATAGATTGCGGTTCCAGGTCCGGCTTCGTATTCCTTTCCCTTGACGTCGCGTACGATCGCATGGCCCGAGATTACGTAATAGAAAGCCTCAATGGGATGCCAGTGGAGATCCTCGACCGTATTCGGCTGATAAGTTGCCAGAGCCACGCGGATCCGGTCGGTCGGGCGTTCCGCGTTTCCCACCAGCGCTTTCAGCGTTTGTCCGGCGGTGACACCGGTCTGGGCTTTCAACTCGGACTGATTGCACACCATCAATGTTGATTTCACTTCCACCTTCGTTTCTCCTTTCGGCAAGAAAAATTGGCGAAAACCGATAAAGCGCTGAAAAGGCGAAAAAGGATCTTCGTCTTTTCTCATTGCGACTGGTATCCCGATTTTCCCCTCCAGGAACGACCAAGCAAGTACGCGACGGCCGCCAGGGAACTCACGATGAAAAGTGCTGCGATCGGCCGCTGGAATATGGGGAGCAAACTGCCATCGAACATGACCAGTGTCTTCCGCAAGCTGACTTCGGTCATCGGACCCAAGACCACCCCGATGATGAGCGGCGCAACGGGGAAGTCCCATCTGCGAAAAAGCAGGCCGACCACCCCGGAAAAGAGCATCACCCAGACGTCAAAAAAGGAATTTCTCATACTGTATGTGCCAACGAGGCAAAGGATACTGACGAACGGCAGCAGCACGGACGGCCTGGTCATCGCAATGCGGGCAAAAAAGCCCACGAGCGGCAAGTTGAGCAGCAGAAGGATAAGATTCCCCAGATACATTGCCGCGATAAAGGTCCAGAAAATCTGCGGCGCCTCGGTGAACAGCAGGGGCCCGGGGTAGACGTTGTGCATGCGCAAACCGGCCAGCATGATTGCGGAGGGCGCGGCAAAAGGAATTCCGAGCGCCAGCAGCGGGATCATCGAGCCCATGACAGCGCTGTTATTGGCGGATTCCGGTCCCACGACGCCTTCGATCATGCCCTTGCCGAAGTTCTCGGGAGTTTTCGATATTTTCTTTTCCACCGTGTAGGACATGAAGGTCGAAAGAATGGTGCAGGGGCCGGGCAGCAGGCCCATGAAAAATCCGATAAACGAACCGCGGAAGGTGGGTCCGACCGAGCGCTTCACCTCCTCGCGCGTCGGATAAAGGTCGCGGATCCGCACCTTCGCCATGATCGGAGGAACATAAGTCTGGATGCCGACGAACAGGATCTCACTCATCCCGAAGAGGCCCACAGCCAGCGGCACGAATTCGATGCCCGATATCAAGCTCTCTGAGCCGAAGCTGAACCGGGGAACGCCGTCCATCGGGGAGAGTCCGATGGTGCTGATCCAGAACCCGAGGCCGAACATGACCAGACCTCTGGCCGGAGATTCAGCCGCGAGACCGAGAAGCAGGATGAAAGCAAGGATCAGGAAGGCCAGATACTCGGCAGGGCCGAACGCCAAGGCGGCCGTTGCCAGAAAAGGCGCGAAGAACTGCAAGCCGATAATCCCTACCGTTCCCGCCACGAAGGAGCCAATGGCTGACATCGCCAGGGCCGCACCGCCTCTCCCCTTCTTCGTCATCTGGTAACCATCGATGCAACTGACGACGCTGGCAGCCTCGCCGGGAATGTTGACCAGAATCGAGGTGGTCGAGCCCCCATACTGGGAGCCGAACCAGACCCCCGTCAGCATGATCAAACCAGTCTCAGGCGCGAGTCCCAAAGTAAAGGGGAGCAGGAAAGCCATGGTCGCCGCGGGCCCCACCCCCGGCAGCACCCCGACGATCGTCCCCAGAAAAGTGCCGACAAAACAGGCCAGCAGGTTCTTGATGGAGAGCAGATTGAAAAAGCCCTGCACCAGTTGGTCAACTGCTTCCATGTCGCGTTATCTAACCCAGGAGACCGCGTGGCAGATCGAGGTATAGAAGCCGATCGAACAGGATATAAACGCCGAGAGATGTCCCGGCTGACAACAGCAGCGGCCTCCGCCATCCTTCGAGACCCAGGAGCTTGGCGAAGGCGAAGACGGCTGCAAAAGTAACCAGGATGTAACCCAGGAATGGCATGACGACTATCCAGCCGACCAGAACCGCGATAAGCGCTGCCAGCCTAGCCGTCGCACCCCTGTTCGCGGGAAATTCAGTCTGCTTTCTCTCGCGGAAAACAGATTTGATGATGACGAAGAGCTGCGCCGTGCAAATGGTCAGTCCGGCAAAGAACGGGAAAAGACCTGCACCGGGCTGTTCAAGCCCACCGAATCCGAGTCTGACGGATTCGGCGATCACGACGACGCCCAGAACAAATACCGAAAGATTGAAAATCCCCTCGCGAATGAACCTCGATTTATTCTGCATCGCGCCGCCGACGGCAATCGGGTTGGCTACTTTTCTTTCAGGATCCCGTTCTTGCGCAGGATCTCACGTGAAACTTCTTTTTGCTTGTCAAGGTAACCGAGAAGTTGATCGGATGCGCGATAGACCGGCGTCGCATTGATGTTGAGGGCAGCCTTCTTGAACTCCGGCTTGTTCGCCTCGATCTCGATTGCCTTGGCCAACTTCTCCGTGATGTTCTTCGGCATGCGCGGCGGGCCAATAAACAAATTGGGCGAGTCCCAGGTGATGTCGTAGCCGGCCTCGATCAAAGTAGGGACATGGCTGTATTTTCCGGGAAGACGCTCTCGCCCGAAAGTCGCCAGGAAATTCAAATTCCCGGCTTCGATCTGGCTTAGAGCGCTCGCCAGCCCCGACACGCCCACATCCGTGTGTCCGCCTGCAAGCTGGGTAATCACGACCGCACCCGAACCTTCTTGAGGAATGTTCTTGAAGACTGTCTTCGTGTTTGCCTGGAAAATCATTCCCGCCACCCACCAGCTTCCACCGACGACACTCAGGGCGAATTTCAGTTGACCAGGATGCTTGTTAGCGTAAGAAATCGCATCTTTGATCGTTTTCAACGGACGATCCGTTTTTGCGGTGGCGACGACAATCGGCGTAAATGACCCGTGCTGCGCGATCAAGGTGAAATCGTGATGATCCCAGGGCAGCAGGCCCCGCATCTTGTTCATATAGAGCGTCGGGAAAGCCAGGCCAATGGTGTAACCATCGGGCTTCGCCGCATGAATCTCCCGGTAACCCGGGGCGCCGGCCGCGCCCGGCTTATTGACCACTACGATCGGTTGCCCGATTCTGGCGGATACGCCTTCCAGCAGCGCCCGGGCGAGCAGGTCTCCGTCGCCGCCGGCCTCGGTCGGAACGATGAATGTGATGCGCTTTGCGGGGTAACCGTCTCCTGCTGCTGCATTGGCCATGCCAAACACGCCCACCAATGCAAAGCCGACACAACAAGTGCTGAACCAGTTCTTCATCTGTCCACTCCTCCATTCAAAAGGAATTTGTCGGACTCGGGTCCGATAAATTCCTAATTCAAACCGCCCGCACGAATACGAGAGAAACAGCCACTGAAAACCTCATTTCCGGCCCGCTCGGATGCTCTTGTGAGGGCCAGAACGGTTGTTAACCCGGGTTTCATTCAAAATCCGCAGGCGGTTTTGCCGTTAGCAGCCTGTCGGACCGCCAAGCTTGCCCCGGACTTGATCCGGGGTCCGACAGGCTGCTAGACGATCAAGTTGCCTGCATTGACATTGAGCGTTACGCCCGTGATGTAGCGGCTCGCGGCGGAAGCGAGGAAAAGAACCGCCTCGGCAGTATCCTCCGGTTCGACCAGGCACTTCATCGGGTTCATGGATCTGATTCTCTCGATGCTTTCCGCGTCCCTCACCTTTTTCACGCGGGGGGTGAGCGTCGTGCCCGGCGCGACCGCGTTCACGGTAATACCGTAGGCACCCAGGTCTCTCGCCAGCAGCTTGGTAAATCCGATCACTCCCGCTTTGCCAGCTCCGTAGGGCAGGTAGGAGGGCGCATGCGGGTTCGGCCCGATGCCGGCCCCCGAGACGATGTTGATGATCCGGCCCTTCTTTCTCTCCATCATGATCTTCGCGACTGCCTTGGAGCAAAGAAACGTGGTCTTCAAATTCACGTTAATGACGCGATCCCACTCCTCCTCCGAAATCTCGGTGATTGGGGAGAAGCGGTGGAACCCTCCGGCAGCGTTGACCAGAATATCGACGGTGCCCCAGCGATCCAGCGCCGCCTTCACCATGTCATCCACTTCCTGGGCGCGTGTTACGTCGGCCTTAATAACCAGTGCGGAGCCTCCCGCCGCCTCGATCTCGGCACCGACGCGCTTTGCTTCCGCAAGATTGATATCGGCGACGGCAACCGAAGCGCCCTCCCGGGCGAAAGTCTTCGCGATCGCCTCGCCGATCCCTTGGCCGGCCGCGGTCACGATGGCCGATGATCCGGAAAGCTTGCCTGTTCCTGCCATTGCAATCTCCTCTATTCTTCGAACATTACACCTGGACTCGACTGGCTACGCTGCGGCAACGGCCGTCAGCTCGTCTTGGCGCGCTTCGGCGGGTTGCCGATCTCCGCCAACCTGCCCGCCTCTTCGACGAGTTCGACGAACATTATCAGCGAGTGGAGCATCGCGGGCATGCCGAAATTGACGGACGATTGGAGTATGACCTCCATCACCTCGCGCGGCGAGGCCCCATTTCGCATGGCGCCTTTCATATGCGCCCGCCCTTGCGTTGTTTCGCCGATTGCCACGCAATTCCCCACCATGCAAAGCAGGCGCGTCTTGTCATCCACAATGCCCCGTGAATACATGCCCTGGTAGACGAACTTCACCCACAGGTCCGCCCACTCCGGATCGAGCGCATCCTGCCAGCCCAAGGTGTTGAGATGATGTCGCGGCCGCAAGGTGAGGCCGCGCCCGACCGCGAGCCAGCCGTGACGCTCCATGAGATCGGCACATCGTGGATCGGCCACGTCCTCAGGGTGCCAGCGTTTTCGTTCTTCCTCGTAGGAACGCTTGCTGTCGTTGCCGTCCAGCGGGAGCTGCGAAGCCCGCAGCTCGTCTAGCAGGCCGAGTTCCTCGGCAACCCGGTGGAAGACCTGGATCGCCGGCTCAACCGTCGTGTGTCCGCCGTAGACCAAACACTGGAGGATAATCTCAAGGATCTCGCGCGGCGGGACGCCGGCCGCCACGGTCGCGCGCACGGTGTCCTCGAGCGCGTCGTGGCTCTTCGCCATCGTGTACTGGCCGACCAGCACGAGGAGCCGCGTGCGCGTATCGAGAACCTTCCTTTGGCTCATCCCGGTGATCGCGAAGTCGAGCCACAGCTTGGTGAAGTGCTGATCCAGACTGTCACGCTGCGCAACGCGCCGCTCGAAAGTCCGCGGCTGGAGCTTGAGTCCGGCGTCGAAGGCGCCGGCGCCGTACTTGGCACGGAGGTCGGAATCGGGCATGTCGATAATCCTCTTTGTCGATGATCCTCTTTGGACTTTTCGCTCGGGCCACGCCGGCCGGAGCAGCAATCCCGGCGAGCCGCGTGTCCCCTACGGCTCATCTACGCCAGCGGCGGCTTCCACCCCAGCCATTCGCACAGCCCGCGCCCCATGATCCACTCCTTGTCCTCGGCGGTGAACCATGGAATCTCTTCGGTAAACATGGTAACCGCTTGTCGATACGAACATGGCAGCCGGGAGAAATCGGTGCCCCAGAACATGCGTCTCGGGCCGAACGCATCATAGACGCGACGAACGTAGGAATGAATGCTGCGATAGGGGTAGCTGTCCCTCGTGTAGGCAGGGAGCGCGCTCGCCTTCACCGTGACGTTGGGGCGCCTGGCGACGGCCAGCAGTCTGTCCAAGTCGCGGAATGCCTCCTCGTCCCGCTTGCTGCTGTCAAGCGCAAGGTGACAGATGGAGAGCTTGAGTCGTGGATAACGTTCAGCAATGCGGTCGACAAGCGGCATCATCGCATGAGTCACCATCAACATGATCGGCACCCCTGCTTTTTCCGCTTCTTCCCACAACCAGTCCACCCGCCCTTCGGTGAGCACCGGCGCCCACTGCGGTCGGTTGAAGCTGCAGCGCAGTCCCAGCATGCCGGGCTGCTCGCGCCATGTTGCGATCAGGCCACGCGAACCCGGCGCCTCCATGTTGAGCCGGCCCATCACCGCAAAACGGTCCGGATACCGGCGCGCTGCTTCCAGCACGAGATCGTTGCGATCGGCATCCCACGACGGTGGTACAAGCACGGCGCGCGTCACGCTCACGGCATCCATTTCACGCAGCAGCTCGTCCGGTCCGAGCGGCACGTCTCTATGCGGCTTGACCGGCCCCGTCCGCCACGGACGCTCAGGGGTATTGGGGCCCCAGACGTGCACCTGCGCATCGGCAATAAGCATGCTGTCCTCTGGTTATCGATCTTCGCAACGTTCAGGTCGGCGCGACGCGGCGTAGGCGCGCCCTCTTCCAACGGATTCTATGGAGAGCCCCCTGAATTGAACAGCCGATCGCGGATAAAATCACTCTTAAATCGATAATTGACAATCAAAGGTGCAAAACACCGATCGTATCCACGGTATTTGTATCTTGGTCCGCGTAGCCGACGCCTGTACGCTTTGTGGTCTCGTATCGAGCATGCTCCCTCAGCAAGCATCCGCCCTCTAATCAGCCCGGATACCCGTTTCCTTGATGACCTTGGCCCATTTGTCGCGCTCGGCCTTCACATGCACTGCGAACTGCTGCGGCGAACTACCCACCGCCTCGGCCCCATCGGCTGCCAGGCGCGCGGCAAGTTCCGGTTGCCGCAACACCTTGACGATATCCTGATTGAGGCGCTCCACGATGGGCCGCGGCGTGTGGGCGGGCGCAAACACGCCAAACCACTGTGTTACTGCGAATCCTCGAACACCGGCTTCGCCTGCTGTGGGAACCTCCGGCACCAATTTGGCACGTCCCGCGCTGGTCACCGCCAACGGTCTCACTCTATTGGCCCGGATATGGGGTTGCACGGAAATAATGCTTCCAAAGGCGAGGTGGACAGTGCCGGAGAAAAGGTCGGGAAAGTACGTGCCAGCGCCCTTGTACGGGACGTGGACCATGTCGATCCCGGTGGTTGCTTTAAGCAGTTCGCCGGTTAAATGGGTCAGGCTCCCGTTGCCGGCCGACGCGTAGTTGAGTTTTCCGGGATTTGACTTCGCAAAAGCGATGAGCTCGCCAACGGATTTCACGGGAAGCGAAGGGTTCACGACGATCACATAAGGCTGCATGGTGATCTGGGACACCGGGGCAAAATCGCGAACCAGATCGAAGCGTGCGCGGTACATCAAGGGACGTATGACCGCGCTCGCGCTCGTCATGATCAAAGTGTAGCCGTCCGGCACCGCCTGGGCAGCAAGCTCTGCGCCAATGCTGCCTCCTGCTCCAGGTCGGTTGTCGACCACGACGTTCTGCCCAAGGTTATCGGTGAGCTTCAGCGCCAGGGCGCGCGCGACGATGTCCGTGCCGCCGCCGGGAGAAAGTGGAACGATCAGTCTGATCGGTTTGCTGGGGTAAGCT
>MERG01000413.1:0-8343 GCA_001771985.1 Betaproteobacteria bacterium RIFCSPLOWO2_12_FULL_62_13 | reverse complement strand
CCCTGATCAGTTTACTCCAATGGGCCATTTCCGATCTGAGCATGGCCGCAAGCTGCTCCGGCGAGCTATCGGCGACTCCTCCTAATGCGATGCGCTAATTTGGCCGCACTTCAACGGCATCCTGGCGTGCCACGAACTGCGTCCCGAAGGGACGACTTTGTGCCTGCACATTACCGACTATCTCTTGCCACAGCGGGTCGTGGCGGGGAAGCAAACGCGGAGGCGTGCCAACGCCGTTTCTTACAGGAAGCAAAAATCAATCCCGTAACCCGTCCGCATCAACGGTCGCACCAAACAGGAAAGTCTTCAATGTTTCTTCATTAAAAAAAGGTTCCCACTTGTCGAACAGCAGATTACCGCTACAGTGCACAATGGGACACCGTTTATAGAACTCGATTGCAGATACCACATGCTGGTGCCCGCCAAACACTGCATGGGCCCCCGCGTCGATCGCCGCCGTCCCTATTTCACGTTGGAAGTCGTGAACATGCGGTGACATGCTAGAACCCCAATGTCTGGTGGGTTGGATCGCGCGGCATCCGGGTGCGAGGTCGACCTTGGCCCTGCTTAACACCGCCGCGAGCAACGCCGTATCGCTTCCATCGGACTCGGCCAGCAGGTGATGCGTCAATTGATGCGCCGAGCGCACGTGCTGCGGATGCACCCGCGCGGCCATCGGTTGCACGCTCTTGCGCCCGCCCGGACAGCATCAACCCACGCAGATACCACCGCGCAGACCACGCTCGGTGGGCGTGCGAAAGCGCATCCACTATCACGTCACAATAACGCTCGAATCGCGATTCCAGACTCTCACCCATGGCGAAGCTCCCGGGTCCCATGAAGATATCGCCTTAATGCCGTGATTTATAACACAGTGCAATTAGAAGGCATCAGCGCAGTAGTTTCAGCATGTTCGCCACGTTATTCACCTTATCAAGGGTGCTGATGAGGTCGAAGGCGTGGCGCGCGTGGTCGGTTGGCAAGCTGGCGTGGGCGGCGCAGTCCATGAATTTTGCGTGGATGTCGTCCCACGAAAGCTCGCGTGATGGATGGCCGCGCGGCTTGTCGACGCGCACGGCATCATGGACGCCGTTCCTCAGGACAACTTCCACCTCCACGAAGCCGCGGCTGCCGGGGCTGCGGGTCTCAATGAGCGGATCACCTTCGGCGCAGCGCGGATCTTCCCTTGCGACGACACGCTCCAGCAGCGACGCGATCGCCGGACGCCGCACCGCCTCGTCGGTAAATGTCCAAAGGCTGTATTTGCCGTCGAGGATGCCGGCGGCAAGGGCGTACTGCACGCTGAACTTCCCTTCCAGCCCCGTCGCGGGACGCGGATAGATCAGCGCACGCATCCCGCCCGGCGGCATGAGGCAGGTGAGCTTTTCAACGTCGTCCGCGCCGAATGCATGCCGCCGTTTCATTTCCAGCACGCCATCCATTGCGCGGTGGGAGGAATAGCAGCAGGGGAACTTCTTGAGGGCAATACCGGGATCGACGAGCACCCACGGGTTGCCCAGACCGGCTGCGGCAGCCGCCGGGTCGGACTCATCCACACCGTAGGCGGCGAAGAATCCTGCCTTGGCTTCCAGCGCATCGAGGGCAGCGGTAAACCCGCACGAGGCAAGCCGCACTGCGGCGAGCGCGCTGCGGGCGGCGCAGCCGGTATGAAGAGGCTTGGTCATGGTGCCGAAGTTGCGCTGTAGCCCGCTCGCCATAGAGGATGCAATACCGAAGGCGATGCGCGTCGTGGCGATATTCAGGCGGCGCAGCTTGGCGAGCGCGGCAAGCGCCGAGAAAATGCCGAGCGTGCCGGTGCCGTGGAAACCGCGGTGATAATGGCCGACGGTGATACCCAGTCCGACTTTCCCGCCGGCTTCGATCCCCAGGGCATAGGCCTCGATCACCCTTTCACCGGGAATCGGTTCGCTTTCGAGGTCGGCACACAAGGCGGCCAGGATCACCGCGCTCGGATGCGCCGGCATCATGGACAGCACGTCATCGAAGTCGAGGGCGTGACCGAACGTGCCGTTGACGAGCGCGGCAATCTCTGGCGCGCAGGGTTGGGAGGTGCCGAGGATGGGACTGTTGCCAGGCTCGCCGGCAATAGCCGCGTAACGCAGCAGCGGCGGCGCAAGCTCGCTTCCGGCCCCCGCTAGAATCACGCCAAAGGTATCCGCAATGACCTTTTTGGCCTTTTCCGCGGCGCCTTCGGGCAGGTCCCGCAACCTTTTCTCATGAATGAAGTGAGCGAGCGTTTCAGTCAAGCCGGTCATGTTCGATGCTTCGCGGCAAGATGGAATGAGTGGTCAGGCGAGCGCACTCTCAGGGAGATACGCCGAGCCTTCCATGAGCCGGCGCGCGGTGCGCGAGTACGACGCTTCGGTGACATTGCCGAGTTCGTCACGCGCGATACGAACCGGAAAAACGCCGGTGGGGTGGCCGATGCGCACTATGCCATCGCCAAAATCGCGCGCGACCTCGTGCACCACCGTACCGGGCAGTGTTGCGGCGACCGCGGTGCACACCGCGCCGGTTGCCGCGAACGCCTTGTGCAGCCGCGGCGGCGGTCCGACCACGCGGCGCGCGACGAAGCTAATGCTTTCGGCGGGCACGGCCTTCTTCGTCATGTAACTGACATACTCAGCCGGCGCGAGCACCGATACCGGCGTGGGCAGCCGCGACTCGGGGGCGAGCCCGATGTGCCTCGCGCCGGCGTTGCGCACTGCCCAGTAGCGCTGGAGGATTTCCTGCGTAAATTCGCCGGGGCCTTCCGTGCCCCTGACGCCGACATCGGCGGCGTGGAAGTACATGGTCACTTTCGCCATGTCCACGAACGAGACGTGTATGCGCTTACCAAGCTCGGGCACATACAGGTCGTCCTGCAGGTTGCCGCTTGGCAGGATGTTGCCGGTCGTGGCGCCAGCGGTCTGCGAGAAGTCGAGACGAATCTCGGCCGCGGTGCCGGGCACGCCGGCAATCGAGTACTCGCCTTTCACGGCCGGCGCCCCCCTCTTGACGGGAACGCGCGAAATGAGGACCTGACGGGTATTAGTGTTGAAAATGCGCACGGTCGTCACCGGCTCGACTGCCTTGACGATGCCCTCCTCGATCGCGAACACTCCCACCGCTGCGGATAGATTGCCGCAATTGGCCGAGTATGACACGTAAGGCTGGTCGATGCCCACTTGGCCGAAGGTGTAGGCTACATCGGCATTGGTGCCCTGGCCGGGGCCAATGATGGCGATCTTGCTGGTGAGATGGTCTGCGCCGCCGAGCCCGTCGATCTGCCGCGGGTCGGGGCTGCCCATGAGCGCGAGGATCGTGGCGTCGCGTCGCACGGGATCAGCCGGTAGATCCTGCTCCTGGAAAAAAACGCCTTTGCTGGTGCCGCCGCGCATGATCACGCAGCGTATCGGCCTTTGGTTAACCATCTCATCCTCCCGCATTGTTTCCGCCCGGAACCTATACTCTGAACGCGCTCTGTTGCGAGACCCCATGCCCCAATGGCACTATAGCAGACGACAAAGAGAGCCTGTCGGCACGCAGGCCGTGGCACCTGAGTTCGTAATGTGGTCTTCTCGTCACGCGCTAGGCGTGGGCGCATGGACACCAGCTCTTCGCACCTTAAGAATAAATAGCCAGGTACGACGCCAGTTAATCCGCGGGGTGTGGGTGGCTCGACCCTGGCGGGGTCCTTTAACGCATCCAATTCATGCGGTATCGACAGCGGCAACGCGCAGACTTTGATCGAGATCAAAGCATCATCCGATCCAAGAAGTATACCCTGGCCGACAGCAGAGGTGTCGCGCATTGGGCTAGTAACCTGTCGGTTTTTGACTCATTGGCGCAAAGTTATCCCGTCAAGCCGATTTACATGGTAGTAGGTTACGTTGCGGGTGGCGGGGTTGACACGGTAGCGCACAGAGTTTCACAGAAATTACGCGAAAGCTTTGGGCAGCCTGTGGTCGTCGACAACCGGCCCGGCGCGAGCGGATCGATAGCAAATGATAGATGAGAGAATTCTTT
Source organism: Betaproteobacteria bacterium RIFCSPLOWO2_12_FULL_62_13 (assembly GCA_001771985.1). Lineage (GTDB taxonomy): Bacteria > Pseudomonadota > Gammaproteobacteria > Burkholderiales > SG8-41 > DSOT01. The sequence goes on along the minus strand of MERG01000413.1, from coordinate 4,314 downwards.
AATAAGGAAGGCCTTGAAGTGCAGACCACCACACCCGAACAGTTTGCGGCGTTTATCCGCCGCGAGATTGCTCAGAATGCCCGGGTGATAACGGCTGTGGGAGTAAAAGCCGAATAGGTGAAAGTCACTGCGGCGCCTTATTGATCTATCGCAAGCACCAATATTAGGAGGCTTGGATCATCATACGCGCCGGATTGTCCGGATTACCGCATTTCCGAGGCAGTTCGGATTGAAGTTGTCGACTGTTATAGAACACCAGAGGGGCTCGACCGAATGGATACCACCACTCGCCAGCTCATTGATTACGCAACGGGGGTGGAGTTTTCCCGCCTTCCTAGCGAAGTTGTGCACGAATGCAAACGCCGGCTAATCGATACCTTTGCGTGCGCGTTGGGCGCCTACAATGAGCCCCTATCATATGGCGCGAGCGGTCGCGAGGTGGCTTGCGTGCTGGGCGCGGAGAAATTGTTGCGCCTATCCCGAGACCAGATGGGTAACGCTGTATCGCTAGCGCTGGCGCCCAACATGGCGCTAGTTCACGCGCGTCGTGGCGAGCTTTCCGGTTGGAAAGGGTGCGCCGCTGCGAATGCGTCGCGTAATGCCGTGTTTGCTGCACTCTTAGCGCAAGACGGTTTCACTGGTCCCCCAGCGGTGTTCGAGGGCAGCAGCGGCCTCTAGGATATCACCGGCCCCTTTGAGTGGCAATTGTCGGTTTCTGACGCGCCGCGCAGGGTGACGCGGACGCATATGAAATGCTTTCCGGTATGCTACCACGCTCAATAAGCAGTCTGGGCAGCTCTTGAGATTCGACCGCACTTGCGCGTTCAGGAAGTCAGCGAGATCTTGATTGAGACATACCAGCGTGCCTTTGATATGGTGGGCAGTGATCCGTCTCGTTGGGCTCCATCGAATCGAGAAACGGCTGATCACAGCATGCCTTACGTGGTTGCGATTGCGCTGCTGGACGGCGCGGTGACATCTCGGCCCTTCTCGGTTGAGCGATTGGTCGATCCAACGGTCGTGAGCCTGATGCGTAAGGTGACGGTCCAGGAGAGGGCCGAGTTCTCGGCTCAATATCCCGGATCGGCGTACTGCCGGTTGAGGATCAACACGTTGTCCGGGGACCATATTGCGAGCGAGGTCAGATACCCAAAGGGACACATCAATAACAGGATGGACGACAGGGAATTGGAGGCAAAGTTTCGTGACATGTTCGGACAACTCGGGAATGAGAGTCAGTGTGAGGAGGCATTGCATGCGTTGTGGAACCGAACCTTGACCATGCTACCGATATTGCGCATTACTGCAGCTTTTTGTCAGCCATTCTTGTGCAAGCAGTTTCAAACGCCTGGGCTAACCTCCATTATTCATGAACACTATGAAAACGCTCGACACTGTGTCAGTCTTGCGTCGAGGTTCGTGAATAATCCGGGCTAAGGCAGTCCGCCCTCGCCCCCAAAGTACGCGATGTCAACCGCAAAGACTGAGCGTATAGCGTCAATTTAGGAAACCTTATGGATTTCTCGCTGCCACCTGATGTCTGCATGATCCGGGACACCGTTTCGCGTTTCGTACAGGACGACCTTATCCCCCTCGAAGCGCTCGTGATCAGGCGCGACGCGGAACGTGGATATTCAGACGAGCCGCCCCTGCCCCCGGACCTCGAGGCTGAACTGCAGGAAAAAGCGAAGGCGATCGGACTGTGGGGTATCGACGTGCCAGAAGAATTCGGCGGCCAGGACTTGGGCGCTCTCGCCAAGTGCGTGGTGGTGGAGCAGCTCAAGCACAGCATCGTGCCACTTCGCTTGCTTCCTGAAAGCCCCAACCTCTATTTGCTTAAATGGGCCTGCAAGGGCAAGCAGATAGACAAATATCTGATTCCTTATGCGCGCGGGGAGAAGAAGGCATGTACTGCTATCAGTGAGCCGGGCGCGGGCTCCGATGTTTCGGGGATCAAGACGCGCGCTGAGCGCAAGAACGGCAAATGGGTGCTCAACGGAAGCAAGCTGTTCATCAGCAGAGCGAAGCGCAAAGACTTCATGATCGCGATTGCAGTTACCGACCCGGCCAAGGGCAAGAAAGGGGGGATGACGACCTTTCTTATCGACCAGGGTACTCCGGGTGTCACCATTCCCTCGTCGTATGCAACTATCGTAGGGGAGGAACATTACTATGCGATCTTTTTCGACAACGTCGAGCTCAGCGACGAACAGGTGCTCGGCGAGGTAGGCGAGGCGTTTGTTCCCTTGCAAAACCGATTTGGCGTGCGGCGCATGGAGATCGCCAGCCGCTGCCTGGGGTTCGCCGCACGTTGCGTCAAACTGATGATCGAGCATGCAAACCGGCGTCAAACGTTCGGCAAGCTTCTTGCCGACCGCCAAGTGGTCCAGTGGTGGATAGCGGATAGCTATCAGGAGTTGGAAATGGCGCGTTTGCTGACTTATCAACTCGCATGGAAGCTCGACAACGGCTCGACCGACTTCCGGCGAGACGCATCGATGGCGAAGGTGCAGGCGACCGAGATGATCCAGCGCGTAGTCGATCGCGCGATCCAGCTCTATGGCGGCATGGGCGTGAGCAAGGAACTTCCGCTTGAGTACATGTCTCGTCTTGCTCGTGTCTGGCGAATCGTCGAAGGGCCGAGTGAGATTCATCGCTGGACAATAGCGCGCGATCTTCTTAAGAATGGACTTCCAGCGGAGTGCTAGGCACCGTCGTATGGGCGGAGGCGCATGACGGGCGAAAGTCGCGCCTTTCACGGGGCGCATAGAAGACGGGGGAGCTGCCCTGTCGGCTGCTTGACTGATGATGGAGCGCGAGCGATGGCGGACGAAACGCGGGAACTGGCAAACTTTGCAGCTGGACTTGCCTATGAACAGATACCCGCCCACATACGCCGGCGCGCGATAGATATTCTCGTCGATCAAGTCGGTATCGAAATCGGATGCTCGGGGCTGCCATGGGCAAAGCAGGTCCGGGATACGTATGGCCGAACCGGTGGTACGCCAGAGGCAACAGTGCTCAGGTACGGCGACCGGCTGCCGGTTGTCTTTGCGGCATTCATCAATAGTACTTTTGGGCACGCGTTCGAGTATGATGACGCAAATCCCCTGATTCACGGGCATCCTGGAGCCGAACTCATCCCTTCGCTCATTGCAGTATCCGAGCGCGAGCATATATCCGGCCGCGACTTCCTGACGGCCTTCGTCTCGGCCTACGAAGTCAGGGGGCGTATCGGGTGGGCTATTTCCCCGGACACGCTTGAGCGCGGTGGGCCCCAACAGTCGACAACATGTGGTCCCTTCGGTGTCGCGGCGGGCGTGGCGAGATTGCTGGGGCTGGGAGCGGAAGGCATCCGCAACGCCCTCGGTATCGCGGGAAGTTTCTCCGGAGGCCTCAAGCAATATGACCACGGGGGTGGCTCGGTAAAACGCGTCTTCGCGGCCATAGCCGCAAGCGGCGGCATTCAGGCGGCGCACTTGGCGCGAGCCGGCATATCGGGACCCGAGGAAATCCTGGAGGGGAAGCGGGGCCTTCTGCGAATATATTCGTCGGAATACAGGCCACATCTTCTCGTTGTGCCTTTTGAAAAGAAGTGGACAATCGAACACGTACTGTTCAAGCCCTACTGTTGCTGCGCGATCATCCACCCTGCAATCGACGCTTTAAGAAAGCTCTTAATCGCCAACGATCTCAAGGTCGATTGCATAGACGTGATTGAAGTTAGGTACCCGAAAGGTATCTCTGAACACGCGGCTATCCGATATCCCAGCGATCTTCTGGGAATGCAGTTCAGCACCTCCTACTCGCTCGCGCTCACTCTCTTGAAGGGCCGAAACACTCCTCGCGAATACACCACGACCATGCTGACTGATCCTGAGGTCCGGGCGGTTGCGTCAAGAGTGCAAATCCGGGAAGATGCCGAACTTCGTGAACTTTCTGAAAAAGGCCACTTTGCGGCGCGAGTCAAGATATGGGCTAACCCCGGTGGTGTTTATGAGGAGCTTGTGACGGACGCCAAGGGCTCTCCGGGTGCACCGCTCTCCAGTGATGAAATAGACGACAAGTTCCGTTCACAAGTAGTTGACGCCCTTGGGGCTGAACGCAGTGAGAAGGTGTTGCACGTACTTCGCCATATAGAAACGCTCGATGACATGGCGAAACTGCCTCGCATGCTGGTCGTGGAGAAAGAGAAGGAAGGCGGATAGTAAGAAAGCCTCGGCGATGCCTCGTGTGCGTTGAATTATGCTGAATATAAGGAGGAAATATGCGAAAGCTGGCACAAACCCTATTAGGGCCTCTTGCGGCACTCTT
>MERG01000412.1:4057-19125 GCA_001771985.1 Betaproteobacteria bacterium RIFCSPLOWO2_12_FULL_62_13 | reverse complement strand
TGGACCGCTGCGGTGATGGGCTCGCGCTGGGATTACTTCGACATGGCCAAAGACGGCGGCCACATCAGTTTCTTCAGCCCGGCATCGGTGAGGCGCCTTGCGGCGAGCTGCGGTTACGCCGTCGCGCGCATCGAGACGGCCCGTGTCAAATTCCACGAAAAAACCGGGACGGCGCCCTGGCTTTACACCGCGGGCAAGATTGTCGCCGAACTGCTCAATGTGCCGGCGCGCATCGCCGGCAAAGGCCACGATCTGCTCGCCTACCTGCGTACGATGCCGCGGTGATGGGTGATGAGTGATGGGTTTTTCCCATTACCCATTACCCATTACCTCCTGACCGAACCGCAGGCGGCGCCACGGCACAGCAGATAAAGATCGTTGCCGCCCAGCCGATAGCGGGCGGCGATCGGGCCAATTCTGGGGTCCGGTTGATAGGAAATCACGAAGCCCGAATCCCACCGCGCGGGCGGGAAGGTGAGCGGCGGCTGCGGCAGGCGCACGATGTCGAGGTGCGCAACGACACTCAAGCCGCTCGCGCTGACGTTGGTGGTATAGAGCGGCTGGCCGGCGGCGCGAGTCTGGATATCGCGCGCCGCGACGGCGTAGTTTTCGCCGCGGTAGTGCCGTTGATAGTATGGAAAGGCGATCAACATCACCACCAGCTTCAGCGCGATCACCACGACGATCCCATGCTGCGTCCCCCGCACCGCGTGCGCGCCGGCGAGCCAAATCACACGCGCCACGACCAGCGCAAAGAACGGATAGAGCGGGGTCAGGTAACGGGTGTGGCTGTGCGGCGCGAGCCAGTACGGCAGGTAGTTCACGAGCGCTATGATCAACGCCGTGCGCTCCGGCGTCGCGAGCCTACCGCGCGCCGCGCCGCGCTGCTTCGAGAAGTAGTACGCTGCGGCGGCCAGCGCCGGCATGAGCTTGAGCGCGGTCTCCAGCGGGTAGGCGACGACCTTGGAGGCGTATTCGGCCAGACTTTCGGGCGCGAGCTTGGCGAGGATCTCGACGAACATGCGCTCGCTTTGGCCCACGTTGGCCGGCACCAGGCCGAGCCAAGCGGCGGGCGCGGCGGCGGCCAGCACGTGCAGCGCCCATGCGCCCGGACCCAGCAGAAATGCGCGATTCTGCCGGTCGCAGCACAGCACCACCGCAGCCACGCCGTAGAACACGTAAGCCGTGTAGGCCTTGCTCATGAAGGCACAGGTGAGCGCCGCCACCGCCAGCGCGAGCAGGACGAGACTGTGGCGAAGACAGGCCACCCACAGGCAGGCAATCGCTGCGGCCACGAAGAAGCCGAACAGCGGGTCCACATAGGCGAGCCAACCACGGTAGAAAAAGACGTCGGCGAGCGTGAGATAAACCACGGCAGCGAATGCGGCAAAGGCGGTGTCGCGGTAGAGCGCCTTCACGAGCCAGGCGAGCGCCAGCCCCGTCGCTGCCGTCGCGCCGATCGTGACCGCGCGCGCCACCGCCAGCACGTGCTCCCAGCCGGCGAGGCTCGCGAACGGGATGATGAGCCAGTTAAAGAGTGGATTGTGCTGCAGATTGCCGCCGAGGAAGATCTGCTGCAGCCACTCCCCGCCGTACCACATCTCCAGCGAGGAGATCGCAAAGATCGCCTCCTCGCCGACGTAATGAAAGCCGAGTGCGGGCAGGAAGGTTGCGGCCGCGATTGCGTAGAAAACCCACCAGCGCCGGGCGCCGCCGCGGGAATCGGTCGTGTTCAATTTATTGAGGTGATCGAGGGTGAGGGCTGGAGGGGCGGGGGGTGAGCCGGGAATTCTCGGACGCGCCTGCGCGCGTCCGTGCCGGCGAACGCCCGAAGCGTCTCGCTTCGGGCCGGAACGGGCTGCGCGGGGTCAGGCATTCTTACGATGCTCAGCAATCGTCGGGATAGCTCGCTTATTCTAACCGGTGGAGTCCGGGCCTCACGCCGCCCCGGTAGTCCAGCCAGAAGCGAGAAAATATTTTCCGGTAGCACTCCGGCAGCGCGTGGTGCGGATCGATGAATTCCGCCGCTGTGCAACCAAAGCGCTCCGATGCGCCGGCGTCAAGGACTATCAGCCGTTCGCGTTGCGCCCATGCGGCGAGCGCATCCTTGGTGCGGGCGAGCGCGGCGCCGCTGTGCGCCGATCCGAGCAGCGCGCGTTCCAATTCCGGCATCAGCGGCGGCAGGAAAAACACCGTCCTGCCGCCGCTCGCGGCAAAACGCCGCGCGAGCGACGCAAGCCGGTCGAGGATCGCCGCATGCGGTTCGCCGCGCCTGCGGCGCAACGCCGCGGCATACTGCGAACCGGCCGCTGCCGCACTCGCGAGCAGGGCGCGGCTTTCGCGCGGATTGACGCGCTTCTGGTCCGCAAAGGTCGCGCTGCCGTCGAAACGGAACCCCACGCACTGCCCGCGGAAAATGGTGTCGAAGTCCCGCGCAAGCGCGCCGTCCGGGCAACGGTACTCTTCGCCTGTGGGCTCGAAGAACAACTGCCGGAACGCCGCTGCCTTGCGCTCGGAGGCGAGCACGTCCTTCAAGATGCTCAGCAGGTCCTTCACTCGCGGCAGCGCGAGCGCATCCCGCAACTGCGGCGCAAGCGAGGCATTGTGCAAAGCAGCCGCGGCGGCACGCGCAGACACCACCGACAGCTCCGTTGGCGGCGGGACGCCAGGCTCGTAGACGAAGCCGAGCGCCCAGTCGAGCGGGATGACCAGGTATCTGACGCGGTCGCTCCAGTGCTGAATGATGTACTCGGCCTCGCCGATCACCGCGAGCAGGGCATTGCCGCTCTGCGCGAAGTTGTAGGCCCGTATTGCCGGAGGGAAGCTGTCCTCACGGATGCCCATCGCCGTGGACGATCCGAACACGACGGCATTGATATCGGCGATGCGATCGTTCAATCGCAACGTCTTGAACGGACGGTTGTGGCTGATCGGCGGAGCGTAGGTCACGCCGCGCGTTTGCCGTTGCCATTCGGCTGCGAGCGCGTTCTTGTCGTAGCGCAGGTTGTTGTACGTGAGCAGCAGGTTAAGCGCGAGCACGGGGAGCAGAGTAACCGTGCACAGGCCCAGCATGAAGAACGTGTAGCTGCGGCTCGTCATCTTAGCAGCCTGCCGGAGTTAAGAGTCCCAACAGGCTGCTAACAGCAAAACCGGCTGAGAAGTTGAAGTGCGGCTCACCCGAAATAGTTGGGAGGAAACGGCATCGGATACGAGCTTGCGCAGTTGTCTGCCCCGTGTGCCAATTCATGATCCGTTTTGCTGTTTTCATGCAGCCGGTTTTGCCTTAGGAGTTTGTCGGGGCCAAGTCCGGCAAACTCCTCTAGAATTGAAAATAGAGAAATTCCGAATGCCGGTTGAGATTGACCGCCACGGCGAGCGCCATCGCCGCGACCGCAGCCGCGGCCGCCGCAGTCGGGTGCCATTGCCAGCGCGCGCCGGGCTGCGGTTCGTGCGGTATACCCAGCGCCGGATTGAAGCGCGCCATGATCTGCTGGGTATTGGGCGCGAGCCACACCATCAGGAGCAGTATCCATATCCAGTTCACGACGCCGCCATTCGTGAGCGCAGGCGTGGGGCCGAATATGACCCCATGCTGGGCCAGCCATTGCCCGAGCACGCCCCACTTCACGAGCCAGGTATCCGGCACCACAAAACCGTTCAGGCCTGCCATGCCTTTGAGTATGGCAAGCGCCGTGGTTACGCTGTCCGCTCGGAACACCACCCACCCCGCAACCACGACGAGAAAGGTGACGAAGCAGCCCAGCGCGCGCCCCCAAGCGGTGGAAACTCCGAGCTCATGGCCGAGACGGCTCCGCAGCGCGCGCCAGGCGTGGTTGATGATGAGGTACACACCGTGCAAGCCGCCCCAGATGACGAAAGTCCAACCCGCGCCGTGCCACAGCCCGCCGAGGAGCATCGTTGCCATGAGGTTGACGTAGCGCCGCGCCGGACCTTTGCGGTTGCCGCCGAGCGGAAAGTAGAGATAGTCGCGCAGAAAACGCGACAGCGTCATGTGCCAGCGCCGCCAGAAATCGATGATGTTGACCGCCTTGTACGGCGAATGGAAATTGATCGGCATCCGCACGCCGAAAATGAGGGACAATCCGACCGCCATGTCGGAGTAGCCCGAAAAATCAAAGTAGAGCTGGAACGTGTAGGCGAGCGCGCCGCACCAGGCCTCGAGGAAGGTGAGCGTGATGCCGGCCTGCGGCGCGTCGAACACCGGCGCGACATACCCGCCCACCCCGTCGGCCATGATCACTTTCTTGAACAGCCCCACCACGAAAATCGTGAGCCCGGCCGCAATGTCGTCGTAGTTGAGGCGATAGATTTCCGGCCTGGCGAACTGCGGCATCATTTCACCGTGATGCAGGATGGGTCCCGCGATGAGATGCGGAAAATAGGTCACGAACAGCGCATAGTGCGTGAGGCTGTATTCGCGCGCCTTGCCCTGGTAGGCATCGGCGAGAAAGGCGATCTGGGTGAAGGTGAAAAACGAAATCCCGAGCGGCAGGATGATCTCGCCGAGGCTCGCGGCGGTGCCGAGCGCCGTGTTGAGATTATCGAGAAAGAAGTTGGCGTACTTGTAGTAGGCGAGCACCCCCAGATTGGCGGCAATCGCGAAAACGAGAAGCCGCTTCTTGTGCCGCACGCGACCGGCGGCATCAGCCCTGACAATTGCCAGCCCCAGCGTGTAGTTGAAGAGCACCGAAGCGGTGAGCAGCGCGAGATAAATCGGGTTCCACCACGCGTAGAAAAAGAGCGAAGCCGCCGCGAGCCAGCCGGCGGCGAATTTGTGGCTCACCCGGCCGAGCAGGAAAAAGCCGAACAGCGTGAACGGCAGGAACAGGAAAATGAAGGCGTAGGAGTTAAAGAGCATACTAAATGGTCATGGGCAATGGGTAATGGGTAATGGGTAATGGGTAATGGGAAAAACCAGTCACTCATCACCCATCCCCATCACTCATCACCCATCACTCATTACCCCTAGAGGCCCCGAAAAACGCCACGATCTCCGCAACGATGGCCGCTACATCTTCCTCGGTAATATCGTAGTAGAGCGGCAGCCGCAGCAACCGCCCCGCCACGTCATCGGTCACGGTCATCGCACCGGCGGCACGGCCAAATTTCATGCCCGCCGGCGATGAATGCAGCGGCACGTAATGAAACACGGCGTGCACCCCGCGCGCCTTCAGGTACGCGATCAGCGCCGTGCGCGTCGCGAGGTCGTTGAGCAGGATGTAGAACATATGACCGTTGCCGGCCGTGCCGGGCGGATCCGCCTGCGGCAACCGCAAAACCCCGGCTTGCTCGAGTTTCGCAAACCTGCTGCGATAGGCGGCGCACAGGCGCAGCCGCTTGGCGGTGATCGCCTCGGCGTGCTCGAGCTGGGCATACAAGAATGCTCCGACCAATTCGCTCGGCAGGTAGGACGAGCCGATGTCGACCCAGGTGTACTTGTCGACCTCGCCGCGGAAGAACTGCGAGCGGTTGGTGCCTTTTTCGCGAATGACCTCGGCGCGCGCGACGAGCTTCGGATCGTTGATGAGCAGCGCCCCGCCCTCGCCACTGATTACGTTCTTGGTCTCATGAAACGAGAGACACCCCAGATGTCCGATTGCGCCCGGCCGCCTGCCCTTGTGGTCAGACAACAGAGCCTGCGCCGCGTCTTCGATGACGAGCAGGCCCTTTTTTTGGGCGATGGCCCCGATCGCGTCCATCTCGCAGGGCACGCCGGCATAGTGCACCGGCACGATCGCGCGGGTGGCGGGGGTGACAGCCGCTTCGATCAGGCGCTCGTCGAGGTTGAAGGTGTCGGAACGGATGTCGATGAATACCGGCACCCCGCCGCGCAGCACGAACGCATTGGCGGTCGAGACGAACGTAAACGAGGGCATGATGACTTCATCGCCCGGACCGATGTCGGCGAGGATTGCGGCCATTTCGAGTGCCGCCGTGCAGGAATGCGTCAGCAGCGCCTTCCTGCAGCCGAGCCGCTCCTCCAGCCAAAGGTGGCAGCGCTTCGTATACGGGCCGTCGCCCGAAAGATGGCCATCGGCGACCGCGCGCGCGATGTTCTCCAGCTCCGCACCGATGGTGAAGGGCTTGTTGAATGGGATCTTGTTCATAACTGCGTGACGGGTGATTAGTGATTCGTGATTGGTGACTGGCGACTGACGTGACCCGTGACTCGTGACCCGTGACCCGATGTATTGGTGGTGCGCAAGCGCATCCTGCGGCTATCAATTGTGTTGGGTTTCGCTCCGCTCAACCCAACCTACGCAACCACGCAACACTGACAACCGTCAACTGACCACTGACGGCTGAGAACTGACGGGACCCATTCCCCATTCCCCATTTCCCATTACCTGTCGAGGGGCCGTCGCGCCACGACCAAAAGCGACCCGCCGGCGGGAAACGTCGCCCCCGCCCGGATCAATCCGCGCTCGAATGCGAGCGCGGCTTCAAAGAACGCGTTGAGCCCCGCAGCAAGCCGCAGTTCGGCAAGCGGATCGTAACCGTCACGTGGCGCGCGCTTCGCAAGCCGCGACAGCAACATCAGCGGCAGCAGCAGCGCGACGAAAGACGTCATTCTAACGATCCTGAAGCCGGCCTCGAGCACTTTCCCGCGCAGCTCGTCCGCCGTGTAGCGGCGCACGTGTCGGGCACGCACGTCATACTCGCTCCACAGGAATCGATGCTGGGGCACCGTGAGCAGGATGCCGCCGCCCGGCTTCACCGCGCGATGCATCTCGCGCAGGACTGTCCGGTCATCGTCGATGTGCTCGATTACATCGAATGCTCCCACCACATCGAACTCCGCCTCGAAGGGGATGCGGCGCGCATCCATCTGCATCAGTCGGGCGCTCGCCACGCGGCTCGCGGCGAAACCAAGCCCCTCGGGGTTGACTTCGCTTCCGGCGAGCCGCACGTTGGGAAACGCCGCGGCAATGCCCGAGAGGACGAATCCCGTGCCGCACCCGATCTCGAGGAGGCTTTGTGCGCCGTCGAAGAATCGCTTGAGCGCCCATACGATGAGGCGATTGCGCGCCCGGAACCAAAAGTTGCGCGCTTCGAGCCGCGCCAGCTCCGAGAACAGTGCCGGATCGAACCCCTCGCCACCACCCGCGAGTTCCGGCGCAAAGGCCGGAAAGCCGCCGATCCGGTCCGGCGCGTAGCCGCATGCCGGGCAGCGCCATTCCTGCCCCGAAAACGGCGTCGCGCAGCGCACACATCGCTTCAACCCTGGCTCCCGATTATGATCCCGGCCGTGATCAACGCGAGTCCGGCGATCTTCTGCCACGTGACAGGCTCGTGAAACAGCACGGCGCTGAATGCGAGCACCAGCACGAAGGCCAGGCTCATAAAGGGATAGGCGTGGCTTAAATCGAGTTTGGTCATCGCTGCCATCCACGAGACGGCGGCAAGCAACGCAGCCGCCAGCGCCGAGATGATCCAGGGGTTGATGAGCAGCCGGAGCAGAAACGCCGCTCTGTCCGCGGGAGCGACCGGAAACGGGCCCGCCGCCGCGACCTGCCACTTGATCGCGATCTGCCCGTAGACGGTCAAGAATATGGTGACAACAACATATGCATAGCTCATACCGTTCCTTCACGACTTGCGTATCACATACGCCTGCTGGATGCCGAACCCGCCGCCCGAGTAATCGCGCTCGATGTTGTAGAAAAGTTCGTTGATGGGGTTCGAGTAGCCAGGATAGGCTGACGGGTCGGTCACCAGCTCCCTGAGGAATCGTGAACCGAGGTAATACACCGAGGAGAATTCCTCGACTGCGTAGGCGAGCTTGAGCGCGCCGAGCAGTTCCTCCAGCCGCTCCTTCTTTAGATAGCGGTTGAAGTCGTGTTCGACCAGTGGCGGCAACTGCTTCAATGCACGCATCGCGTTGAGCAGCATGAGCGGCTCCCAGAACGCCTCCGACAGCACCACGGTGCCGCCGGGCCGCGCTACCCGCAGGCACTCGGTAATGCCCTGCACCTGCTGCTCCCAGGTGGGCAGGTTGATGAGCACGCGCGTGGTATAGACGACGTCGAAGGACGCATCGGGGAAATCGAGCCGGCGGATGTCGCCCTCGCGGAACTCGACATGTCCGCCGAGTCCGCGCACGGCCTTGGCGGCCCGGGCGGCGGCGATCATCGTGCCCGAAAAATCGACCCCGACCAGCCGTTTGAGCCGGTGACGCTCGAGCTGCTGGAACGCCGAATAGCCGTTCGCGCATCCGACGTCGAGGACGGTGTCGCCGTCGTGCAAGTACTTGGCAATGGTGTCGATCTCCAAGGCGATCATGAAGGTGTCGCCCCAGGAGGCTTCGTGCGAAGCGCCGTGCTTCCGCGCCTGCCCTTCCCAGTATTCGTGGATGAAGTCTTTCACGTGGTGGTCGGCTGCGGCGGTTCAGGAAATGTAGTCTTGGCCACAATGTAGAGCGGCCGTTTCTTCGCCTCCTCGAAGGTCTTGCCGAGATAAATGCCAATGACGCCGAGGATGCTGATGATGACCCCGCCGATGAAGTAGACGGAGACGATGAGGCTCGGCCACCCGACCACCGGCGAGCCATAGAGCCAGGCCCGCACCAGGATGTAAACGCCGCCGGCGAACGCGAGAAACGACATGAGGAAGCCGAAGCGGATCGAGAGCCTCAACGGTTTGTCCGAGTACGCAATGATGGTGTCCGCAGCGAGGCGCCACAGCTTGGCGAAGGTGTAAGTCGTGCGCCCGTCGTAGCGCGGCGCATGGGCAACCTCGATACTCGCCGTGGGGAAACCCATCCAGTTGATGAGCCCGCCGAAGAAGCGCAACTGCTCGCGCATGCGGCGGCAATTCGCGACCACCTTGCGCGAAATGATGCGGAAGTTTCCGGCATCCCCGTCGTACTCGGTATCCGCGAGCCAACTGAAAACGCGGTAGAACAGCCACGAGGTGAAACGCCTCAGCGGGCTATCCGAGCGCCTGCCGCGCCGTGCCAGGACCACGTCGTAGCCCTCGAGCGCTCTGGCATAAAGCCGCGGGATCTCCTCCGGTTGGTCCTGCAAATCGCAATCCATCACCACCACCCAGTCACCGTCGCAGAAATCGAGCCCGGCGGTGATGCCGTAGTGCTGGCCGAAATTGCGGCTGAACTGGATGCCCTTGACGCGCGCATCGCGCCGCGCGAGATCGGCGATGATCTCCCATGAGCGGTCCCCGCCGCAGTCCTCGACCATCACGAGCTCGAAGTCTTCGGTGATCGGCGACAACGCGGCCGCGAGCCGCCGGTAAAGTTCTTCCAGGCAGCCTTCGGCCCGGTACACGGGCGTGACAACGGAAATATGCGCCATCGTTAGCCTTCCCGCGCGGAAAACGGTGAACGGTAAACGGTGAACGGGGGAAGGCGTCGGTGTTGGCTCTTACTGTTCACTGTTCATCAATCACCGTTCACTGGTTTGCTCGGGCGCAAACTGAACGCGGTACAGATTGGCGTAGATGCCCCTGCGCGCCAACAAGTCCTCGTGCACGCCGATCTCGGCGATGCGGCCGTGATCGAGCACCACGATGCGGTCGGCCCGCTCGATGGTGGACAACCGGTGCGCGACGACGATCGTGGTACGGCCCCGCATCAGCACCTCCAGCGCTGCCTGTACGTGGCGCTCCGATTCGGAGTCGAGGGCCGAGGTCGCTTCGTCCAGGATCAGCACCGGCGCGTTCTTGAGGAGCGCCCGCGCGATCGCCAGGCGCTGGCGCTGGCCGCCCGAGAGCCTGACGCCCTTCTCGCCGACCTGCGTATCAAGACCTTCCGGCATCTTGCGGATGAACTCCGTCGCATGGGCCGCTTCCGCGGCGGCGATGGCTTCCTCCCGCGAAGCGCCGTTCATCGCGCCGTAGGCGATGTTGGCCGCCACGGTGTCGTTGAACAGCACCACGTCCTGGCTCACCAGCGCGATGTTGGCACGCAGGCTGGCGAGAGTGAGCCTCTCCATGTCGTGCCCGTCGAGCAGGATGCGCCCGCGCGTCGGGTGGTAGAAGCGCGGCACGAGGTTCACGAACGTGCTCTTGCCGCCTCCGGAGGCGCCGACCAGCGCCACCGTCTCCCCCGGCGAGATGGTGAGGTCGATCGACTCGAGTGCGGGGTGCGATGCGCTGCCGTAGGTAAAGCTCACCCCCTCGAAACGGATTTCACCGCGCGCGCGGGCGATGGTGATCGTACCGGGGTCGGGCTCGCCTGCCTGGTCGAGCAGCTCAAAAACGCTTTCCGCGGCCGCCAGGCCTCTCTGCAGCGGTTCGTTGATGCTGGTTACGCGCTTGAGCGGCGCAGTGAGCATCAGCATCGCGGTAATGAACGAGCCGAAGCCGCCGACCGTGATTTCGTCCGCGCTCGATTGCAGCGTGGCAAGGTACACCATCACCGCCAGCGCCGCCGCCGCGATCAACTGCACGACGGGCACGCTCGCGGCCGCGGCGGTGGCCTGCTTCATGAGAAACCGGCGCACGTGATTGGCTCGACCGTCAAAGCGCGCGGACTCATAGGGTTGGCCGGCGAAGAGTTTTACCACCTTGTGGCCCTCGATCGCCTCCTGCACGACCTGCGTGACTTCGCCCATCGTGCGCTGCACGTCACGGCTCGACCTACGCAGCCGGACGCTGATGACGCGCACCACGCCGACGATGATCGGCGTCATTACCAGCGCGAGCAGCGTGAGCTTCCAGTTGAGCCAAAACATCCAGGCGAGCAACCCCACGATGGCCAGCGTATCCTTGAATATCGCCGTGAGCACACTGGTCGCAGCGGCGGCTACCTGGGCCACGTCGAAGGTAACTTTGGAAGTCAGGATGCCGGACGGGTGATCGTCGTAATACGGCGCGGGAAGTTCCAGCAGCTTCGCGAACATGGCGTTCCGGAGGTCCATCACCACCTTGTTGCCGACCCATGTGATCGAGTAGGAAGCCAGGTACTCGGCAAGCCCGCGCACCAGGAACAGCCCCACGATGATGAACGGCATCCAGCGCATGATCCCTTCGTCCTTGGCAACGAAGATGCCGTCGAGCAACGGCTTCAGCAGCGCCGGCAGCGCCGGCTCGGTGGCGGCAACGATTACCATGCCGGCGAGCCCCAGGGCGAACACCCGCCGGTACGGCGCCACAAAGCGCAGCAGGCGCAAATAAAGTTCCTTGCCGTTCGTCGCTCGCACGATGTGAACAATAGCAAACTTCTACGGAAATGAAAAAAGCCGCGCGCGGCGCCGGCTTCGGAACGGTGGCCGCCTATTCCGGCGTCATCGGACAACAACCGTCGCCGGCGGCTGTGCCTTACTTGAAAGCGTACTGGGCCGACACAAACACGGCGCGCTCCGGCGCCGGCAGCGCCGAGAACGTCGGAAAGCCGGTGAAAACACCGTAGCTGAAATACTTCTCGTTGAACAGGTTGCGAACGGCCGCACTGAAGAGCCACCCTCCGGCCTCGTGCAGCAGCTTGAAATCGACCACGGTGTAGGCCGGGATCTTGCGGCCGAAGGTGTTGGACTCGTCGCCGTCGAACACCTGGCTGCCCACGTAGCGCAGCACGGCATCCACGCGGGTGCGCGGCGCAAACGCCCATCCCGCACCGGCGTTCAACGCGTGGCGCGGCACCAAAGGCACCTCGTTGCCCGCGATCGGGATGCCGCCAAAGCTGCCCGCACGGAACTCCGACACAGCGTAGGTATAGTTGGCGAAGAGCTCGAGCCCGTCGCCCACGCGCCACTTGCCTTCGGCCTCCAGGCCGTAACGACGCGTAGGCGGCAGGTTGCGGTTGGAGAAAGCGATCGGGTCGAAGAAGATCTCGTTGTCGAGATCCATGTGGTAGAGCGCGACCCGGTAGCGCCCACGCCCTGACCGGATGTCGGCTCCGAGCTCGCGCTCATGCGAGGTTTGCGGTTCCAGCATGGTAACGGTCGCCGTGAACAGGTTGTAGATGTCGTTCACGTTGGGCACGCGGAAGCTGCGCCCGAGCTTGCCGTATACCGAAAGGCTCTCGCCAAGGCGCCGGCGCACGGCGAGCTCGTAGGCGCTGAGCGTACGCTTGCGTGTCTCCGCTGCGCCAGGGTTGGCGGGATCGTTGACGCCGTAAGTCACGCGATGTTCGCGCAGCCCAACCGCGAGCGCGATGTCACCGGGAAATAGCGTTGTGTGCTGCGCGTAGGCCGCGGCATTGCGCTGCACAGCGTGCGGCCGGCCGACCACGGAAGGCCCCGCGGTGGAGTCGAGATCCCAGTCGTCGGCATCGATGCCGACCACGAGACTGTGCTCCCAGCCGCCGAGCCGGTGCGGCACTTTGAGCCGCGGTGTAAACGAGCGCACGGTGACACGGGTCTCCACGTTGTTGCGGAACGGCGTGCCGACGAAAAAGGAGGCGTCGGTGTCCTTTTCGCGATAACCCATGTTGACCGCAAGCTCGCCGAATACGAGTGTCGTTTCACCTCCCAGGTTGAGATACCCGCTGCGCAGCGTGCTGAAGTCGCCCGGCGTTGCCGCCTGCCGGCGGTTTTGCGCGAGCTGGCCCTCGGAAATCGATCCCGGCAGCCCCACCCGCTGATCGTCGGCGCCGAGCTTGAGCGTGAGCGAGCCCGCTCCTCCCCACCAGCGGAGGTCGGCCTGCGCGTTATCAAGGCGCAGGCGGTTGTTGTCGCGGTAATTGTCGCTCTCGAAGTGGCTCGCGTTGGCGCGCAACCCGGCGTGTTCGCCCGCGAGATTCGCGCCGGTGCCGACCTCGCGCGTGTTGTAACTGCCTGCGCCGCCGGATACGAACCCAAAGCGCTCGTTGCGCCGCGGCGCCTTGGTGATGATGTTGATGGTGCCACCGGTTGCGCCGCCGCCATAGAGCACGGCGCCGCTGCCGCGCAGGATCTCGATGCGCTCGATCGCGGAGAGCGGGATCGCCGACCAGTTGACGGGGGCCTGCTCGTTCTCGCTGATACGCTGCCCGTCGAGCAGGACCAGCGTATTCTGGTCGCCGAAAATGCCGAAGCCGCGCAGGTCCACCTGCAGGTTGGGCGAGCCTGACAGGTCGCGGACGCGGATACCGGGCAGCTCGCGCAGCAGCTCGGGCACGGTGGAAGCAGTGCTGCGCCGTATTTCATCTTCAGCGATCACGGCGACGCCGATCGGAAACCTTTCCGTCGGGTCGCTGAAGCGCGTGGCAGTGACGATGACCGGTTCGGTTTGTGTAATGGGAAGCTCGGCGGCGAATACAGACCATGCCGCGGCCGAGAGCGCGGCAGCCATCTCGTTCCTGAGTCTCACGTTGTTGTTCCCTGATCAGACATGCCCGCCGCATGCCGGTTGATCAAACGCGTAGAAACGCCGGGAAGGAAAACGAAAGCCGATCGCAACCGGGTCCGCCGCCTCCCGCGGCATCCACTCACTTCCGGTCCGGGCCGGTATACGGGCTCGCGAGAACCTGACTCGCCGCCTTCCCGAGCGCGATGCGCTCAGTGGCGTTTTGGCGAGTCCACACTCGCTTACCGTTGCGGGGGCAGCACAGGCTTCAGGAAATCAGGATCATTTGATCCTGATTTCCTTACCTGTTTCCCGTTTAACCCGGCTGATGAATCCAGCACGGGCACCCGAGACCGCGTTTTGGCCAGCGCTCACTCACGGACAGTGAGCCGTACCAAATCACGGCACATTCTACCAGCGGCGGCGACAGCTATGGATCAGGCGCCGCAAACTGCCGTGTGGCCGCCCGAGAGGGTTGTCCAAGCTGCGTTTTATTGGTGTCAAACCACATTCAAAAATTATCGTTAGCAGTTGACTTAACAGGATTTTTTCCTCTATAGTGTAAACATGGACGCGGAACTCAAGTCGCTCGAGCAAAAAATCAGTCAGTTCGTAGACTTGTTCCAGCGCCTGCGCGCGGATAACCAGCAATTGCGACAGCAGCTCGCCTCCGCCCTCAACGAAAATCGGCGACTCGAGGAAAAAATAAGTAACGCGACGAGCCGGTTGGAGAGTCTGCTTAATCAGATTCCTGAAGACGACGCATGAGCGCCGATCCAAGAGGTCTGCAGATCAACATCATGGGGCGCGAATTCCGCGTCGCGTGTCCCGAGGACGAGCAAGAAGGCCTGCTCGAGGCCGTCGATTACCTCAACAAGAAAATGCAGGACATCAGGAGCGGTGGCAAAGTGGTTGGGCTCGAGCGCATCGCAATCATGGCTGCGCTCAATATCGCGCACGAATTTCTTTCGACCAAGGTCGGCGGCGGTTTTGACATCGCGGACATAAAGCGTAGAATGGCCGGCATGGAGACAGTTCTCGATCAGGCGATGTCCGATCAGAACGAACTGTTCTAGAGTTTCCCCTGCGGTGTTCGTTTAGGTCTTAGATTCTCTGAACCAACATTGCTGAAGCTGGTTGCCGACTCAAGCAGCGCCGGTGTGCGCGTCCGACATGGAAGCGCCTGAAGGGCTCGGAAGGCGACCACCCTTGAACCAACGGTTCAAGATGCAGGCCTGACGGCACAGGCGGGGGTCCCCTATAAAAAATGCGGCGTCAGCCGCATTTTTTTGTTCGATGCAACCGCATGAAGCCGATTAACGCCGATGAAAATCAAAAACAAGCCACACGGAGGCGCAGACTTCTCAGAGAAAACAACCACAACAGTAACCGCTTCTCTGAATCTCTCAACGCTTTGTGTTCCCTGTGATCTGTGTGGCTAACGCCCTTCGGGGTTTGATCTTATCTGCGTTAATCGGCGTTCATCGGCGGCTTAAAATAGGTTTTCAATATGCGCTACTGGTTGCTGAAATCCGAACCTTCCGCCTACGGCATCGACGACATGGCGCGGGACAGGACCACGTCCTGGAACGGGGTGCGCAACTACCAGGCGCGCAACTCCATGCGCGATCAGATGCGCCGCGGAGACCGCGCGTTCGTTTACCACTCCGCCTGCGAGCAGCCCGGGATTGTTGGCATCGTTGAGGTATGCAGGCCCGCGCATCCCGACGAGACGCAGTTCGACCGTAAGAGCAGGTATTACGATCCGGATTCGAAACGCGAGGATCCGCGCTGGGTCAACGTCGACGTGAGATTCGTGAAGA
>MERG01000412.1:0-4034 GCA_001771985.1 Betaproteobacteria bacterium RIFCSPLOWO2_12_FULL_62_13 | reverse complement strand
GAGCTTCGGCGCCACAAGCCGCTCGCCAGGATGCGGCTCCTGCAGCGCGGCAACCGCCTGTCGATCACGCCGGTGGATCCCGCCGAATGGGAGTTCATCATGGGAATCCTGCAACTTCGGTGAACTGTGGTGATTCAGTAATTCGGTGATTGAGTGATTGGTTACTCGACAAGAGCGCGCAGGTGGCCTAATCGCTTAGTCACTTAATCACTCAGTCACTCAATCACTTAGTGACTCAATCACCAACGAAGAGGGAAAGGTTAAGTCATGCGCCAGCCGCTCACCATTGATACGCACGCTCACTATTTTCCGGAATCCTACATCAAGTTGATCGCCGATCACGGCAGGCGCTGCGGCACGACCGTGATCACCGACGGCTCGGGAGCAACCTTCATCCAGGTGGGTCTGCTGCTGCGGACCGGACCCATTACCCCTCCATTCATGGATTTCAAGGAGCGGCTGGCGATCATGGACCGCCAGGGCGTCGGGATGCACGCGCTGTCTCTCACCCAGCCGATGGTGTACTGGGCCGACGATGATCTTGCCATGAAGCTCTGCGTCGCCTTCAACGATGCCATCAGCGCGGGCCACCGCGCCTATCCCGACCGTTTCATCGGCTTCGCCTGTCTGCCGTTCCAGAATCCCCACTTGGCGCTCGAGGAACTCGAGCGGGTGAGAAAACTGCCCGGCATCCGCGGGATCTACATGGCCACTGCCGTGCGCGACCGCGAGCTGTCGGATCGCAGCTTCTTTCCTGTTTACGAACGCGTCGCCGATCTCGGGCTGCCGATCTTCCTGCACCCGATGATGATCAACAACGAACGGCTGAAGCAGTACTATCTGATCAACACGATCGGCAATCCCACGGATACCGCGATCGCCGCCTGCCACCTGATCTTCGGGGGCGTGCTGGATGCCTTCCCGAAACTCGAAGTGAGCCTGCCGCACGCCGGAGGCACGCTGCCGATTCTACGGGGACGTCTCGACCAGGGGTTCAGAACGCGCGGCGAGTGCAAGACCATTCCGCAACCGCCGAGCGGGTATCTCAAGCGCTTCACTTACGACACGATCAGCTATTCGGAAGAGATCATGGACTATCTCGTCGGCCTGGTTGGCGCCGACCGCATCATGATGGGCAGCGACTACTGCTTCGACATCGCCTACAACGACCCGGTCGGGGCTGTCAACGGGATGAAGTCGCTCACCGACGAGCAGCGCGCGCAGGTTCTGTGGGGCAACGCCGCGCGGCTCCTGCGCCTCGCCTGACAGACAAAGTGCCAGTCATGGGATATGATGCAAGGTATCAGATGATACTGAATCGAGGTGCTGATATGACGGCCATGGTGAGTCCAGCCAGAATCGCGGAGGTGATGGGACTGCGGCGCAAGATCCGCTCGCTCGGGGAGTTAGCCACCGTGGTGCGCGAGGGGTTGCCGAAGTCTGCACTCAAGGCAAGTGTAGCCAGGGTGTTCCCGGAAGGGCGGGAGCAAACCGATATGCTGTACCGGGTAATCCCTGAGGCGACCTACAAGCGCCGGCGAGACCAACTCAAGGCAGAGGAGAGTGAACGAACCGAGCGGCTCGCGCGCGTCATCGCCACCGCCGAGTACGTCTGGGACGACGATGCCGAGGCACGACGGTTTCTCACCACCGCACATTCGCAGTTGGAAGGCCAACGACCGATCGACGTGGCATTGACGGAACTGGGCGCGCGCCGGGTCGAGGAGTTGCTGTGGAAGCTCTTCTATGGCATCGCGGCCTAGACGGCCGCGCGCGAAGGCGCTCACAGCCTACCGCATCGCTGACGCCCGCCATCCGATCATTGATGGCACGGGCGCATCGCTGATCGGCGGTCGGTGGAACTCGCCGGGCAGCCCCGTCATTTATGCCGCGACGTCTTACGCGGGCGCCATGCTTGAGCGGCTGGTGCATGCCGGGACGGGGCGGATTCCCAAGAATCAAAAGGCGATTCTCATTACCATCCCGGCCCGCGTGTCGATTGAAGAGTGGACAGCAGAGGAGTTGCCCCCGGGCTGGGACCGTGAAGACGACATTGCCTCGCGCAGCTTCGGCGACGCTTGGCTTAAGAGCCGACGAAGCGCTGTGCTGATTATCCCCTCGGCGGTTACCAAGCACGAGAAGAATATCCTCATCAACCCCGCACATCCCGAATTCAAGTGGGTTGTCGCTTCAAAGCCGGAGGCAGTCATCTGGGACGCTCGGCTCTTCCGGCGATGAAGGACGGTAACGGGGCCAAGCTCGTTTTTTCGACAACGACTGCCGCGTGATTCTCGTCGAGTGAGCCCCGCATGGCACACGTAGTCGCCCTCTACCGATATCCCGTGAAGGGATTCACGCCGGAAAGCCGTGACGCGCTCACGATCCTTCCGGAAGGGCGTGTGGCCGGCGATCGCGTGCTGGGTTTCCGTTTCGCGAACTCCGCCGCTCCCGACGAGGCGTGGAGCCGGAAGTACGACTTTGTCGCGCTGGTGAATACGCCGGGCATCGCGCGCCTGAACGTCCGGTTCGGCCACGAGACGAGGCGGCTGCGCATCGTTGCCGACGGTGCGGTTCTCGCCGATGAGGCCATCGACGGTGGGGGCCGCCGGTGCATCGCCGAGGCTGTTGCCTGCTTCGTCTGTGCGCTCGATGAAAATCCGCTCTCCGCGCACCCCGAAAGGCTGCCGCTGCGCCTGGTGGGAGACGGAGTGACGCCCCGCTATCAGGATAACGATGCGGGCCAGATCACCCTGCACAGCCGCGCGAGCCTTGCCTCCGTCGCTCTCGCCGTCGGCGATCCCGGCCTGAACGAGCTTCGCTTCCGCTCGAACATCGTCATTGATGGCGTCGATTTGTGGGAAGAACAAACCTGGGTGGGTCGCAAGCTCCAGATCGGAAAGCTGTGCTTTGACGTGGTCAAACCCAAGGTGCGGTGTCTTGCCACCCACGCCAATCCGCAGACCGGCAGCCGCGACCTGCCGATCCTCGCGACGCTGAAGAACGTCTTCGCGCAGGAGCAACCGACCTTCGCGGTGGCGCTCATGACGAGCGGCGTAGGCGGATCGATTCGCGTGGGCGATGAGGTGAGCCTCGTATGAGAGGCGTAATTGACGTCACTGGATGTAACGCCCCTAAGGTCTCCGTTCAGAAACCGGCGCACCAACTCGTCCAGAAACGCTTCAGCGACGGCATACTGACCGGCGAGTCTGGATTCATCCTAGCGCGAATCGCGCCGCGCGTGCCTCCTGCGGCCGCGGGCATTGCTGCCGGGGCGGCTGCCGTGCTTGGCGCCGGTGCGCGCGCGGCTCGCGGGCGTGAGCTTGAGCGCGCCGTACGAGTCGTGGTCGACCTCCAGCAGGCCGAGCGCGATGCACTGGCGCACGATGGCGCGCCATTCGCGGCCGCTGCGCCCGGCGCCGATGCCGAACGTGCTCAACTTGTCGTGCCGGCGCTGCGTGACCTTGGCGGTCGCCTCGCCCCGCAGCACGTCGATCACGTGCATCGCGCCGAAACGCTGGCCGGTGCGGTAGACGCAGGAGAGCAGTTGCTGCGCAGCGAGCGTGCCGTCGAAGGTGGCGGGCGGATCGAGACAGGTGTCGTAGTTGCCGCAGGGCGCGGCCGCCTCGCCGAAATAGCCGAGCAGCCGCACGCGGCGGCACTCGGCGGTCTCGCAAAGGCCGAGCATCGCATCGAGCTTGGCCGCCTGGATGCGCTTTTGCGCCTCGCCCGCCTCCGATTCGTCGATCATGCGGCGAAGCTGCACCACGTCCTGAAGGCCGTAGGCCATCCACGCGTCCGCCGGCAGCCCGGCGCGGCCGGTCTCCTGGTAATAGCCCTCGACGCTCTTCGGCAGATCGAGGTGCGCGACGAAGCGCACGTCGGGCTTGTCGATCCCCATGCCGAAGGCGATGGTCGCGACGATCACCACGCCGTCCTCGCGCTGGAAGCGCTCTTGGTGGCACTGCCGCGCCGGGGCGTCCATGTCGGCGTGATACGCCAAAGCAGCCATCCCCCGGGATTCAAGAAAGGCCGCG
>MERG01000411.1 GCA_001771985.1 Betaproteobacteria bacterium RIFCSPLOWO2_12_FULL_62_13 | reverse complement strand
GTGTTTTCTCTTCGTCGGCTCGGCGACTTTTGCCGGGGTGTTCAGCTACCTCGGCGGCGAGGGCATGATCAAGACGTTCGTGCTCGGCCTCGACCTCTCGCCGGTCACGTTCCTGCTCGTCTCGCAGTTCATCATCTTCCTGCTCGGCTGGCCGCTCGAGTGGACCGAGATCATCATCATCTTCGTGCCGATCTTCCTGCCGCTGCTGCCGCACTTCAATATCGATCCGCTGCTGTTCGGCATTCTGGTGGCGTTGAACCTGCAGACCGCATTTCTGTCGCCGCCAATGGCGATGTCCGCCTACTACCTGAAGGGTGTCGCGCCGCCGCACGTGCTGATCACGCAGATTTTCCGGGGCTGCCTGCCGTTCCTGTTTATCGTGCTGGTTGCGATGCTGGTGGTGTACGTGTGGCCGGAGATTTCGCTGTGGCTGCCGCGCACGATCTACGGGAACTGACGGGATGCAGGTCACGCAACTGAACTGGCTATCGGCGGCGGATGCGGGGCGCGCGATCCGCGCCGGGGCGATCAGCTGCGAAGAGCTGGCAGAAGCGTGCCTTGCGCGGGTGCGCGAGGTGGACGATCAAGTGCAGGCATGGGCGTTCCTCGACCCGGAGCATGCGCTCGCGCAGGCACGCGCGCTGGACGAGCGGCGCAAGGAGGGCGCGCCGCTCGGCCCGCTGCACGGCGTGCCGGTCGGGATCAAGGACATCTTCGACACAGCCGACATGCCGACCGAAGACGGCACCGTGCTGCACGCAGGCCGCACTCCTGCCGAGGACGCCGCGGTCGTCGCGAGGCTGCGCGCCGCTGGGGCGGTAATCATGGGCAAGACGGTCACGACCGAGCTTGCGACCTACGCCCCGGGCAAGACGCGCAATCCGCACCATCCGGAGCATACGCCGGGCGGCTCCTCGAGCGGTTCGGCGGCCGCGGTGGCGGCGGGCATGGTGTCGCTTGCCCTGGGCAGTCAGACCAATGGCTCGGTCATCCGTCCGGCCGCGTTCTGTGGGGTATACGGGTTCAAGCCCACTCACGGGTTCATCCCGCGTCACGGGGTTCTCAGGCAGTCGCGCACGCTCGACCAGCTCGGCGTGTTCGCGCGCACGATCGAGGACGTCGCGCTCGCGTGCGAGCAACTCGTCGGCTACGATGAGCGCGATCCGGACACGTTGCCGCCGCGCGCGCGCATTCCGTTTTTACAGATTGCAACGGAGGAGCCGCCCTTGCCGCCGTTGCTCGCGTTTGTGCGGACTCCCATCTGGGACCGTACCGAACCCGAAACGCGGGAGGCATTCGAGGAATTGGTCGCGCATACCGGTGATCGCATCGAGGAGTTCGTGCTTCCCGACAGCACACGCGATGCGCTGGAATGGCACCGCACCATCATGGAGGCCGAGATGGCGGCCAGTTACGTGGTGGAGTACGAAAAAGGACGCGACAAGCTCAGCGATTCGCTGCGCGCGCAGATCGAGCGGGGCCGCAGGATCACCGCGCTGGAATATCAGACGGCGCTGGCGCGCATCCCGCAGTTGATCGAGGGATTCGCCCGGTTGTTTGAACGTTACGACGCCATCCTGACGCCCGCAGCAGCGGGCACCGCGCCGCGCGGGTTGGAATCGACCGGCAGCCCGATGTTCTGTACGCTGTGGACGCTCGCCGGCATGCCGGCGTTGAACATGCCGCTCATGCAGGGCGCGAATGGGCTGCCGCTCGGGGTGCAGTTTGTCGGTGCGCGCGGCAACGACGCGCGGCTGTTGCGCACGGCGCGCTGGCTCGCCACGCGAGTTGGAGCGAGCTGAAACGAGGAGAGGAGCACAGTATGGCAATCAAGATTTTTTCGGGCATCGTGGCGGTGGTGCTGCTCGTCGGCTTCACCATGCCATACGTGCTGAAGATGAAGGACATCGCGCTCACAATCGTGATCCTGATCGGCGTCGGGATGATGGCCGTAGACCTTTGGCAATCCCTGCGGTCGAAGGAAGACTGACCGATTGGGCAGGGTCCTCCCGTACGGGCTTTGGCCTCGGGTGGACCGAACCCGGTTGATGCAGTACCTTAATGAACGTATTCCGTTAGGTGTCCGCCGCCGCGCCCAACTTACGGTGGCTGGTATTCGGTCTCGGCGCCGCCGCATTCTCGCTATCGTTCTTTCATCGCGTCGCGCCGGCAGCAATCGCGACGGAGCTGACGCGCGCGTTCGAGATGAGCGGCGCGGCGCTCGGCGCGCTGGCCGCGACCTATTTCTACGTCTATGCCGTGATGCAATTGCCGACGGGGGTGCTCGCCGACACGCTCGGCCCGCGCCGCGTGCTCGCCGCGGGGAGCCTCGTTGCGGGGGTTGGCTCGATCATGTTTGGC
Source organism: Betaproteobacteria bacterium RIFCSPLOWO2_12_FULL_62_13 (assembly GCA_001771985.1). Lineage (GTDB taxonomy): Bacteria > Pseudomonadota > Gammaproteobacteria > Burkholderiales > SG8-41 > DSOT01. The sequence goes on along the minus strand of MERG01000411.1, from coordinate 14,477 downwards.
AGCGCCGACTCGGTCGTGCTCGCGGCGGCGGGCCGCACCCTGGTCGGGCTCGGCGTGTCGGTCGCTTTCATTTCGCTGCTCAAGCTCACCGCCAACTGGTTCGAGGAGCGGCGTTTTGCCACCGTCTCGGGATTTGCGAATGTCATCGGTCTCGGCGGCGCGCTCGCCGCCGCGGCCCCGCTCGCCTGGCTCATCACGGTGGTGTCATGGCGCAGCGTTTTCATGGGGATCGGCGCGCTGTCGTTTGTGATCGCCGTGCTGACCTGGATCATGGTGCGGGATCATCCGTACGCAACCGGGGCCACAACGCGTCTGCCGGGGACGGCGCGCGGACAGTGGTATCACGGTCTGGCGGAAGTGGTGCGCAACCGCGCGACGTGGCCGGCATTCTGGGTGACTTTCGGGATGTCCGGCAGCTATGTCAGTTTTGTGGGCCTGTGGCTGGTGCCGTTCCTGGTTCATGCCCACGGCTTGTCGCCGCTCGAGGCGAGCCGCCACACGACCGTAATGCTCATCGCGCTGGCGGTCTCAACCGCGGGCATCGCCGTGCTGTCCGACCGCATGCGGCGCCGGCGCGCACCGATGATCGCATCGGGCGCGCTGTATCTGCTGTGCTGGGCTGCCTGGATGGCCGGCGCTGGTGCCGCGTCCGGCACGACCTATGTGTTGAGCATTGTGATGGGCGTTTCCGCTGCCGGCTTCACCTTGTCATGGGCCTGCGCCAAGGAAGTCAACCGGCCCCAGTACGCGGGCATGGCTACCAGTCTCGCCAATATCGGGGGGTTTCTCGCGGCCGGCGTGCTGCAGCCGCTGGTAGGTTGGGTGCTCGATCGCACCGCGGGGCATTTTTACATGGCGGGGGATTTTCGCTACGCGCTGGGCGTGCTCATGCTGTTTGCCGCGTCTGGTTTCCTCGGGGCGCTGTTTATTCGCGAAACGCACTGTCGTAATATCTGGGTTGAGAATAAGCGGTGAACAGTGAACGGTGAACGGTGATGCGATGAAACCGAAAGTCTTCGTCACGCGCGAAGTGTTCGACGAAACGCTCGATTATCTGGCTCAGTATTGCGAAGTCGAATCCAATCAACAGGATATGCCGCTCACCGCGGAGGCGCTCGCGCAGCGCCTCGCGGAGAAGGACGGAGTGGTGTGCTGTCTCACCGACCGCATTGACGCGGGGCTCCTCGAGCGCTGTCCACGGCTCGGGATCGTCGCCAACATCGCGGTCGGCTACAACAACATTGACATCGCCGCGTGCACCGCGCGCGGGGTAATGGCGACCAATACACCCGGGGTGCTTGACGACTCGACGGCCGATCTCGCCTGGGCGCTGATGCTCGGCACGGCGCGGCGGCTCACCGAGGTGGAGAGCTACATCCGGGCCGGTGAATGGACGGGCTGGCGCCTCAAGCAGTGGCTGGGCGTCGACGTGCACCACGCAACGCTGGGCATCATCGGCATGGGACGAATCGGTCAGGTCATTGCCAGGCGTGCAAGCGGCTTCGAAATGAAGGTGCTCTACTGCAACCGCAGGCCGGTGGCAAACGAAATCGAACGGCGCCTCAGCGCAACGCATGTCAGCAAGGACGAACTGCTGGCACAGTCCGACTTCGTGATTCTGCAGGTGCCGTATTCGCCGGAAACGCACCATTTGATCGGCGCGGCGGAACTGAAGAAGATGAAGCCCACCGCCATCCTTATCAATTCGACGCGCGGCGGCGTGGTGGACGATGCCGCACTGGTGGCGGCGCTCAGGGACGGCACGATCCGCGGCGCCGGACTGGACGTGTTCGAGAACGAGCCCAGGCTCCACCCCGGTTTTCTTGAGCTCAAGAACATCGTGCTGGCGCCGCACATCGGCAGTTCGACCGAGGCCACGCGCCGCGCAATGGCGATGACTGCGGCGAAAAATCTGGTTGCCGGGCTCACCGGCGGAATGCCGTCCAATCTGCTCAACCCTGAAGTGAAGGAGGCGTGAGGAGTGACTGGTGATTGGTAATTGGCGCTTCAGAATTCCACTAACCGCTATGGATCTCTGGATAATGCACTGACAAGTGAATGTCGTCCCCGCGAAGGCGGGGACGGATATTGAGGAACCACGGAGTCTGATGCGCTGAATGGATTCCCGTCTCCACGGGAATGACATCGTCTCATTGCGGCTGTCAGGCAGCTATGCAAGGCTCAGTAGTCACGACTCATCAGTCACGCATTTGGAGAATGAAGAATGAAGCTGGGATTCATCGGTCTTGGGGTAATGGGCCGGCCCATGGCGCTCAATCTGATGAAGCACGGCCACGAGATGGGGGTCTATGCGCGCCGTCCGGAATCGATAGCGCCGCTGGTATCGGCCGGGGCGCGCGGCTACCGAACGCCGGCAGAACTTGCTTCCGACGCCGAGGTGATTTTCACCATGGTCACCACCTCGAACGATGTCGAGCAGGTGGTGCTCGGCAAGGACGGCTTGATCCACGGCGCAGCGCGCGGCAGCGTTCTGGTAGATATGGAGACCATCTCGCCAACGGTCGCACGCGGCGTCGCACAGGCGCTTGCAGCGAAGGGGATCGACATGCTCGATGCGCCGGTATCGGGCGGGCCGATGGGCGCGGAGCAGGCGTCCCTCTCGATCATGGTGGGCGGCAAGCAGGAGGTGTTCGAGCGCGTCAAGCCGCTGTTCGAATGCATGGGCAAGACCATCGTCCGCATGGGCGACCACGGCGCCGGCCAGATCACCAAGGCATGCAATCAGCTTGCCCTGCTCGTCACAGCGCAGGGCACGGCGGAAGCGCTGGCCCTCGCGAAGAGCTGCGGCGTGGATCCCGCGAGGGTTCGTGAAGTGCTTCTCGGCGGGATCGCGGCAAGCCGCGTACTGGAGCTTTTCGGCAAGCGCATGGTCGAACACAATTTCGAGAATGGAATCGACACGCGCCTGTACCACAAGGACCTGTACATTGCCCTTGATCTCGCGCACGAATCGGGTCTCGCCGCGCCGGCGGCGGCACTCACCATGCAGCACATCAACGCCCTGATCGGCAGAGGAGAGGGCCGGAGCGACCTTTCCGCGCTGATCAAGGTGGTGGAGGAAATGAGCAAGGCACCAATCACCAATCACCAATCACGAGTCACGGAGTTTCCATGAGTTTCACGACATTCGAACAAGCCACGCCGCGCCTGCATCGCTCGGAACTCGCCGTGCCGGGATCGACGCCGGCGTTATTTGAAAAGTCAGCGCGTTCGGCGGCCGACGTGATCTTTCTTGATCTGGAAGACGCGGTCGCCCCCGACGACAAGGAGCCGGCGCGGCGCAACGTGATCGCCGCGCTCAACGATGTCGACTGGGGCGCGAAGACGCTCTCCGTGCGCATCAACGGGCTGGATACCCATTACATGTACCGCGACGTGGTCGAGGTAGTGGAATCCTGCCCGCGTCTCGACCTGCTGCTGATTCCGAAAGTGGGCGTGCCGGCTGACGTTTACGCACTCGACATGCTGGTCACCCAGATCGAGCAGGCAAAGAAGCGCGACAAGCGCATCGGTTTCGAGGTGCTGATCGAAACGGCGCTGGGCTTAAGCAACGTCGAGGCGATCGCGCAGTCGAGCAGGCGGCTCGAAGCCATGTGCTTTGGCGCGGGTGATTTCGCGGCCTCGACCCGCATGCGCACCACGGTGATCGGGGGACTCAATCCGGACTACGGCGTGCTCGCTGACCGCGATGCGCAGGGCGAGCGCCGTTTCTATCAGGCCGATCTCTGGCACGCCGCTCAAGCTCGGATCGTTGTGGCATGCCGCGCCTGCGGGCTGCGCCCGGTCGACGGTCCCTACGGCGATTTCAAGGATCCCGACGGCTACGTTTCCGCCGCGAAGCGCGCCGCGGCGCTCGGCTTCGAGGGCAAGTGGGCGATTCACCCGTCGCAAATCGAGCTCGCCAACCAGGTGTTCAGTCCCGCTCCGGAAGAAGTGGAGAAAGCGCGGCGCATCGTGGAAGCGATGGCGGAGGCAGCCAAGGAAGGCCGCGGTGCGGTTCAACTCGATGGGCGCCTTATCGACATCGCCAGCATCCGCATGGCACAGAACCTGCTCAAGAAGGCGGAAGTGATTGGCGCGGCGAGCGGCACAAAACCGCGGTAGCCATCCCAGGCGGCGTGCCCCTTTGCCGAATGTCGCGCTCGTGCAACAATGCGCGGCATGGCTCAAATAGGGATGAGGCACGATGCCATGTCCTCGGTGATAGACTCTGCCGCACCGTCGCTGCCCGGCGCGCCCGAAGGAGAGGCCGGGCAGATCTACGCCGAACAGGTTCGCCACCTTTACCGCTTGTCGCGGATCGGTTACCTGGCTACGCCGATCAATGCCGGCATCATGACCTTCGCGCTATGGGATGCCGTCCATAACGCGGGGCTGGCGGGATGGTTCGCGGCGGTGATCGCGATCACGCTGGGCCGATACTTCCTTTATCGCGCGTATCTCGCGGCGCCCACCTCCGACTTGGCTGCCCGGTCCTGGACCCATCGCTTTTTTTCGGGCGCGACCGCGATGGGGTGCATGTGGGGAATTCTGGGAGCGGCGCTTTTTCCTCACGATTCGGTTCCACATCAGTTCCTGGTGATCTTTGTCATCGGCGGCATGGTCATGTCGGCAGCGGTTGTGTTGGCGCCGGTGACACGCGTTTTCCATGGCTTCATGCTTCCGGCGCTCGTGCCGCTCATTGCGATCCTGTTCATGCAAAGCGACACGCTGCATGTTCTGATGGGTACGCTGGCGGCAGTATTCATGGGCGTGGTACTGGCCATCGCGGCCCACATGAAGGAGAACGTGCTCGCCTCGATCCGCATCAAGTTCGAAAACGCCGACCTGGTCGCGCGCCTGCAATCCGCAAATCAGCAGGTGCAGCAGTCGAACCAGCAACTCGAGTCGAAGATAGGGTCCCAGCAGCGCGTCCAGGAAGCACTGAGGCAAGAGTCCCAGAAGTTCGCGGCGCTGATCAACGCGTCTCCCCTCGCTATCGTAGTGCGCGATGCCAATGGTCTTGTCGAAAGGTGGAATCCGGCGGCGGAGCGCATGTTCGGCTGGACCGAGGCCGAAGTGCTCGGCGGGAGGGTGCCGTGGTACCCGCTCGGCAAGGAGGAAGAGAGCGAGCGCTACCGCAGCAGGATATTGCGCGGCGAAGTTTTTTCGGATGTGGAGGCGGTGCGGTTGCGCAAGGACGGAACGCCGCTTAACGTGAGCCTTTCCGGAGCACCGATTCATGACGACAAGGGTGACGCGGTTGGCGTGCTGGTGATGATAGCTGACATCACGGCTCGCAAGCGCTTCGAGTTGCGTCAGGAGTTGCAAACTGCAGTCACGAGGCTGCTCGCCGAATCGCGCACCGTCGAGGAAGCACTGGTCAAGGTGATCCGGACGATGTGCGAAAAGCTGGGCTGGGCATGCGGGGCCCGCTGGGTGCTTGGCAAACACGAGAACGTGTTGCGCACCGCAGAGGTCTGGGGCATAGACGCGCCCGCGGTTCAGGAGTTCGCGGCAGAGAGCTGGGGCATGCGCAACCGTCTGGAGGCGAACCCCGCAAACGAGACTAGCGTGGTGAGGCGCGTGTGGCGCAGCGCTGCGCCGGTATGGGTGTCAAACATACAGGATAACCCGAAATCCCGGCGCCGGGCTGCGGCGCGTAGAGCAGGACTCCACACCGCGCTCGGTTTCCCGGTGGTGATGCACGAGGATTTCTACGGGGTCATGGAATTCTTTTCCCCGGACGTGCGGCCGCCGGACGATGAGTTGATGGAATTCGCCCGGCAGCTTGGCAGCCAGATCGGGCAGTTCATCGCGCGCAAGGATGCCGAACAGGGTCTCCAATTCGTGGCAACACATGATGCGCTTACCGGGCTGCCCAATCGAACCATGTTCGGGGACCGGTTGAGCCAGGCGCTCGCCCAGGCACAACGCTATCGCCGGCGTCTCGCGTTGCTGTTCGTTGATCTCGACGGATTCAAGGTGATCAACGATACGCTGGGGCACGGCGCCGGCGACGTTTTCCTGAGGGAGATCGCTGTTCGTCTGCGGTCAGGCTTGCGCGAAGGCGACGTGATCGGCCGCATCGGCGGCGATGAATTCGTGGTGCTGATCGAGGAGTTCGGCGAGATCGAGCAAGTTGCGGAGGTCGCGCGCAAAATCGTCCAGACGGTTGCGCAGCCGGTGATGGTGCAGGGTCACGAGTGCCGGGTCACCGCCAGCGTTGGCATCAGCGCCTATCCCCAGGACGGAAAGGATTCCCAGGCGCTGCTCAAGTGCGCCGACAGCGCGATGTACCGTGCAAAAGAACAGGGCAAGAGCCGCTTCCAGTTTTATTCATCCTGGAGCGCCTCCAGCGCAACCTTTTTCGACCGAGCCGAGGACAACAGGTTTGGAGGGGACCAGAGCTGATCCGGGGTTGAGCGGCCTGAACCATGCGGCGATCCATGCGGCCCGGCGCCGGCAGCGGCTTTATCGCAGCGTCAAATTTGGCTACACTGGAACTGTTACTGAGCATTGCAAAAATGGATGACAATGCTTAGCCCTCATCCCCGGCCCTTGTATCGAGGAGAGAAGGGGGATTCGAGGCGCAAATGGATTGTCATCCATTTACGCAAAACTCAACAATGCGGCAAGCGTGCCCGCCTGTGCGGGAATGAGACTAGGAGGTAATGATGAAGACCGTGAGACAGGTTTTGCAGTCCAAGGGGAGCACGATTTTTTCGATCGCGCCGGAGGCGAGCGTGTTCGAGGCGCTCAAGCTGATGGCGGAAAAGGAAATAGGTGCATTGTTGGTGATCGAGGGCGGCAAGCTCGCCGGCATCATTTCCGAGCGCGATTATGCGCGCAAGGTGATTCTCCACGGCAAATTCTCGCACGATATTCTTGTGCGCGACATCATGACCGAGAAGGTGGTGACGGTGCATCCGAGCCAGACGGTGGATGAGTGCATGACGCTGGTAACCAACAAGCGCGTTCGCCACCTGCCGGTGATGGACGGCGAAAAGCTCGTCGGCGTGGTTTCAATCGGCGACCTGGTGAAGGAAGTGATCACCGAACAGGAGCAGACCATCAAGCAGCTCGAGTTTTACATCCACCGTTGAGGGTTGAGGGTTCAGCGTTGAGAGTTGCTACTTCGCCGATGAGCGTTCAGGGTTCAGCGTTGAGAGTCGATCCTCTAAACGCTAAACGCTAAACGCTAAAGCGTACAGGAAAAAGCCCCGGATCACCGGGGCTTTTTTGGCGGTTCCTGAGCGGTTCACTTCTTGGTTTTCTTGCCGGCGCTCACCGCCTGCTTGGCAACCGCGTCGAAATTCGACTGGGTCGCTTCAGTGAACTGCTTGGCGACTTTCGACAGGTTGTCGTACGCGGAGTTGACCGCGGCGATCGCGGACTTGACGGCGGCGATGCCGACTTCGGAGCCCGCCGGGGCGGCCTTCACCAGCTTGTCGAGGGCGGCCACGACTTGCTTGTTGAAATCCGCGACTTGCTCTTCGACCAGCTTGCCGATTTCGGCTTGGGTTGCGGTGGCGACGTCATAGACGCTCTTCGCGTAAGCCGTCGCTTTCTCAATGCTCGGCTGCGCCACGTTGTCTCTCAGCGCTGCCAACTCCTGAAGGTCCTTGACCGCTGCCAGCGCCTTGGCGCCTTCCACGGTGTCGGCGAAGGCGGTCTTGGCCGCTTTCAGTTGCAGGTCGAGCATGCGCTCGGCGCCTTCCAAGGCCACACCGGCGAAGCGGGCGGCGATTTCCAGATTGGCCTTGTTCAGCGCGATCAGTTGTTCAGGTGTTTGATACATGATAAATCTCCTTTAAAAAGCAACATCTTGAACGAGTGAAACCATTTTGTATGCTGCACTGCACAATAGAAATTATATGCTCTAAAACCGGCATGTCAAGGGGTCTGGGAAAATTTTTATTGCGATGCAATAAGTCAGCGCCGGCTCCTTCGTCCTTTGACTTGCATTGAGCGAGCCTTTAGCATTAAAAAAGGTTTCCCAATCAGGGAGGTAGTTGCGGAAACGCCCGCCTCTGGGGTGACGCCGTCCAACACCGATAAAGAGGTATGTCAGCTTCCTTGTCTGAACCAGGGGATACCCCGGATTTCCGCCAGGTTCGTGATCCCGATGGTCTGCCCTGTGTCGAGGTGACGGGCGCGTGGAACCTGCGCGCCCTGGAGCCTGTGTTGCCCGAATTGGCGCTGCGATTGGGCAAGCATACCGGCGAGGTGCGCTGGGACCTGCGGCCGGTCGTGACGCTCGACCACGCGGGCGCGATGCTGCTGTGGCGTGCCTGGGGGCGGCGTCGTGCGGCGCGCCTCGAACTGCGCCCGGAACACGAAGCACTGTTTGCCGGTCTCGGCGTCGAGCGCGAGACGCCGCCGCAGCCGGGTCGCGAATGGGCAAAGCCGATCCGGTTCCTGGGCGGGCGGATGCTGCTGCTGTTCGACCACCTGTACGGCGTCACGCTACTGCTGGGGCGCGTGACCCTTGACGTGCTGACGCTCGCGCGCCAGCCGCTGCGCATCCCATGGCGCGAGATTTCGGCCAACCTCTACCGCACCGGCGCGCAGGCCTTGGGCATCACAGCGCTGGTCGGCTTTCTGGTGGGCGTGGTGCTCTCCTATCTTTCGTCCAACCAGTTGCGCACCTTCGGCGCCGACATCTTCATCATCAACATCCTCGGCATGAGCGTGATCCGGGAACTGGGCCCGGTGCTGGCTGCCATTCTGGTTGCAGGGCGCTCCGGATCGGCGATGACGGCGCAGCTTGGCGTCATGCGCGTCACCGAGGAAATCGACGCGATGAGCGTGATGGGCATCCCTCACACGTTGCGCCTGGTGCTCCCCAAGATCGTCGCGCTTGCGATCGCCCTGCCGCTCATCGTGCTGTGGACCGACGCGGTCGCGCTGCTCGGGGGGATGGTGTCTGCGAACGCCCAGCTCGGTATCGGTTACCGCTTTTTCCTCTCCAGGCTGCCCGACGCGGTGCCGATCGCGAACCTGTGGCTGGGTCTGGGCAAGGGCGTGGTGTTCGGCATCCTGATCGCGCTGATCGCGTGCCATTTTGGACTGCGCATCCGGCCCAATACCGAAAGCCTGGCAATCGGCACCACCAATTCGGTTGTGGCCGCGATCACCATCGTGATCATCGTCGATGCCATATTCGCGGTGATGTTCTCGGACGTGGGGGTGTTTTGATGGAAGAGTGCATCATCGAGATCAGGCATCTGTGGACGCAGTTCGGCAGCCAGGTCGTGCATCGCGATTTAAACCTGTGCGTGCACCACCGCGAGATCCTGTCGCTGGTGGGCGGCTCGGGCAGCGGCAAGACCGCGCTGCTGCGGCAGATGCTCGGTCTTGAAAAGCCGGCGCGTGGAGAAGTGCGGGTGTTCGGCGAGCCGCTGCACGACGGTGATCCGGAGACGCTGCGCCGGCTCAGAAAGCGCTGGGGCGTGCTGTTTCAGGAAGGCGCGCTGTTTTCCGCGCTGTCGGTGTTTGACAATGTGGCGCTGCCGCTGCGTGAACTGAAGACCCTGGACGAAGAACTCATTCGTGATCTCGTCATCCTCAAGCTCGACATGGTCGGGATCGAAGCGCGGCATGCGGACAAGAGGCCGGCGGAACTGTCGGGCGGGATGGTCAAGCGCGTAGCGCTGGCGCGGGCGCTTGCGCTGGAACCCGAGTTGCTGTTTCTGGACGAGCCGACCGCAGGCCTCGACCCCGACCGCAGCGAGAGTTTCGTCAAGCTCATCGCAGAGCTCAGGCGCGAGCTGGATCTCACGGTGGTCATGGTGACACACGATCTCGACACGCTGGTGGCGCTCTCAGACCGGGTTGCGGTGTTGTGCGACCAGCAACTGGTCGCGGTGGGTCCGGTCCACGAGATCGCCGGTCTCACGCACAAGTTCATCTGCAACTTCTTCCAGGGCGACCGCGGGCAGCGCGCCCTCGAAGCGGTGAAAAACCTGGTCGCGGACATCAACGCGCAGCGGCCATTGCCGCGGGTGCGGTAACGCGACGAGAACCAGACCATGGAAAACCGCGCGTACGCGCTCGTTGCGGGACTCTTCACGCTGCTGCTGGGCACGGGCGTGGTGGTGACCGCGATGTGGTTGAGCGGCGACACCGTCGAGCACGTGCAATACGTGCTGGAATCGCGGTACACGGTGACTGGGCTCAACCTGCAGGCGCCGGTGCGCCTGCGCGGCGTCGACGTCGGAAAAGTTGAAAGCATCGAATTCGATCGGGACGATCCGCGCCTGATCCTGATCGGCATCGCGATCAGGAGCGGGACGCCGATTACCCGCGGGACGGTTGGCCAGCTCGGCTCCCAGGGGGTCACCGGCTTGTCCTATGTGATGCTCGACGATGACGGCACCAAACCTGAGCCCATCGCTCCGTCGGGCGAAAAGTCGGCGCGCATCCCGGTGCGTCCTTCTTTCATCGACGAGCTGTCGGGTTTGGGAAAGGATCTGATGGCGGAATTCGGCCAGGTCGCGCGCCGGCTCAACGCGTTGCTCGGCGAACAGAACCAGGCGCAGTTGACGCGCGCACTGCAGGGCGTCGAAGAGGTCAGCGCGCGCCTCGTGGCGCTGGCGCGAGAGATCGAGACCGGAGCGAAGTACGTTCCGGCGCTCACCACCGACGTGCGCCAGACGCTGGCCCGCGCCGATACGCTGCTCGCCAACCTCAACAGTCTGACGCAGCAGCTCGCGCAGCGGGTCGATACGCTCGAGCGCGTTGCCAGGAGCGCGGAGCAGGTCGGCGACGCCACACGGTCGCTTTCCGGCAGCGTGGCCGAAGATACGTTGCCGCGGATCAACGCGTTGCTCGAGGAGTTTGCGCGCAACTCGCGCAATCTGGATCAGCTAATCATCGAACTCAAACATCAGCCCGCGAGCCTCGTATTCGGGCGCCCGCCGGCGCCGCCGGGGCCGGGCGAGCCGGGATTCAATCCGCAGGGCGGGAGTGGTCGATGAAGAATCGCCGAATCGAATTTGCGGCGCTATCCCGCACCATCCTGCGCGGGTCGCGCTGCAGAACCATTCACAGGCTGTCCGCGGCACTGGCGCTCGTTGCGCTGCTCGGCGCCTGCGCGATCGGCCCACAGGGACTGGAGCCGGTGGCGACCTACGATCTTGGACCCCAGCGCAACCACCCGCAAGAGAACCCGCATATTCGTGTCGCGCTGATGCTGCCGGCCGTGGCTGCGCCGGCATGGCTCGACAACCAGGGTATCGTCTATCGTCTCGACTACCAGGACGCGGCGCGGCCTCAAACCTACGCCAACAGCCGCTGGAGCGCCGCACCCGCCCAGCTCCTGACGCAGCGGCTGCGCAGCCGGTTTGCCGCGGCGGCGAGCGGCATCGTGAGCGGCGGCGAGGGCGCGCGCGCTGAATACGCGCTGCGCATCGAGCTCGAAGACTTCACCCAGTCGTTCGCTGCGCCGAGCGAGAGCCGCGTATCGGTCACGGTGCGCGCCACCCTGATCGACCTCGTGAGCCGCACGCTGCAAGCACAACGCACATTTACCCTCGAGCGCCCGGCGGCGGCGGATGCCGCAGGCGGGGTCAAGGCGCTCGGCGCGGCGAGCGACGCGTTAATCGAGGAACTGCTCGGCTGGACGGTTCAGAACCTGAAAGACGCGCGCCCCGGCCGATAACGCAGGAGAAATCTGTGACGACCATTTTCGGCAAAATCATCAAGCGCGAGGCCCCCGCCGACATCGTGTATGAAGACGATTTGTGCCTCGCGTTTCGCGACATCAATCCGCACGCTCCGATCCACGTGTTGCTGATCCCCAAGAAGGCGATCGCCCGGCTTGCCGACGCTCAGCCCGAAGACCAGGCGCTGCTGGGGCACCTGCTGCTCGCTGCCAACAAGATCGCGCGCCAGTTGGGCGTCGAGGGCGCGTACCGTATCGTCATCAGCAACGGCGCCGACGCTGGGCAGACCGTATTCCACCTGCATCTGCACATTCTTGCCGGCCGGCGGTTTCGCGAGCGGCCGAGCTGATGGTTGAGAAGCGTGACGTGGTACTGCGTGACGTGATGAGGCGTGACCCGTGACCCATAACCGGAAGACGCCGGCCGCCACAGCCGGCCGCGCGTGGTCTACCGGTGATCAGCAACCAGGTCGCTAAGTTTCAAGCGGCAGCCGGACCGGTCTGCCGGTTGCGACCGCACGCTCGATGGCGATAGTGGTTTCAAGATTGATGCGCGCCTGCTCGGGCGTGGTGTGCACCGTGGGATTCCCCGTGACGAGATGGTCGAGCCAGGCGCGGGTCTCGTTGCCGAGCGGGCCCCAGAAATCGCCCACTGCCCAATCGCCGGCTGTATTGCTGCCGAGGAACGCCATGTTGACCTGATGGTCCGGCACGTACGCGTGCGGGATGCCCTTCTCGGAATAGAGCACGTGATCCATATGGTCGTCGTCGATCAGCATCGTGCCTTCCGTTCCCAGGAGCTCCACGCGGTCGGACTGGCCGAGGGTTGGATACCTGCTCGGCAGCGCGTAACTCACCCCGAAATTGAGCACGGCCCCGTCCGCCAGGGTGACGATGGCCCACGTCACATCGTGCGCGCCGTAGCCTGCTTCCTTGAATATCCCGTGTTGCCCGCGCGCCACGACTTCCACCGGCGGGTTGCCCTCGAGGAACCAGCACATGAGGTCGACATAATAGGTGAGCACGTCCAGCACCGGCGTCGCGTGCGGATCGCGTTTGAGGATGGCGAACGCCTGGGCGCGGGAGTTGTAGACGCGCGCGGTGCCGCCGACGACCTTGCCCAGCCGGCCGTGAATCATCTGTTCCTTGGCGCGCAGGAAGCATTCCTTGAAGCGCCGGCTGTAACCGACGCGCAGGAGGCCCTTGGTGTGTTTGAGCGTATCGAGAATCGCGTCGGCATCGTCGAGGGAAAGCGCGATCGGCTTTTCCACCAGCACCGGCTTGCCAAGTTCGAGCGCTCTTCGCACCGGCGCCGCGTGCTCGCCTTCGGGTGTCGAGACGAACACGGCGTTGACCTCCGGGTGTTCGATGACCTTGAAGTTGTCGCCGGAATAAAAATCGGCATCGGTTTGTTCCGCGAGGGCGCGCGCCCGCGCCGGATCGAGGTCGGAAATGGCGAGAAAATCGACAGCCGGATGCTTGGCGGCGAGGCGCGCCCGCAAGGTGCCGATGCGGCCCGCGCCGATAACCGCGACGCCGAGTTCTTTCTGCGTCATACCTTTCCTCCTCGCTCGATTCTAGCTGACAGCGGTGGATAAACTTACATCAATTCTTGCCACAGAGATCACAGCGCGTAGGGTGCGCTTGCGCACCACCCCACCAATCGATCGGCGCGGTGCGCTCTGCCTTGCGGAGCACACCCTACAGGCTGAGCGTCACGACACAGGTTCGCGATGCTCATCAGCCGGCCACTTTCATATGTTTGATCTCGGCGGTGCCGCCCTGCGCCTCGTCGAGCAACTGGAAGATTTCCGTCGCTTCCCTGGCAATCGCATCGGCGATATCGTTCAGCATGCGCTGCGCCTTGTCGACCGTCGCTTTTTCGGGTGCGCCGTACCAGCCGGTCGGCGCGATGGTTTTGATGTCGCGCAGCACCGGCTGATAGCTTCTGGTGCGGCGCAGCTTGTCCCACTTGCGGCCATGCGAGTGATCGGATGAGTAGTCGATGCGGTCGAGGTGCACGAGCTCGGGGCGGCAGGCGAGCACTGCGAGCGCTTCGATCTCCCCGCCGTGGGTCAGTCCGCCACACTCGTGACCATAGAGTTCGGCGGCGACGTAGCACGCCTGCACCGTGAGCACTGTCATGCCGTGGTCGCGATGCAGCGATTCCGCCGCGATGGCGAGCGAGGGGATGTTGCCCTCGTGCCAGTTGAGGATCAGGAGGTATTTCGCGCCATGCTTGGCGGTGGACACGCAGGTCTCGATGACCACGCGCTGGTAAGTTTCGGGCGTCAGCGTGATCGTGCCCTCGAACGGCATGTGCATGGGCGTGACACCGAGCGGACCGCCCGGCAGCACCAGGCCGTCCATGCGCTCGGCCACCGCGTGACCGATCACGTTCGAAGCGTAGATGTCGGTGCCAGTCGGCAGGTGGGGTCCATGCTGCTCGACGCTGCCCGCGGGCAGGATCACCAGCGGGTTTTTCTTGAACTGGGCGGCGATCTCGGGCTGGGTGAGATCGATGAAGTATCGACTGGGAAGCATATGACCCCCAAAACGAGAAGCAACCGCAGATTAACGCCGATAAACGCCGATCAAAAGGCAAGAACCTTTCACCGCCAAGGCCGCCAAGAGCGCCAAGGAAAGGCAACAAAACAGAACAAGAGCCATCCCTTGATTTCCTTTGCGCCCTTCGCGCACCCTTCGCGCCCTTTGCGTTCCCGCTTTTGGTCCTTGATCTTGCCCGCGTTCATCGGCGTTCATCGGCGGCTTGAACGCTTTTCTAGGCGGCACGCGCGTGGTTGCCGAG
>MERG01000410.1 GCA_001771985.1 Betaproteobacteria bacterium RIFCSPLOWO2_12_FULL_62_13 | reverse complement strand
AGCAGCCGCGCTGCAGGCGCGCGGCGCGGCGCTGATCGACGTGCGCGAGGCGGATGAGATCGCGCAAGGCGCGCCGCCCGGAGCACACCGTCTTGGCCGCGGTTTTCTCGAGCTGCGGATCGAGGACATCGTGCCGGATTACGAGCGCACTCTGGTGGTAATGTGTGCGAGCGGGGTGCGCTCGCTGTTCGCGGCGGAGGATTTGCGGCGGCTCGGCTACCGAAATGTAACGTCGATGGTGGGCGGATTCACGCGCTGGAAGAACGAAGGGTTCCCGGTCGAGGTCCGGGCGGGTCTGGATTCGGACGCGCGTGAACGTTATTCGCGCCACCTGCTGATGCCGGAAGTGGCCGAAGCGGGGCAACTTAAGCTCATGCGATCGAAAGTGTTGCTGATCGGCGCCGGAGGGTTGGGTTCGCCGGGCGCTTTCTATCTTGCGGCCGCCGGGGTGGGAACGCTCGGCATCGTCGATCACGATGTCGTCGATCGCAGCAACCTCCAGCGCCAGATCCTGCACACCGATGAACGTGTCGGCAGATCCAAGGTTGCTTCCGCGCAGCAGACTTTGCGGGCGCTCAATCCGGCGGTCAAAGTGGTGCCGCACGAGACGCGGTTGTCGAGCCGCAACGTCGAAGAAGTGCTGTCCGGCTACGATCTGGTGGTGGACGGGTCGGATAATTTCCCGACGCGTTATCTGGTGAACGACGCGTGCGTCAAGTTGGGTCTGCCGAACGTGCACGGTTCGGTCTACCGCTTTGAAGGGCAGGTGACGGTGTTCTGGCCCGGCTATGCGAAGCGCCGCGGGCCGTGCTATCGCTGCCTCTATCCCGAGCCGCCGCCCGCGGAGTTTGCGCCCTCGTGCGCCGAAGCGGGCGTGCTCGGCGTGCTGCCGGGAGTTGTCGGGCTGTTGCAGGCGACCGAAACGATCAAGCTTCTGCTCGACATCGGCGACCCTTTGGTGGGACGGCTGCTATATTACGACGCGCTCAGCGCGCAGTTTCGCGAGTTCAAGCTCGAACGCAATCGGGCGTGTCGCTACTGCGGCGACGCAGCGCAATTTCCGGGTTATATCGATTACGAGCAGTTTTGTGCCCGCGCCGCGGCATGAAGCCAGAAACCGTCAATTTGCAAAGCGGGCAGGCGTTCCTGTCACGCATCGGCAACACGCCGCTGGTGGAAATCGGGCTGGCAGTAGAGCTGGCGCGTGGAGTGCGGCTCTTCGCCAAACTCGAGAGCATCAATCCCGGCGGCTCGATCAAGGACCGCCCCGTCGCGCACATGCTGACCGAAGCCATCGCGGCGGACCGCTTCTCCGGCGGGCGGCGGCTCCTCGATTCCTCGTCCGGTAACGCGGGGATCTCATACGCGATGCTCGGCGCGGCCCTGGGCATCCCGGTGACTATCGTGGTGCCCGGCAACGCAAGCCGGGAGCGGCTCGACCGTATCGCCGCCCACGGCGCGGAACTCGTCATCACCGACCCGCTCGAGGGTTACGACTTCGCGTTGCGCGAGGCGCAGCGGCTCGCCGCCGACCATCCGGATCGCTACTGGTACTGCGACCAGTACAGCAACCCGGACAACTGGCGCGCCCATTACAGCGGCACGGGTGCGGAGATCCTGGCGCAGGTCGCACAAGAGACCGAGGCGGTGCCGGACGCGTTCGTAGCAGGGGTGGGCACAGGCGGCACGCTGACCGGGGTGGGGCGGAGGCTGCGCGAGGCGCGCCCGGACGTGCACATCGCAGCGGTGATTCCGGAGACCTTCCCCGGCATCGAAGGCCTGAAGCCGCTCGGCCATCCCGGGGACATCGTGCCGCGGATTCTCGACGAATCTCTGATCGACGAGCGCATTCCGATGACCTTGGATGAGGCGCTGGCGATGTGCCGGCGGCTCACCCGGCAGGGACTGTTTGTGGGACCATCGTCCGGCGCGTTCGTCCGCGGCGCGATCCAGCTCGCGGCAACCGGAAGATTCCGCGTGATCGTCACGCTGCTGAACGATACCGGCGAACGCTATATTTCTACCGGGATGTGGAAGAGCAGCCTGTCGGACTTCGAGCCCCGACAGGCTGCTAAGGAGTTTGTCGGGTAAAAAACCGACAAACTCCTAGTGCTCGAGGTCGCGCCGCTGTGCGTCGAGCCCGTCCCAGAACGCGGCTACTGCGTCGAGCATTTCGTTGCCATGGCGGATGAAAGCGTCTTCGTCGAAGGCGTTCTGGAAGTAATCTTCCTCGAGTTCTTCCTGGGTATGCTGTGCGTGTTGTGCCTCGAGGCGGCTGTGCCAGACGAAGAACCCGAGCGGCAGATCGGTCTCGTGCTTGCGGTTATAGCGTTTGAGGCCTTCGATCAGCTCGTCCCAGAATCCCGCTGCGGCCCAGTTCTCGACGGCGTAGCTCGCCGCCCGCGACACGGCATAGTTCTCGTTGCCGTAGAGCCGCGCGAGCTCGTCGCAGAAGAATAAAGTGGCCGGCGTGCCGAAACGACGTTTGCCGATGTCGCTGAACTGAAGACCGAGCTTGCGCGCAATCTGATACAGCCATTCGAAATGCCCGGCCTCGAAGCGAAACGTGCCGGCCTGAACCGTGCCTTCGGTGCCGACATGATCGGGATCGGGTTCGGTCTCTGCGACGCTGTTCGGCGAGCCGCGCGACTTGAAGGCGACGCCGATTTCGTTGGCAAGAATTTCCTTGGACGCGCGCATACTCTCGAGCGTCTCGGCATTGATCATCTTGTTGAGCTGCGCGACCAGGAACAGGTTGGAAAACACCGAGAATTGCACGATGAAGGCTTTGATCTGTCCCGCGTTCTGCTCGCCTTTCCGGAACCAGACGGTATACGGGTTGCGCGTGATGACGCGGTGTTGCAGCAGTTCCCTGTCAACGCGTTCCTGGAACCTGAGAAACTGCTTGCCCCGCGGCACGCTGTAGCCGGCGCGCTCCTCGCGGATCGCAGCAAGCGAGGGGGCGCTTAGACCGGACAGACCGTGCTGTGCCGCAAAATCCTGCAGGTTTTGGGCTATCGCCAGACTCATCGCAGGCCGCTCGCCGGTAATACCTGATGATTTGACTGTCCTGCTCCAAAGCTGGTTTCGGCATGCCAAGCGGTTACGCTTCCTTCCACGAATCCACATAGCCCAGCCACTCCACGCGATCCGGCAGCGGCGCAACATCCAGCGCGTCGCGCGCGTCGATCATCACCGCCACCTCGTCGGTCTCCTTGCGCGCAGCCGCCGCGCCGGTGCGGAACGCCCTGGGGTGCGGCCCGTGGGTGAAGCCGCCCGGATGCAGCGTGATCATTCCCGGATGGATGTTGTCGCGCGAGAAGAATTCCCCGCGGTGGTAGAAAATGAGCTCGTCATAGTCGTCGTTGTTGTGGAAGAACGGCACCTTGAGCGCGCCGGGGTCGGACTCGATCGGGCGCGGACAGAAAGTGCACACGACAAAGCGCGCGCACACGAAAGTGGTATGGGCGGAAGGAGGCAGGTGAGCGCGGTGGCTCATCAACGGTCGCAGGTCGCGCCAGTTGAGGCGTGCCGGCATGAGCGAACCGTGCCAGCCCACTGCGTCGAGCGGATTGAACGGAAAGGTCTGGACGCTCAACGCCCCGCGGCGTTTGATCGTGACGCGCCACTCAACCTCGTCCTGCTGGGCGCGAAACGCTTCGTCGAGGGCCGGCACAGCGAGGATCGCGGCGTCGAACGGCGCGTGCTCACCGACTATGCCTTTCTCCGGCAACTGGTAGCTGTCGTTGGTTGCCTCGATCAACAACATCGCGACCGTCTCCTTGGGCTCGAGCCGCCACATCGTGCCGCGCGGCAGCATGACGTAGTCGCCGTCGCGAATTTCTAGATGCCCGTAATCGCAAAACAGACGCCCGCTGCCCTCATGGACAAACAGCAGTTCGTCGCCGTCGCCATTGCGCGCGAGATGATCCATGGCCCGGTCTGTGCGCCAGTGGCGGAACTGCAGATGCGCGTTGCTGAAAAGCAGCGTTGCTTCCCACGGCGAAGCGCGAGGTTCGGTGAGCCGCGCAGTGTCGAAAGCGCGCGGGCGCAACGAACCTTCGAAACGACTCCATGCGGTCGGTGCATGGCGGTGGTGCATCTGCGTCGAAGGCCCGTAGAAGCCTTCCTTGCCGAGCTCGCGCTCGTAGGTGCCGGCCGGCAAGTCGGCGTGCGCCTGGCGCGAGGCCTCACCCTCGACGCGGGGAAAGGAGATCCACTTGCGCCTCATATGACGCCCCGCGCGATCTGGTCGCGTTCAATCGCCTCGAACAACGCCCTGAAGTTGCCTTCGCCGAAGCCCTCGTTACCCTTGCGCTGGATGATCTCGAAAAAGATCGGCCCGATCACCGTCTTGGTGAAAATCTGCAGCAGCAGCCCGCGCTCACGGGCGCCGTCGATCAGGATGGCGTTGCGCCGGAGCCGCTCAACGTCTTCGCCGTGCCCCGGCAGCCGCTCATCGAGCGCATCATAGTATGCCGCCGGCACACCCATGAATTGCACGCCGCGCTGCTTCAGCTTTTCGACGGTGGTGTAGATATCGTCAGCCGCCAGTGCAATATGCTGGATGCCTTCGCCGCGATACGCGGCAATGTATTCCTGCACCTGCGATTTGTCATCCGACGGTTCGTTGATCGGGATGCGGATCCTGCCGCACGGGCTCACCATCGCGCGTGATTTGAGCCCCGTTGCAACACCGTGGATGTCAAAGTGGCGTATCTCGCGGAAATTGAACAGGCGCCGATAGAAATTCGCCCATTCGTCCAAGCGGCCGCGGTGCACGTTGTGGGTAAGATGATCGATCCGGGTGAGGCCCATCTCGCGTCGCTCGACGGTGTCGAGCGGCACAAAATCAACCTCATATATCGATTTCTCGCCGTAACGATCGACGAAATATACAACGCTGCCGCCGATGCCGCGAATCGCCGGGATCTCGAGTTCCTCCGGTCCGACCGGCGTGTAGTAGGGCTTGGCGCCGTGTTTGATCACATGCTGCAAGGCAGCCGCGGCGTCCCGCACGCGGATGGCAAAGGCGCACACCGAAGGACCGTGCACGCGGGCGAAGGCGCGCGCGAAGCTGTGCGGTTCGTGATTGATGACAAAGTTGATGTCGCCTTGCCGGTAGAGGATCACCTCCTTGGAGCGATGGCGCGCCGCGGCGCTGAATCCCATCGCCTCGAACAGTTCGGCGAGGGCGTGCGTATCGGGCGCGGTGTATTCGATGAACTCGAAGCCGTCCGTTCCTGCGGGATTGTCAGAGCTTTCCATGGTGACATCCATACCTCGTGCCCGCGCGTTGACGCCAATCGATCTCACACTTTTGACAAATGGCGCCGGGAATCGTTTCGTATCGGGGAAAGCAGGGGCACGCAGCCATGAGAGGGCCGATGCGCCGGGGCCGGCCTCTGACACCCTAGAAAAAGCTGTTGGCCACAGAGATCACAGAGTTCTCAGAGGAAAATCCAGGATGCATGCGCTTCCCTTGGTTCACCAATCGGGTGAGGGCGATGTGACCATTGAAGTCCTTGAATCGCTCTGTGTTCTCTGTGCCCTCTGTGGCTGAATTGCGGTTTTCAGGGTCACACAAGCATCAGCAGGGAGGCGCCGCCGGCGCCAAAGAACACCACGAGGTGGGCCGCGCTCCACAGCGCGAAGCGGCGGCCGAGCTTGTCGGGCAGTTCGCTGGCGAGGAGGAACAGGCGCCCGTCGCCCGGCTTGCGAAGCAAGTGTACTCCTTCGGTCGTGGCCGCACGTCCTTCCGCATGGCGGCGCCGCACCTCCTGCTGCGCTTCCAGCCGCGCACGTTCCCATTCCTTCATGTCGATCTCTCCATCCCGATTCAGATCGAAGCGCTGCAGGAGCTGCTCCTTATCCTTCTTCCATTCGCCCAGCAGATCGCTCACGTCGGCACGCTCGTCGAACGCCCCTACCGCGCCGCTCGCCGTACTGAACTCGCCGATTGCATAGAGCGTGCCCTTGGGCAACAGCAGCCATTGAGTGTGGCGATAGTCGCCCTGCGTCCAGGTTTCCTTCCGATCGGTCATGACCTCGGCGCCTTCCGGAGAGACGACGCATTCGCCGGTTTCGTCCACCAGGAGAAAATGTTCATGGCTCTCGCCGCTGTCCACGTATTCCCATTTGTTGCCGGAGGTCCTGCGCTCAATGTAATAGCGGAACCAGCAGCAGGGCAGGCCGGTGCGCGTGCTGGCGAGTGATCCCCCGCGCAGCAGTTCAGAGCGGCCAAAAAGCTCGACATAGCCCTGCGCGGCGGAGGCGACCTTGGACGTGGGCAGATCGTGGATCTGTCGGTAGCGCCGGTAGCTTGCCATCCACGCAAAGAAGCTGACGATGGCCATGGCGGCAAGCGCCCACGGCCAGACCGCCGCGTCCTCGGCCTGGGCGGCCACCGCGATGATGATAAGGTGCAGGCCGCCGGTCAGCCATTCGGAGGAGTGGAACCTGAAGGCGCCGACCATCGCGACGGCTGGCGGTTACGGTGTCGGCGATCAGGCTGCGAACAGCTTCTTGACGTCGACGTCGGCTTTTTCCTCCGACTCGAATTCGAGCAACTGGGCGGGTTTGAGGTTGAACATGCCGGCCACGATGGTGTCGGGAAACTGTTCGATGCGGACGTTGTTGATGTTGACCGACTCGTTATAGAACTCCCGGCGGTCGGCGATCGCGTTCTCGAGACTCGAGATCCGCGCCTGCAATTGCTGGAAGGTCTGGTTGGTCTTGAGATCGGGGTAGGCTTCCGCCACGGCGAACAGGTTGCCGATCGAGGCGCGCAGCGCGCCCTCGGCCTGGCCCAGCGCACCGATGTTCTGCGCCTCGCGCGCGGCGAACACCTTGGAGCGCGCCTCCATCACTTTTTCCAGCGTTTCCTGTTCGAACTTCATGTACTGCTTGCAGGTTTCGACCAGCTTGGGCAACTCGTCGTGGCGCTGCTTCAGCAAGACGTCGATGTTGGCCCAGGCCTTCGTGACGTTGTGCTTGATCTGAACCAGGTTGTTGTAAATCATCACGAAATAGATGATGGCGACAAGCAGCGCGCCAAGCACGATGATGGTGCCGATTGCCATGGTTTCCTCCCCGCGATAAGGCGACGACCGCCGCCGGTGATTGTATACCAGCGCCGCGTAAGGTCGGGAGATCGGGAGATCGGGAGGTGGAGAGAGGTCGTCTTACTACCTTACGACTTCACGCGCTCACGCTCTCACGGCCTCATCAGGCGTAATTCACACCGTAGTCCAGAATTGTGCGGCCGCTCTCAGTCGCGATGATGCGCCGCAAAAGCCGGTTGATTCTAACGGGAAAAATCGGTAGCCTACGCTCTCGCTAACGCCTTTCTGTCAAACCCGCTAACGCACCCCACAGAGGAGATTCATGACAACCGACAATGCGGTCACCAGGGAAAAAATCGTGCAGGATCTGAGAATAGTGGTTGCCGACGCAGAGGAGTTGCTGCGCGCGACCGCCAGTCAGGCCGGAGAAAAAGCTGCGGTGGCCCGCGAAAAGATTCAGGAAAGTCTGAGCCGCGCAAAAGTGAAACTCGCCGAAGCCGAGGACATCGTTATCGACAAGACCGAACAGGCGGCGCGCGTGACTGACGCGTATGTGCATGAGAATCCCTGGAGGGCGGTCGGTATTGCCGCCGGCATCGGCCTGATCATCGGTTTGTTGATCGGCCGGCGCTAGGGTTTGCCGCGGATCGTGGCGGAAGAAAAACCCAAACCGGCCGCTGCTCTGCCCGGCGGCCTCGTACAATCGTTGCGTAAACTGGCCGCGACGCTGATCGCGGTGGTGCAGACGCGCCTTGAGCTGCTCGTTACCGAGATCGAAGAGGAACGTCTGCGTGTCCTGCATCTGCTGCTGTGGGGATGCGTTGCGTTGTTCTTCCTCGCCTTCGGCGTGCTGATGCTGACATTCGCCGTAGTGGTCCTGTTCTGGGACACGCACCGGCTGCTGGTCGCCGTTCTGCTCGGCGCATTTTATCTCGCGATCGGCGCCATTTTTGTCGTCGTGGCGCGACGGGCCGCGCGACGCTCCAGGCTGTTTGCGACGAGCCTCGCGGAGCTGGCGAAAGACCGGGAAAGACTCACTTCAAAATGAATTTCACGGAACGCATGATCGAGCTTGCTCGCCGGAAAGAGCGCCTGATCGGGCGCGCCGAGGGGCAGCGCGGCGAGATTGCCGCCGCGATTCAGCGCTGGGAGAAACCGATCGGTGTGGTCGACCGCGGAATTGCAGTAGCGCGTTTCCTCAGGGCGCATCCGCTACTGCTTGCCGCGGCCGCAGTGGCCGCGGCTGTTCTCGGTCGCCGAAACCTGGTGCGCTGGCTGGGCCGGGGCTGGGTGACATGGCGCACTTGGCGCGCATTGGGAAACTGGGTGCGCCGGTTCAACGCTTAGATTCAGTATCCATTCGAAAGAGCAGGTGAGACGCGCAATGCCACGCGCAAAAGACGCCAATAACCGCGCCCGCAGCGCGTTCAGGTCGCTGCGCGAGCTGACAGCGAGAGAAAAACAGGTCCTGATCGACGAGTTAATGCACGTCAAGGGCTTGATGCCGCTGCTCATGAAACAGCGCAACCAGCAGCACTGGACAGCCGAGGACAGGGTGCAACTCGCCTCGCATATGAAACGGCTCTCGAAAATCAGTCCTTACCTGGCGGTGCTCGCCATCCCCGGTGGATTTCTCATGCTCCCGGCGCTTGCATGGTGGCTTGACCGGCGCCGTGGCGGCAGACGCACCGGCCCCGCCGCGCGGCTGTGATTTGCGGGTCTGGCCGGATCGGTCTGCGCGTGATCTCGCCCGCTTGGTAGAATAGCGCTTCATGAATCCTTTCATGATCAAGACGAGAAACTTCCATGGCTGATCAGAATCTAGGCGCGTTTAACATCTTTGATCTGCGTGAAATGGCGCTCAAGCGGGTGCCGAAAGGCCTGTTCGAATTCGTCGATCGCGGCACCGAAGACGAGCTGGCGCTGCACAACAACCGGGCGGCGTTCGAGCGCATCAAGCTGCGGCCGCACACGCTGGTCGATGTCTCCGGCCGCAATCAGGAGATCACACTGTTCGGCAACAAGCAGAAGATGCCGATTGCGATTGCGCCGACGGGCACGGCGGGACTCTTGTGGTACGAGGGCGAACTTGCGCTGGCGCGCGCAGCGAAGGAAGCGGGCATCCCGTTCACGCTGGCAACCGGATCGATGACGGCGATGGAAAGGGTCGCCGAGCAGGCGGGAGGCAGGCTGTGGTTTCAGCTCTACATGTGGCCCGACCGCTCGCTGTCGCACAAGCTGGTCGAACGCGCGAAGGCAGCCGGCTACGAGGCGTTGGTGGTCACGGTGGACGGCGCCGTTTCGGGCAACCGCGAATATAACCTCCGTAACGGCTTTACCGTTCCGTTCACTTTCACCAGCCGCAACGTGACCGACGTGCTGGTGCATCCGCGGTGGCTGTTCGGCGTGCTTACACGCTATCTGCTTACGACCGGCATGCCGCGCTACGAAAACTACCCAAGCGAACTCAAGCAGAGGATTACGGCGGCGCCGATGGGCCGCTCGATGCTGAAGAGCGATTCGCTCAACTGGGATGACCTGCGCGCACTGCGCAAATTGTGGCCGGGCACGCTGATGGTGAAGGGGATCCTCCATCCGCAGGACGCGGTGCTCGCTGCCGACTGCGGCGCCGATGCGGTCATCGTCTCGAACCATGGCGGCCGCAATCTCGATAGCACGTTGGCCCCGATCGAGGTGCTGCCGGAAATGGTGGACGCCGTCGGCAAGCGCACCACGGTGATCGTCGATAGCGGCTTCCGGCGCGGCAGCGATGTGGTCAAGGCGCTCGCGTTGGGAGCAAATGCAGTGCTCATCGGCAGGGCGACGCTCTACGGCACAGCGGCGGGCGGCCACGCCGGGGCGGCCCGCGCCATCGCGATTTTCCGCGAGGAGATCGACCGAGTGATGGCATTGATCGGCTGCCGCAGCATTGCCGAACTCGGTCCGGAGTATCTGCAATTCACTGAGCCGGCTTCGCGGCCGGCCGGACCTGCCAAGGCCGGTCTGAAACTGCTTGAGTCGAGCCGGGCCGTCACCGAGGGATAGCGCTTGCTGGCGTATTGGTTGTTCGGACTCGCGCTCGTTCTCGCCATCGCCTACATGGTCTGGGCATACCGCAAAAAAGCCGCGGCGCAAGCAGCGGCAAGGAGCGAGCGTTTCGAGCAGATCTTCGGTAGCACATCGTGCCGGGTGGCGGCGCTTGATCCCGCCGCCCGCGCTGCGGAGGTCTCCACACCGCAACCATCGGTGACTCCTGGTTCGAGCCGCGCGCCGCAGCGTTATGCCAGAAAAAAGCGGCTCCTCGGTCAGGCGCATGCGCTGTTGCTGTCCACACTGCGCTCCGCCTTGCCGGAACACGAGGTTTTCGCTCATGTCAGCCTGGCAGCGGTGATCGAGATTCCGCAGCGCATACAAGGGCGGGAACGCGAGCAGCGCGCACATGCTCTTGCGCAGCACACTTTCGATTGCGTGGTGTGCAGCAAGGAAATGCAGGTGATCGTGGTGGTGGACCTCGAAGCAGGAAACAGTGCACAGATCCGATTCAAGTCCGAATGCTTGAAGGAGGCCGGCGTGCGCTACATGCGCGCCGACCCTGTAGAGCTACCCCCACACGAACAAATTGGTGCATTGCTTCTTGGCGCGCGTGACTTTTCAGGCGATCCGTTTGGGTCCGCCGCGAGCTGATCCGGAGAAAAGTATTGTACGAAGCGGGAAGGACACACATGCCTTACGGAGCCGCAATGTCGATCGCGTGAATGCGGCAACTCTTTGTAAGGCAAGGGAAGATTCCCCGCTTCAGGGATTTCGGTACGGCTCGCGGGCCGGCATGCGAAGATTCGGCTTGACTCGGCGGTCTTGAGTGCGTATAACGGCGCCACGTGTTTAGTTTCAAGTTCTTGAGAGTCTGGATCTTCTGTTGGATGTTCGTTCTTTTGGGGCTTTGAGATTCAAACATCGGTTGGGCTCGGCCCTATGTTCAATTTTTGCAAGGAACGCAACATGACAACTGGAACAGTGAAGTGGTTCAATGACTCGAAGGGCTATGGATTCATCACTCCGGACGCGGGCGGCGATGACCTGTTCGCGCACTTCTCGGCAATCAATATGTCCGGCTTCAAGACCCTGAAGGAGGGACAGAAGGTTTCCTTCGAGGTGACGACCGGCAACAACGGCAAGAAACAGGCGAGCAATATCCAGGCCGTATAAGCTGCCGTAAAGTTCGCGGAAAGCCGGGCTCCGCCCGGCTTTTTTTATCTTGAGAGCGGTACTGCAACAGGGGATCCTCATCCGCCGGCCCGATTTGCGCGCGGACCTGAATAGCTTTGTCAGCATACGCGTCGCATAATCCACACGACCCGAGACCAAGCGTCACTTTACGATGTCGCAGCTACATACATGGGATATCTTCTGCCGCGTCGTCGACAACTTTGGTGACATGGGCGTGTGCTGGCGGCTTGCGCGCCAGTTGGTTGCCGAACAGGGCAGAGCGGTGCGGCTGTGGGTCGATGATCTCGCAACTTTGCATGCGCTGCATCCGGAAGCGAATCCCGGCAGTGCGGTGCAGTCGATCTCGGGCGTTGAAGTGCGCCGCTGGAGCAACGGCTTCCCCGCTGTTCGGCCAGCTCAGGTCGTGATCGAAGCGTTTGGATGCGGGTTGCCGGAGGAGTATGTATCAGGCATGGTCGATTGCAAACCGCAGCCCCTGTGGATCATGCTCGAGTACCTGAGTGCGGAACCCTGGGTCCCGCAACATCATGGCTTGCCCTCACCGCACCCGCGATGGCCGATCACCCGGCACTTTTTTTTCCCCGGCTTCGTGCCTGGCACTGGAAGCGTGTTGCGCGAGGCGGACCTGGCAGTGCGGCGCGAGGCCTTCGGGAAGAACGAACGCGGGCGCTTGTGGAACTCGCTCGGTTTCGAATCCCCGGCCGGCGACTCGACCGTGGTCTCCATGTTTGCCTATGAACATGCGCCGTTGAAGGGACTGCTTGCGAGCTGGGAACAAGGAAACGAACCCACGGTCTTAGCGGTGCCACAGGGGAAGATCGTCGTACAGGTGCTAGACTACCTTGGGGCCGAAGGGCTGGGAGTCGGTAGCGGGTGCCGGCGCGGCAGCCTCGAAGTCAGGATCCTGCCGTTCGTCGAACAGCCGCGGTACGACGAGTTGTTGTGGGCTTGCGACTGCAATTTCGTGCGGGGAGAGGACTCCTTCGTGCGCGCGCAGTGGGCGGGACGACCGCTGGTGTGGCACATCTACCCGCAGCGCGAGCGTGCCCATTGGCGCAAGCTGGACGCTTTCCTCGAACTTTATTGTTGGGGCTTGCCTGGCGCCGCAGCGGCCGCCTTGCGCAGTATCTGGCAGTCGTGGAATGGAGTGGTCGAACCGACCGCCATTGGCGGCGCCTGGCGCGCGTTCTGGACGCACCGCGCAACGCTCGACGCCCACGGCCATGCCTGGACGGCGCGGCTCGCCGCACTCGGCGACATGGCAGGCGGACTGGCGCAATTCTGTCACGACAGGGTAAAATAATTTTTTTGGTTTCAAAGAGATATGAGGTTACGATGAAGACGGCACAGGAAATCAGAGTGGGCAACGTGATCATGGTCGGCAAAGACCCGCTCGTTGTCCAGAAGGCGGAATACAACAAGTCCGGCCGCAACGCGTCCGTGGTCAAGATGAAACTCAAGAATCTGCTTTCCGGATCGGCGAGCGAGACGGTCTATCGCGCGGATGAAAAATTCGAGGTCGTGCTGCTCGAGCGCAAGGAGGTGACGTATTCGTATTTTTCGGATCCGTCGTACGTGTTCATGGACTCCGAGTACAACCAGTACGAGGTCGACAAAGAGTACATGGGCGACGCGCTCAACTATCTCGAAGAAGGGATGGATTGCGAGGTGGTGATCTACAACGGCCGTCCGATTTCGGTCGAGTTGCCGCAGACGGTGGTACGAGAGATCGCGTACACCGAGCCGGCGGTGCGCGGCGATACGTCGGGCAAGGTCCTGAAACCGGCGAAACTCAAGACCGGCTTCGAGGTGCAGGTGCCATTGTTCTGTAGCACCGGCGACAGGATTGAGGTTGATTCCCGCAGCGGCGAGTATCGCAGCCGCACCAAGGGTTGAGGTCCACGCATTACCAGAGAAAAGGGCACCCGATCGGGTGCCCTTTCCGGTCGGCGAACGCTTCGGGGAAAGTGTTGAACCCCGCCGTCTATCAGCTCGCTGCATTCAGAGCGGCGCGCGAGGAGGGCCGATCAGGAAGGGCGCGCCAGAAGACGCGCTCTTCTTCTGAGGCATGGGCTTATGCCACCACTCGAATGCTCTAGATGAGAATAGCGACGAGGATGGCGATGAGAAGAATAAGAATGAGCTCGGTATTGGTGAGCGCGCCGCCCGCCGGAAGCGTGTCTATCTTTCCTGCAATAGTCACGACTTCTGCATCCGTGAGCGCGTCGACCCGCTGTTTGGCCAACTCCGGCTCAATACCCAATGCCATCAAATTTCGCTCCGCATCGGCGCGGTTCATGAAAGCGCGGATTTTTTCACGATCAGTTTGGACTTTAGTGTCAGACATGACCTGCTCAGTCGAAACCAGCTCCGCCTGCGCCGATTGCAACGGAAGGGCGAATACGGCGGCAATTGCGGCGGACAATACCGAGTTGCGAAGTTTGGAAGCGCCAGCATTCATAAATCCTCCATGAAAGAAGAAGCAATCGGTCGCTTGCAGGTAATCACCTGATGGTGTCCGTGTCCTCAAGGGACTTACGCACAATTCGGAAGTAATACGTCACCACGTGACACACGAAACCGTAACCTGTGACAGGGTCGTAAGATTCGAGTTCCCCCTGGAATGGCGGAAGCGGCGAGAATCGAACCAGCAGCCGTTATGCCAACATCAAGCACTTACCGCATCCCTGAGAAAACGATCTCAGCCGCGTGAAAATACACCGTTGATTGGCATAAAAGCACAGTATCACTATACTGCACTTTCGACGGCCGACGCGGGTGGCTCGTCAGAGGGGCGCCGCATCGCCCGTCAAGCTTCACCGTACGGGCCTCAAGCGGTTCCGTTCGGCCGCCCCGGGGCCCTTAACGGCGGCGGCTGGAGGGGTTGCTCGAAAACAAACTGGAGGAGAATTGAAATGCGTACTGAGAAACTGTTAGCCGCAATCGCCATCCCAGTGGTGTTGGCGGTGTCGGCGGCGCACGCAGCGCAGCCCGCCTACCCGGAAAGACCGATCCGGCTCGTCATCGGCAGCGCGCCCGGCTCGGGTCCCGATATCATCTCGCGGACCGTGGCCGAGCGATTGTATCGGGAGTGGGGCCAGCGGATCGTCGTCGATTCGCGCCCGGGTGTGGCCGGAATCATCAGCGCCGAGCTGGCGTTGCGCGCGGCGCCCGATGGATACACGTGGATGATGTTGACCTCGCAGCTATTTGTCGCAACCTCGGTATACCCCAATCTCAAGTTCA
>MERG01000409.1:3768-20964 GCA_001771985.1 Betaproteobacteria bacterium RIFCSPLOWO2_12_FULL_62_13 | reverse complement strand
CCTCGGGTATTGCTATTATTTGTCAAGTCGCCTTATGACGCTGCAGGGATTCTTTTCCACGCACCCGGTCTTCACGCGCGAGGAGTTCGCGGCGTTGCCCCACAAGGACAAGGCCCGAAGCCCGAAGACCCGCGAGGCGCTCTTGGCCTACCACCAGCAGCAGGGCCGCATCCTGCGCGTGCGGCGGGGGCTCTATTGCGTCGTGCCGCTGGGCGCCGATCCGGCCACCTGCCCGGTGGACGCCTACCTGCTCGCCGCGAAGATGACAGATGACGCGGTGCTCGCCTACCACACGGCGTTGGAATTCCACGGCAAGGCGTACTCGGTCTTCGAGGAGAGCCAGTACCTAACCGCCCGGGCCGCCCGACCGGCGAGCTTCCGCTCCTATCGGTTTCGCCCAGTGCGGTTTCCCGCGAAACTCACCGCCAACAACAAGGCGCTCTTCGGCGTAAAAGCCATGGACCGCGCTGGTATCACCGTGCGTGTCACCGCATTGGAGCGCACCTTGGTCGATGTGTTCGACCGACCTGATCTCGCCGGCGGCTGGGAAGAAATCTGGCGCTCGCTAGAAACGGTCGAGTTCTTCGACTTGGACGTTGTCGTGCAATACGCCCTGTTGCTTGAGAACGCGACGACTGCCGCAAAGGTCGGCTTCTTCCTCGAGCAACACAAGGAGCGGCTGATGGTCGAGGAGCGCCATCTCGATCGACTGCGCGCGCGCCGGCCGCGCGAGCCGCATTATCTCGCGCGCGGGCGCCGCGGCGGCCGACTTGTCGCCGCCTGGAACCTGGTCGTGCCGGTCGAGGTCCTGGAGCGCTCGTGGGCGGAAATCACATGAAGCTCACGCAGGAGAAGCTGCGCGCCGAGGCCGAGACTACAGGATTTCGCCCCGAGGTCCTCGAGAAGGTCATTCATCTGCTCAACCTGCTGGAAGGCTTCCGCAGCCACCCGTATCTCAAGGGACGCCTCACGCTCAAGGGTGGGACGGCGTTGAACCTGTTCGTGTTCGACATGTCGCGGTTGTCGGTCGACATCGATCTCAACTACATCGGCGCGATCGAGCGGGAGGCGATGCTCGCCCAACGGCCGAAAGTCGAGCAGGCGATTCAGGCGGTGTGCGCCCGTGAGGACATTGCCGTGCAGCGGGTCCCTGCCGATCACGCCGGACGGAACGATTACGCAGGCGGCATCGGGCAACCCGACGCCTGGGCGCGGCGCTTGGTCGATGAGTGCCGAAGCGCCCTCGGCGCAGTGCTGCCCCTGTCCGATGTGGAGCGGGCGTTTCTGGATCGGTTACTCGACCACGGCGAGATCGTTCCGTCGATCCTCACGGCTGATGCAGCCTGGGCCGAACGGATCAAGCAGCATCCTCTGCTGGAGTGGAAAGCGCTCAACGTCCGACAGCGCGGGGAACGTTAGTTCACGGCTGGCGTCCCCCTATGTCCGAGATCCTCGTCGGCACAGCATCCTGGACTGACAAATCACTGATTCTGTCAGGGCGCTTCTACCCGCCGCAGGTCACGACGCCGGAAGATCGCCTCCGCTACTACGCCACGCAGTTCCCCGTCGTCGAAGTCGATAGCTCCTACTATGCAATGCCCAGCGAGCACAACGCGCAGCTCTGGGCTGAGCGCACCCCCGATGCGTTTGTGTTCGACGTGAAAGCCTTCAGGTTATTCACGCAGCATCAGACGCCGCCGCAGGCGCTGCCGAAGGACATCCAGCAGGCACTGGGGACCCTCTCCAAGAAGAACGTCTACTACCGGGACATGCCGGAGGAACTGCTCGATCAAATGTGGCAGCGCTTCGAGACGGCGATCCAGCCGCTGAAGCAGGCGGGGAAGTTCAGCCAACTCTCGCATCGAACCACGGAACAAAACCTGAATGCTCCACATCTGCTCCACCTCGCGGCACTCGGAAACATCCGATGCTCTCGGGCTCTCGCTCTAGATTTTCACGCATCCATTCATGGAATCCCGCGCGGCCTGGCCAATCACGGGACGCTCAACGTCCACGCACACTCCCGTATATGTCAAACTTCTACTGCCTCCCCGCCAGAGCCAGCCAGAGCCGGGGGGGCTCCCTCAGTAGGCTAGCGGGGCCCATCATTAGCGCTGCTGCAGCATTCGCCGTTGCCTTCCTCGTGCCCGTTCATCTCACCAACCGAGATCGTTCTAGATGCCCCTGCTTTACTGCTGTATCGATTTCAACGTTGAAAGGGTCCGTGATCTTCCGAGAGTTCCAACGCTGGAAAAGGTTTATTGGCGGTTCCTCCGGTTTTAACTGTGTCAATTCCAGCGCGTCTCTTGTGAAAGTTGCACGGAATCCAACAAATAAGTACGGTATGAACTCTGCCGTTTTGACCGCCCAGTGGAGCAAGACTGCGCTCGTTTTTTCGTCAACCTCGGCGAACGCGGCGATCTCATCGACTAGCTCAGATTGGGTAAGTCCATCTTTCTGCCCTTCGCATGTAACCGCAGCTGAACCGCTAGTAGAAAGTCGAAGGAAAAGCGGCCTACCACCAGGGAAAAACCCTGCGTCGATTGCGCGCTCAAGCAGTAACGCAACTGCATCCGTGGCTAGGACTAGGTGCGTCGGGGTGAGCCCGAAGGCGGCCAGTTCGACGGCTGGTTGTCCTCCTGCTTTCACGTCCGATTCGTGTGCAAGTCTCGCGTGCGCTTGATCCGAGACTTGCTTGAGTTGGTGCTTGCAGAGTTCAACGAGGCTGGTGATTGCTCCCGCAGGCACGAGAACCTCGAAGAACGCGCGTCCAACAGACTCTCGATCTTTTGCATCTGCACTGAATAGTGCTTTGTCTACCGCGGGCTCGAAGTCGGTCCCAAGCCCCGCAGCAATGGCAGCATAGACGTCGGCGAGCCAGTCCGCTGGCAACTCCTCCCAACTCAAGGGGCGCGCACTTTCGGTTTTTCCCAAGTACTCAACCAACTCAGGCGCGTGGCTTTTAATTTCCTGTACTAGGTCCTTACTGCAATATTCTTTGTAGATCCTCTCGATCAACTCCTCAATCTTTGTTGGTGACATGGCCTCGCTCCTTTTACTCTGCACTTGGGTGCCACGAATGAAAGACAGGGTTCGTTCAAGTCGTCGCTGATTCCGGCGATATGCGTTACATACTTGCTGTGCTGTCGAGTGAAGTCGGGCAGATGTTTCCGCGATAGTCCGCCCATCACGCCAGACCGCCAAAGCGACATCGCGATCTATCCTTTCCACGCTGCCTAACGCGCCAATGGCGACAGAAACTTGCCCGAGCGCATCTATCAATTGTAGCCGCGCCTGATAGCGCGACAGTCCTAGACTCCGCGCTGCCTCCCGCTCCGAGCCGGAAGGTACCTTAAGCCAGTACTCTAAGAGTTCGCGATTCCGCGAGGGAAGAGCGATCATGGCTTCATGCAAGCGCTGGAGATCAAGGGCGTTCTCGGGCTCTGGCGCGTCAGATTCCGCCTCCGTCAGCCGCTCGAGCTCTTTCGGCTCCATAAGCGACCCATGAAATCGCTGCAGTCGTACGATACGAGGTCGAGCAAATCGCACGAAAGCTGCATAAACGTATGTCCCCAGCCCTGCCCGCTTGGGTTCGTATCGTTCCGCGATTCCATCCCAAGCCTCGGCGAAAAAGTCGTGCACCAAGTCCGCCGCATCATCGGGCGGTACAGCAAAGCCCTGCGCCGCGAGCTTTCCTAGAGCGCTAAAGAGAAGACCCTTGTACTGCCGATAGGCGCCTTCAAGGTTTGGGGCATCCTCTCGCATAGAGCGTCGCTACCTAAGAAATCGTTCAAAACAATCCAGCGGCCTACTCATGAACGTTATTGTGGTAACTACCCCACGTTGGTCGAAAATATCTCAAGCAAAGAGTACTTTCCCAACGTAACTGACTGATTACAAAACAGTCCGATGGCGGCTGCTATGGCCAAACAACGATTTGGTGTTCGGGAGCGGGAGCCGCCAAGAACCTGGACGCTGCTTCAAACCCCGTCCGTGAAACGAATAAGGCGTGAACTTCGCTCTTCCAGTAAATTTGCCCGCCGTCCTCAAGAAGCCGGTGAACGATCACACTGTTCTGATACCGCGGGGCATTCGGAATGCCTCCCCGGGGAACGCCCGAAGCCGCTGTCAAACGTTGGTTACTGCTTCCACAGCGAGCCTCCATCACATCCCGTTGCGGATATGACTGTGATTTCGGTAGACGGCCAACGAAGAAGGGGTTATGTACGTGCCCCGTGAGCACCACTCTTATTCCGTGGTTGTCAATTAATTTATTGAGCTCTAGCCGTGCCCAACGTAGCCGTTAAGTAGTGGGACATAGCGTGCCCATGGGTCCACAGTGCTTTGTTGCAGCCGACCGGCGAAATGTAGATCTGAGATTTGCAGATACGTTCTTAGCCTGTTTATTACATCGAACTCCGCTCAGTAGAGTACTTGTTGGATCGGCGCGGGTCATTGCCGTTGCTTTTTTCCCCTAAAGCCATCGTAGCATCCCCTCAAGTCATTTGATAGCTCTCTCCCCGGATCATAGGTCGCAAGGAAAGCGATTCGTTCATGCGATTGATTAGGCGCTGCAGAACGATGATGTAGAGACGGCCACAGCCGCTTGGGACAACAACTACGGACAGAGGAACGTACTCCAGCTAACCAAGATGATGAGTTATGCGGGCTGATGCGGGCCGGTGAGGCGTCGATGGCGCACCTCGATATAATTGCTGCATGTGCGTTGGGGTGGAGTTCTTCGAAGACGACCAGCCGAGGCAACATACCTCGAACACGGGACACGAAATGTCTGCCAAACGATCTCGCGCAGGAATTTCCCCGCTCATGCTGGAACTCGCCGGCTATATCGCTTCAGCACGGCGCCGGGCGCTTCCCGCGCGGGTGACCGCGAAGACAAAACATCACGTCCTCGACACCCTCGCTGCAATGGCATCCGGAGCGAAGCTCTTGCCCGGCAGGATGGCGGTCTCGTACGTGAAAACGCTGGGCGGCACCCGGGAGGCCACAGTGGTGGGCACGAAATTCATGACGAGCGCCGTCAACGCGGCGTTCGCCAACGGCATGCTCGCTCACGCCGACGAAACCGACGATTCGCATGCGCCATCGCTCACGCACCCGGGGTGCGGCATCGTGTCTGCAGCACTGGCGATGGCCGAGCGCGGCGGGCGCGACGGTGCGTCATTGCTGCGTGCCGTGGCTCTGGGTTATGACATCAGCGCGCGGTTGAGCCTGTCGTTGGGGGCAGCCGAGTTCCGCAGGGTCGGCCATTTGACCCACTGCTTCGGCCCGACATTCGGCGCTGCCGCTGCGAGTGCGGCACTGGCGGGGCTTGATGCAAATGAGGTACGTCATGTGCTCTCTTACGCCGCACAGCAGGCCTCCGGGTTGTCGACTTACATGCGCGATCAGGACCATGTCGAGAAAGCGTTCGACTTCGGCGGGATGCCGGCGCGTAACGGCGTGACCGCGGCAACCATGGTCGCGGCGGGATGCACGGCGGTGGAGGACGTGTTCTCGGGCGAGCGCAACTTCTTCGTCGCGTTCGACGAGTCTGGCCGCATCGGGAAGGCGCCGGAACCGGAGATACTCGCGCGCGATCTCGGCAAGAGCTACGAAATCATGAACACCAACATCAAGCGCTGGCCGGTGGGCTCGCCGATCCAGGCGCCGCTCGATTCGCTGCTCGAGTTGATCCGCGGCGCGAGCATCAAGGCTGAGGACGTCGACAAACTCGTGATCCGCGTCTCAATGGCCGGCGCCAACACCGTCGACAACCGCGACATGCCCGACATTTGCATGCAGCACATGTGCGCGGTGATGCTGATCGACGGCACCATCACGTTCGAGGCCGCCCACGACGAGCAGCGCATGAAGGACCCGGAAGTGCTCGCGCTGCGTGATCGCATCGAACTTCTCGGCGACGAGGAGCTTCAGAAGCTCCTTCCCGTGCGTCATGGCATCGTCGAGGTCACACTCAAGAACGGACAACGACTTCGTCACCACACGAGCGCAGTCCGCGGCACCGCCGAGAATCCGATGACGCGCGCCGAAGTCGACGACAAGTGCTACCACCTGATGGCGCTCGGTCTTGGAATGAAACGCGCGCGTGCGCTCTGTGACGCGGTGTGGAACATCGAGCACTGCGAAGACGTACGCAAGTTGCGGCCACTGCTCCGGGCCTGAATGGGCGCGTGTGTGCGTAATGGAGTTCGGCATCGTGGCGCCGTGCCGCGTGTTTTGAATAGACGACACTACGGCTAATCTAAGCCCGCGGCAGTTCCCACCCCAACCACTCGCACAAGCCGCGTCCCATAATCCACTCCTTGTCCTCGGTGGTGAGCCACGGAATCTCTTCGGTGAACATCGTCACCGCTTGACGATAGGAACAGGGCAAACGCGCGAGGTCCGTGCCCCAGAAGATGCGCTTCGGACCAAACGCGTCGTAAACGCGACGCAGATAGGGATGAAGGGCGCGATAAGGATAACTGTCGCTGGTGTAGACAGGCAGCGCGCTTGCCTTCACCGCGACGTTGGGCCGCTTGGCAAGCGCCAGCAGTTTGTCCAAATCGCGGAACGCTTCCTCGTCCCGCCAGCCGCTGGTCAGCCCAAGGTGAGTCATCACGAGATTCAATCCCGGATGCCGCTCGGCGACGCGGTCGATCAGATGCACCATCGCATGGGGCACGAGGACCATGATCGGCACTCCGGCTTTTTCTGCCTCTTCCCACAGCCAGTCCAGGCCTTCGGTGGGTGCGGCGTTCCCCTGCCGCCGGCTGAAACTGCAACGCAACCCCAGCATGCCGGGTTGCTGGCGCCATGTCGGGATTTGGTCACGAGTAGGCGGCGGCTCGGCGTCAAGCCGGCCCATTGCCGCAAAGCGGTCCGGGTGCAACCGCGCGGCCTCCAGCACAAGATCGTTGCGCGAGAAGTCCCAGTACGGCGCTATGAGCACGGCGCGGTGCACGCCTGCAGCGTCCATTTCACGCAGCAGTTCGTCAGCTCCGAGCGGCGTCTCTCTATGCGGTTTCTGCCCCGGCCGCCACGGACGCTCAGGCGTAGGGCCAGCCCAGATGTGTACCTGAGCATCGGCTATAAACATGCTGTCCCTCCCGTTCTTGCTCTTCGTAATTTTCAGCTCGACGCAGGCGGCCATATTCTGAGGGCGAGGTTCGCCGAGCCGGGCGCGTGGGTCAACCTCGGAACCATTCTCTCCGACCATGCCTTCATTCTGGCATCCCCGTGCCCGACGAAGTTCTGGTTGCGGGCTTCCAGAGACGTGAACTCGTAAAGCACGCCGTGCTTTGCCCATCCCGCAACGGAAACCAGCTTACGGGTCCTCACGCACCCCGGCATCACGCGCATATGCGGCAGGCGACCTTGCGTGTAATAGGCGAGCAGCTCCTCCTCGTTTTGCCACGCGGTGTTGTACGTGCCAAGCTGAATACAGTTTGCAAGCATCATCCCGGCTTGATACGTTTTCGCCTCGGGACCTTCTACTCTTCCATACTCGGCCATGATGTTCACGCGCTCGCCTATCCGCGTCGCGAGTATTTTCCTGCTTCCCTCAGGCAGTCCCGCGTTGATCGCGCTGGGGAGAGGATCGCCGAACACATCGGCATTATCGGCGCCGAACAGCAGCATATAGCGGCTGCCTGCCGGCACAGCGGGATCCTCCGTATGCGTAGTAACTGCGCTCCGTATTTTTTTCTCGACCTCGGCGTAGTGGGCTCCCCACAAAAATCCGGGTCGTTTCAAGATCTCCGGTATATAGTTCTCGTGCAGCCAGGAAAGATAGGCCTCGCGCCCGTCGTCGGGCAAGTCGTACCAGGTAATCCAGAGTCCTCTGTCCATTGGTCGGTCTCCCGGGTGAAACTGTGAACGGAGCGTCGGCTTCAATGCTGATGGAGGATTGTTTAGCACGCCTGAAGTTGGTTGTCAAAAATGCCAAGGATGAGGCTCTCTCAGTCGATGCGCCCTTGACAGATTTGACACGACTAAGATAGCCTTGATCAGCAAACTTTCAAGAGAAATAAACGGATCAGGAGAGGTCATGAGCGTCATCGAAGTGGTGCGCATCGCGTGCAAGGCCGGCAAGGGGGACGAGTTCAAGGAATCTCTGAAGCGGGGTCTCGCGGTCCAAGCGAGGGATCCGGAGTGCCTCTCGATCTGGTTCGAAAGATGCGTCGAGAAACCGGATGAATTTCTGCTGCACCTCGTGTGGACGTCCATCCCTGCCCACGACGCCTGGCGCGCCGCCCACCGGGACGAGTGGCGCTCTCACATCATTGACCTCATCGAAGGGTTGCCGAACCCGATCGGTCATTACCAGCTCGTGGCTGAGGTCAAAAAAGGCTAGTGCCGTTCCAACTATTCATGGCAAGTTCTCACGGGCTTGATCATCTATGGTAGGCGGCTTACTTGAATTTGGAGAATAGAGTTGGAACGGCATCAGCACGCCGCAGGAAGTAGCGGTGCGCCCGGGGTACTCGCGACCGGTCGGAGCCTGGCACTCATCGCGAGTCGTTCCGATTGTCCAGAAGAGCGAAACCAAGTGTCCAACTCCGCCGATTACAAGGACGCATTCCAGACCATCAAGCTGGAGCGGACCGGGAGCGGAATTCTCCAGATTACGCTGCACACCAAACGGGGGCCGTGGGTCTGGGATGCGAGGGCGCGGCCCGACGGCAGAGCCGGCGTTTCCCACCAAGAGTTGGCCGATGCGGCCGCCCAGATTGCCCGGGATCTCGACAACAGGGTCGTGATCCTGACGGGCACCGGGGACCAGTTCTCAGGCCCGCCGGCAAGCAACGCGAATGCTGCTGACCGCGCCTATTAAGGCGCTGCTCCGGCAGCACCTGCATTACGGTCACGCGATGGAAGCGCTGGCTGCGGTCGATGAGTCTTCGCGGCCGCTCTACTGAGCATTGCAGAAATGCGTGACAATGCTCAGCCCTCATCCCCGCCCCTTCTCCCCAGGGGAGAAGGGGGATTCGAGGCACAAATGGATTGTCATCCATTTATGCCAGACTCAATAGCGGAAACTGCAACTGACATTATCAACGAGCGCAGCCGAAGCGGGAATGCTTTGGCGGCCGACAGCAAGAAAGGATACCGACGTGAGCGAGCAAAGCGATAAGAGCGGATCCACTGCCGATCAGCTCACGGCAAAGTATGGATCGGTAGCGTTCCAGCATCCGCCCTCGATGACGCGTTCGCGTCTCGAGGAGAAACTATCGCAGTGGGACGCGCTGGACCAGCACTTCACGAAGGCGTCCTTGGATTTCGCCGCCGGCATGGAGCGCAGGAAAGTTCTCGATAAGCGCATCCGCCGGCTGGTCCAAATCGGGCAGTTCACCGCTACCAAGAGCTTTGGCCACCTCGAAGACACCCTGCGCGCGGCGATTGCGGGGGGCGTGCCTGTGCGCGAAGCGCTGGAGTCGATCCTGCTCTGTCAGGTCTACGCCGGCGACACCGCGGTGGCACCTGCGCTCGACGTCTTCACCCGAGTGGCGCGGGACCTCGGCGTCCTCGCCGGGTTGAGCGGGGGCCAGTTGCCGCTGGATGGGCACGACCGCGAACGCAGTCTCGAAGCAGAGCGCAAGACATGGAGGGCGGAGGAGGAAAACCATCCGCGGCGTGAGGCACTCATGCAGAAGTACGGATGGCTGGGTGTGAGTACAGGAATCAGGTACAGGGGGGCGCACCATATCAACCTGCTCGCTCACCGCGAGGCTCTAGACCCTGAATGGGCAGGTCTCTGGCTCGAGTTCACCTATCAGCGCATGTACAGCCGCTGGATACTCGACGACAAGACAAGAGTCATCTGCACGGTGGGTGACACCTTTGCTGTCGGCGATTTCGTTCAGGCGCACGACCATATCGTGGAGGCGCTGGCGTTGGGGGTCTCTCCGCGCGAAATCATGGAGGTTGTCTTTCTCATCGGCCCCTACTTCGGTTCGCCACGCATGGCGGCTTCGCTGAAGGTCCTCGAAGGGATACTTGATAAGCAGGGCCGGATGGCCGAGATCGGGAATCCGCCGCCGGTGAAGAAGTAGGCGCAATCCCAGGGCCGAACCCGCGCCCGTGCATGTTGCAGCGGCGAGCAAGGCGGAATCCGAGATACGCGAAAGATTACTGAGCATTGCAGAAATGGATTAGAATGCTCAGCCCTCATCCCCGACCCTTCTCCCGAGAGGAGAAGGGGGATTCGAGGCGCAAATGGATTTTCATCCATTTACGCAAAACTCAATAAGAGGACGCGATGTCGCGCATGTTCGATCGCTTCGCACGCGAGCAGCTTGCGACCGGGACGATCACGTTGAATCACGGCCTCGAAATTGTCGAGGTCCTCGGTTACAGCGGCCTTGATTTTATCTGTATCGACATGATGGTGACCTCGCTCGATTGGAGCGAAGTCGCCCAAATGGTCCTCGCCGCGAAGCGCTACGAGGTGACGCCGTGGGTGAGGCTGTCGGCTTACCCCTGGGGAGACGGCGAGATGGATGCTGCGCTGCCGGCCCAGGTATTACGTGCTTTCGGTCTTGGCGCCGAATGCGTGCTTGCTTCGGTGAATACCGCGCGACAGGTCGCGCGACTCCATGATCCGCTTGCGAATCCCCATCGCCGCTTCTACATCCGCCAGGGAGGCGAGGGCCGAACGGAAGCGCAGCGTCGGATCGATGCCGCCGAGCCGGAGCTGCGCGTTGTGCCGATCATCGAGAGCACCAGCGCATTGAAGCACATCGATGAAATCCTCGAGGTGCCGGGGCTGCGAATGATCTACCTGGGAATGGGGGACCTGACCAAGGCGCTGGGCCATTCGGGGGACGACCGGCATCCGGACGTCCGTGAAGTCCTAGGGCAGATCGTCGGCAAGGCCCGGAGCCGTGGAGTAGTCGTTTGCGCGAATGCGCTCGGATACAAGTACGGCGTTGATCTCTCGGAGTTGATCACCGACAGCGTCGAGTCGCTGTGGGCGCTCGGTGTGCGAGCCGTCCTGGTGCCGCGTCCGACGATGATCATCCAATACTTCTACGAGAAGACGCTTGAGCGCCTTCGGGACCGCTTGAAAGGCTCGTACCCGTAGCATACCGGAGGGTTATCTGTCTGCCACACCCATTTGATCTGCGGATCTATCGGAGGACATATGAGGTTGCCACGTTTGGTCGTATGGACGTTTCTTGCTCTCGTCATGGCCTTAGTTGCGAATGGGGTGTCCGCGCAGGATTATCCAAACAAGGTTATCCGCATTCTTGCAACCGCGGCCGGCGGCGGCGGCGATACCGTAGCGCGCATCGTAGCGCAAGAGCTTGTAAGTACGTGGGGGCAACGGGTGGTAGTAGACAACCGCAACGGCATTGTTGCGAATGAAACTGTGGCGAAAGCGCCTCCTGACGGTTATACCCTGCTTATCCAGAGCACCGGTCTTTGGCTCTTGCCGCTTTTGCGCAAGGATGCGTCGTGGGACGCGATTCGGGACTTTTCGCCTGTCACGCTGACGATCAGACAGCCCAACATTCTGGTCGTGCATCCCTCGTTGCCGGTCAAGTCAGTCAAGGAGTTGATCGCTTTGGCCAAAGCCAGGCCGGGAGAGTTGAACTATGCGACTGGCAATATCGGCTCCACAACCCATCTCGGAAGCGAGTTATTCAACTCCATGGCCGGCGTTAATATAGTGTCCATTTACTACAAGGGCACCGCATTCGCTCTTACCGATTTAATGGCCGGCCAGGTACAGGCAATGTTTTCCAATGCGGCCTCCGTCACGCCGCATATCAAGTCGGGCAAACTGAAGGCCTTGGCCGTCACTTATGCGCAACCCACGGCGCTGGCGCCGGGTTTGCCCACTGTGGCGGCCTCGGTGCCGGGGTACGAAACGCAGACCATATTAGGCATATTTGCGCCCGCTGGAACTCCTCCGGCTATCATTAATCGCTTGAGTCAAGAGATTGCGAGGGCGCTTAACAAGGCCGAGATAAAAAACAAGTTTTTCAGTATTGGGATGGAAGCGGTCGGGGGATCGCCGGAACAGCTTCAGGCCGCTGTCAAAGCGGAAATCGTCAAATGGGGAAAAGTGATCAAGGATAAGAACATCCACCTTGATTAATGCATGATACGGGCCGTATGGACAGGGGGTAAGGCAAGATGGGACAGATACGTGAATTCATCCTAGGAGGAAAACATGAACTGCAAAGCTAGCCTGTTGCTGTGCGTGGTGTTCTGGTCTCCGGCTGCCGGGGCAGCAGCAGCCGAGTCCTTGCCGGCAAGCTATCCGGATCGGCCGTTCCGTGTCGTCGTGCCGTCAAGCCCCGGGGGGGGGACCGACTTCTTCGCCCGCCTGGTCATGCTACCGCTCGCCGAGCGGCTCGGCCAGCCGGCGGTAATCGACAACCGCCCCGGTGCCGGCAGCTTGATCGGCACCGAAATCGTCGCCAACGCAACGCCCGACGGCTATACGCTGCTCGTCATGTCGTCATCGTTCGTCATTAATCCGAGCGTGTATAAAAAGATGCCTTACGATTCGCGCCGGGATTTCGCGCCCGTGGCGTTGTTGTCCCAGTATCCGCACCTCGCGGTGGTGCATCCTTCGTCTCCGGTGAAATCGATGAAAGAGCTGATCGCTCAGGCGAAGGCGAAGCCCGGAACGCTCAACTACGCTTCCGCCGGCATCGGCACGCCTACACACCTAGGCACGGCGCTGTTCGCGTCGATGGCGGGCATCAACGTCGTGCACGTGCCGTACCGAGGTGGAGGGCCGGCGATCATCGGAATACTGGGCCGTCAAGTCCAGTTCTACATCGGCCCGATTGTTGTGCTTCTGTCGCATGTGAAAGCTGGCAGGCTCAAGGCGCTTGCGGTCACCGGCGCAAAACGCTCCTCGGTACTACCCGATGTGCCGAGCGTGGCGGAGGCGGGGGTACCCGGCTTCAGGCAGGACGCGTGGAACGGCTTGCTGGCGCCCGCGGGCACGCCGCCGGCGATCATCAGGAAGCTCAACAGCGAGATGAGCGCGGTGCTGAAGATGCGCGCGATACATGAACGCTTGGCCACTCAAGGCGTGGAGCCGGGCGGGGTCAGCTTTGAGGAGTTTGGCGCGATGCTCAAGAACGAGATGGCCCTGTGGGCCAAGGTGGTCCACGAGGCGGGCATCAAGCCGGAGTGAGAACCATGCATGAAAACGGGTCCGCGGAATCTTGGTCGGCGTAGGGCGCGCCGCATTAGCTGCTTAGCCTCATCACTGGGGGGCGCGCAAGCTGCTTCAGCAGCGCAGGACTGATTGGCGAACTTGCCCGGTGTCTTCAGGATCCGAAATTCGCGCAGCGCCTGAGCGAGGAGCAGCTCAGTTCTCCGGCCCTTGTTGAGCCGTGCGCATCACCCGCGGCGCACCCGCAGGCGTCGGTGTCAGCAACTCTTCTTAAGAACAACAATGAATCTCCACGATGGTTGTTATTGTTCTGGCGTTGTTCTTTCGGCTGCTCGCCGCGTTCAAGCGCCACGCTTCGCTGCGCCGTGGATTGCCGCAGCGCTCAGCAGTCCGACGTAGTACGGCTGCTCCACGAACCGCATCAGGTCGTCGATGAACCAGCTCGCTGGCGGACAGCCAGCCTCCCGGTATTCGGGTGGAACCAGGACATAGAAACCGCGTCGCGGGCTTGCAATCCGGCCGCGCTGCTTGAGCCGCCGCAGCGCTGCTTCCAGAGCGACATCGGAGCAAGCCTTGCCGCTCGCACCTTCCATGCGGGTAAAAGTGTAGCGCCCCCGGGTCCGGAGATTCTCTATGAACTCAGCCAGCGATCGGGGCTGGGGATGTTTGTTTTCTGCCGTTCTGATTGCGTAAACTAACGAAGAACGTCAGGTTATGCAAGCAAAATGGATAGAATATCCCTGAAGATAAGAGACACGCGTCGTTCCTGCCGAAGGTCCAAGCGCGGAATCAGGACCATGGTGACCAATTCCGCTTGGTATTGGTCATTCTACGTCCCTCCCGGTCAGGGCATACTCGAAGCGGTCACTCTCCACCGCGACCGCGCGCACGTAAAGGGGACAACCCCGACGTACACATAGCGATTACGTGCTAATCCGATTCGAATCCCTGATTCGTAAATTTAAGCGTGCGGGCATTCTCCGTGACCGTGCGCACCACGTTTTCCGGTACGCCGGCGGGAATCTCTGCGTGGATTTCCAATGTCACGGTCACCTCGCCGCCGACAAGCCCGGTAAGGTGCGTGATCACCTCGTCAGCGATTCGGCTTGCGTCACGCCCGACGCGCGTTGAGTCGAGAGTGACGCTGCCGTGAAAGCGTTTCGGTTTCGGTGCAGTGACCGGCGCTCCGGGTGTGCCCCCGACGGTCGTCGTGGTCGTGGTGCCCCCACCGCCGCCTGGTGATCCTGGCACGCCTAGCCCCTCTGACGGCTTTGCCGCCTCCGTATCGAGTTGCCGGCGCGCGACATCCGGTTTAACAAGCATCCCTGGAGTATCGCTATCCACGATCGTAACTCGTTGCCCGCCGCGTAATCCGCGGTACCGTCCAGCGGCCTCGTCGTAACCGTCCGCGAAAGCGAAACCGTCCTGCTCCCAAGTCAGCAACGCCACCCCGTCGCGGATGGCAGCTAGCAGCACTTCGGAATTACGGAAGCGCGCGAGGTAGAGATAACGGGCAAAGTCTTCGACAAGTTGCCGGATCGTCACATGATCGCCACGCCACAGCGGCACGCGATCGAGTTCCATGCGGAAGCGCGAAGCTGCAAAGCTCGTGACGAGCAACTCGTCGTTTCTCAGCTTCCTGCTTGCCCGCACGGCTAGCGGATCCTGACCGGTTAACCGAAACGCCTGCCACTCGACTGCACTCTGCGGCGTTTGCTGCAACGGCACGATTAACCACTGATATGTCTCCGGCAACCGCGCTACCACCGCTCCATCGGCTGCGGTTCTCTGCGTCTCGGCCTGCTTCACTTGGTGCGGATCGAGATTCAGCTTTTCTTTCTCATCAAGGATTGAGACCCACGCGAGATACTTGCGGAGCGCGTCCTCCAAGTCTTGGAGCCGCGTCTTATCCGGCGCGAGAAAAACCAATGTGTTCTGATAAAGCCGCGGCGTGTTGCCACGCGAACCGAGTATTGCTTTCGCTGCAGCTTCGGCGGCATTGCCCGGCTCCTTGCTGTACGCCTGATCGGCGCTCAACACGACCAACCGAGCGTCCAGATCGTCGGGTACGTCCGCGCTGGCGCTCGGAAGAGGGTGGATCCGGCTGAAATCCCCCTTCTTTTCAAGGTCCGAGCGCAGGCGCTTGTCCAATTCCGCCGCCACCTTGTCGGGATCGCGCTTCAACAATTCTGCGCGATCGTCCGCGAGCTTGGTCACGGTGGGCTGGGTCGAATACCAGTAGCGCGGCCCGTCCTGATAAAGGTACGTTGCCTGGGCAGCCAAGCGGCGCAGTGCGTCCCCAAAAATCGCCGGTGCCTCGCCGGGAATAACGCATCCCAGTTTCACACGCCTGTCTTCCAGTCCTCGGTTGGCCGCGGTAGGTGTCGGCGCGGAACCGAGGTAAATCGTTCGCGCCACGCGCCGGCAGGCGGCGTACTTGCCGAGGTTCGGC
Organism: Betaproteobacteria bacterium RIFCSPLOWO2_12_FULL_62_13; assembly: GCA_001771985.1. Lineage (GTDB taxonomy): Bacteria > Pseudomonadota > Gammaproteobacteria > Burkholderiales > SG8-41 > DSOT01. Next base: position 5,365 of record MERG01000409.1, on the reverse strand, counting down.
ACGTCGCTGTCGATCCGCAGCGGCAGCGAGTTGGGACCATCTACATCCTTTTCGAGTATCGGCACCCAGTTATCCGACAGGTAGCGCGTTAGCTCGAACTGGACACGCGGGTCATCGATCGGGATATTCGCCGGAAGGATGTACGGATTGCGATCGCCCTTCTCCCACAGGCTATGGACCACCGCAGCCATGAGCCGCAAGACACCGCGCGTTCTCTGGAATTTCACCAACGTGGACCAATCGCTGTACAGCCGGTCGAACACTTCGGGGTGGATCGGATAAGCCGCCTTCAACCGTTTTTCGTAATCCGACTCACGACATTCAGGTGGAAACTCCGCCTGCTGCGTGCGATAGAAATCAGCGAATGCCCGCGCGACCACATCGCGATCCTTGAACTGTGACGGGTCGGTCATGGGGTCGAAGAGCCGTCGCCGGACAATCTCGAAACCTTCCTCCGCACTCGCCGGCCGCCAGGAGTATTCAACTCGCCCAATGACGTTGCGCAGCCTATCGAGCGCCTCGCGCCCGCGCTGGCCACCTACTTCCACATCATCGGCCTGTGTATGTGGCGAAGGCCCCGTGTCCGACGCGGGCAGACTGATCACGAGCAAACAATTCTTCGCAAGCTTTGCGGACTCAGTAAGCACCTGTGCAAAACTGAACTGGGTCTCGAAACTCCCAGCAGGCAGATCGCTCTGCTCGTGCAACTGGCGGGCATAAGCCACCCACTCGTCGATCAGTACGAGGCACGGTCCGTAATCGTTGAAAAGCTCGCGCAGCACGTCGCCCGGGCTGGTCGCTTTCTCGTCGTCGGCCCTCACGCGCTCGTAGGCCTTCTTGCCGCCTAATTGCAAAGCGAGTTCACCCCAAAGCGTTCTCACCACGGTACCGTCTGACTTCTTGACGGGGTTGCCGGGAGAAATCTTGTTTCCGACGAGCACGACGCGCTTGACGGACGGCAGCCTGTTCACGCCGGCTTCCGCCAACACGCCGTCGATCCCGACCAGCTCTTTTGGCGCTGTGCCGGAAAACAAGTGATAGAGCGCCAGCATCGAGTGCGTCTTACCGCCGCCGAAGTTGGTCTGAAGCTGCACTACCGGGTCGCCACCCTGTCCCGAGAGTCGCTGCACCGCCCCCACCAGCATGCGCTTGAGACTATCGGTGAGAAACGTGCGCCGGAAGAACTCCGCCGGGTCCTTGTACTCAGCCGTGCCCTGGCCGAGATGCACTTGCCACAGGTCGGCGGCAAACTCCGCCTGCTGGTAGCGGCCCGTCGCGACATCCTTGTGCGGCGTTACGACCTCGCGCCACGGTTTGAGGCTGCTCGCCGCCGCGCTTTCGATCGCGCCGCCTGACGTCTTCCGCTTTTCGCTGCGCACCTGCTCGTCGAACCGCACGCGAAGGAGCTCCATCTTCATCTTTTCGATTTCGTTAGATTCCGGTGCAGACACCGCTGACAGCATCCGTGCCACTGAGTCGAGCGCGCGATATGCATCGTCACCGGAAAAATTCTCCTGATGGGCCCATTTGTTACGATAGTCGCGCAACTCCTGCACGAGGCTGCGTTCGGCTGGCCCCAGCGTGCGCCGGAACACTT
>MERG01000409.1:0-3670 GCA_001771985.1 Betaproteobacteria bacterium RIFCSPLOWO2_12_FULL_62_13 | reverse complement strand
GCTTGGGACTGGGCTTTGCCCGGATAGGCGCTTTCAAACTCCCTCTCAATAAACGGCGCGATGCCATTGCGGAGAAGTTCCAGCGCCTTGCCCACACGTTCGTGATTGGTGATTGCCATGGAATCCTTGCGCTACCGCTTCATGAGATTGAATTTGTCCTGGAGTGCCTCGATGAACCCTCCGAGCGCATCGTCGGCTCCCGCGGCCCTCCCTAGATCCATCTGTTCGACCAAATCTTCAGCATATTCAATGCCACCAAGCAACGGTTCGACACCAGCACCCTGCACGGCCCTTATCAGTAGTTGCTTGTAACGATCCTTTTCGCATTTTTGGTCGGGCGCATCGCAGCCACGCCCGAGCACGACTCGGAACGCAGCTCCGTCGACCAGGAACCAACGCTCGACATGCGGATCAGCCACCGCAAGGACCAGCCGGTCGCGAAGGATTTGTCCCGCATGGTGTTGTACCTGCTCGCGCCGCTCGTTGATCCCTCTGCAGTTCGCATCTACCGCGACCACGACGACGTCAGGCATAGTTTCGCTGCCCTGCCCACAGGCTCTTGTAAAGCGTGCTAGCTCTTTCAAAACGCTCCCATAGCCCCCGTGCGTGCTGCGCACGCGTAAATCGGCCGGAACCTCGCATTCCCGCGCAATACGCCGAACAAGCGTTCCCACAAACCGCTCTTGCGCGTCATCCTCAGCAAAAAGCAGCACGTCAGCCATCGAAGTCCCCGCGCAGAATGCGCTCGGAAACGGGCACGGCCTCTTCTTGGTCGTCGAGTCCGCTATCAATCGCCGCTGCCTTGAACAGTGGACCTTCGTGCAACGGTTCGATGACAGTATTGGTTTCGCGCCGCCGGCACACATAGAGCGCCTCGATGGGCAGCAGATCGGGGAGTAAAGGCGAGTGTGTAGTCACGATAAACTGTGTACCCCCCATCTGAGAGCGCGTCTTGAGGAATTCCGCCAGAAGACGGATGCGGCGCGGATGAATGCCGTTCTCCGGCTCCTCGAAGGCAATCAGTGTGGAAGGCTCTTTTGCGCTAGCGACCGCAAGCAGCCCAAGCATGCGCAGCGTGCCCTCAGAAACCAAGCGCGCGGGAACTGGCACACCATCTTCATGCAGCTTCAACTCCACTTCTCCAAGTGCGTTCGGCTGAACGTCGATGCGCTCGATGCGCGGCACCAAAGTACGCAACGACTTCTCGACCGCGCCAAACTGTCTTGGATCAACTGCGCGAAGCGTATTCAGGAATGCGGCGAGTTCCTCGCCCATCAACCCGATGTGGCGTACTTCCTTCACGGGGTTAACCGCGCGCATGCGCTCGCGCGGCTCGAAATAGAAAAAGGCCCAGTCCGACAATTCCTGCCGAAATGCGGCAATGTGAGGGTAATGCGGGGGATACAGTGGCCGCGATACCAAAGTATGGTCGAGGCCCGTCTCGTGATAAGTCGGGTGCGCCTGCCCCTCGAGCCTCAAGTGCAGCCTCGACCCTTGCTTCTCGATGAAGGCATTCCGCGACGCCTTGATCTCGCCATCTTCCCGTAACGCGGTAAGGCTTTCGTCTGCGACGCGCAAAATGCCCGATCGGGGAAGAATTTCTACCGCCAGTCGGTATCGTAGGATACGTTCCTTGATGTAGCCACCGCGCTTGCCTTCCACAGTATTGCCGGAACGCATCTCAGCGATTTGCTTCTCCACGCGCTCAACTGTCCGCTCGGACAAATCCACGTCGACTTCGATCTCGAATTGCAGTCGGTCCTTTTCCAGTTGGCCGGCTAATCCCTTCGACCCAAATGAAAACGATTCAAGTGGAGTACCACGGTAGGGAGGCTCGAACGCTTCGTTGAGCGTGCGCGAGGTCACCATTCGCGACAGCAACTGCAGTGCGTCGAGGAAATTGCTCTTGCCCGCTGCATTCGGCCCGAACAGCACCGAGAGCGGCTGAAGGCGGACGTCAACTTTGCGCAGAGATTTGTATCCGAAAATCCTGACATGTCGGATCACAATAGATTCTCCTGTAGTGGTCTCCCACCAGATTCACGCGCCAAGCGCATTATCTCGGGCCAGCTCTGTACCAGCGCGTTGTACGCGAGGGCTTCCTGAGCGCGCTTCTTACGCTCGCACACAGTGTATAGCCGATATGCCAGTTCGCGGGCAGTATCGGCTTTGGTGCCGAGTATAGCAACCAATGCAGCCGCTGCCGTCTCACCTTTCTCGAGCGCGTGCAACAACTGGCGCACCATTTCCCACACGTTCAGGCGAGAATCGCCAGTGGGGTCCCAGTCATCGGGCAATTCGCTCGGTTTGAGCAGGCGCACTTTCCCGGCCCTAGAAGCAACGATGCCAGCTTCAACCATGCCTGAGACGCTGGTGTTCTTGGCCTTAGAAAGCGTCTCAGCTACACCATACTCGCCCGTGTCAAACCCATATTGCTCAAACCACGCCAGCGCCCAGCGGGTGTCAGCATCGAAGTCACCCTCCTGCTCTGCCAGCACCTCGTCGAGGGTCTGGTTAATTAGCGCAAGCGCCTCGCGCACTGGGAGCGGCTTGCCCTCGGCATCAAGAATTTCTGCGTAACGCGTGAAGACGGACATGCCGGGGCCGATGGCCGCCTGCGCCAAGTCTACCGGAGCGATGTTGCCGCGCTGCAAGTGAATGAGCGCCGCGGGCAATTCGGCCTTGAGTTGGTTAAGGAATTCTCGGCGCGTAGCTGCTGGGGCATTCGACGCGCGTGGGCGACAGACCAGGACAATGCTGGAGGCAAGGGCGTTGGTACCAATAGCTACCGAGCGTGTTTTCATCTCAGTGCGAATGGGCCAAGTCCCACTAATAGTAAACCCGGGTTTAATTACCGCCGCAAGAAATGTCTCCCAACCAGTTGATGCCGTGCCATCACTTTCAGTCTCAGACTGCTTGAATGCATAGAAGATTGTGACTGGAAAAGAAGGATGTGTAAGCACTGCCAGTCGTTGCATGGCGCGAGTCATTCCGGTCAGGAAGAAGGATTCCGCCTTTTCCTTGTTCCCATGGCGGTACGGAGTGGCAACTAACTCCTCCGTTTTTGGAACGGCGACTGTGGCGAATAATTCAGGGAAGACCGGCTTCAACGATCGCCGCAGCCAGACATAGAAGAAGTCTGACAAGTCGGCATAGCCGATATTGTCGTAATACGGAGGGTCAGTAGCGATCACGCTGCCACGAAACCCTGCTACCGCTGCAGCCGCATCCAGCTGTTGCGCGAGTCCAGGCCGCGCATGGTCTGGTAGGTATTCAAGCGGGATAGTTAGTGTTCGCAGTACCGTATCGAGACTTCCGACTGACTCACTAAAAATGTTTACCTCAGCGAAGTCCCAGGTCATCGGAATTCCCTGGCGCGCGAACGTGACTCGCACCGTAGCAACGCGGGCAGAGCGTCCAGAGGCGGTTCGTGAGGAAGTCGGCCCGATGTCCCAGGTACAAATCGTCGACCCCTTGTCTGCAAGTTTGCTAACGAGGAACCCGAGGTAAGTAACAACAGCATCGGCGTAGGCGGTGGCTGTTTCGCCTCCTACCCCGAGACCACGTCCATCGTCAGGTAGGGACGCGGCGAGTGCATCATCCTTCACCTTAGTGTGGGCTTCCTGCACCAGATCGGAGAAGGTTGTTAGCGCAATTAGCTGCCGTGGGG
>MERG01000408.1 GCA_001771985.1 Betaproteobacteria bacterium RIFCSPLOWO2_12_FULL_62_13 | reverse complement strand
TGATCCATCGCTCCCTCCGTAGCAGACAATGTATCATTCGAAGCCCATCCAAGGCAATAATTAAGTTAGCGCTTATGCTCCCAAAGGGAGAGAGGAAGCTCGAGCCTCCCTTCTCCCTCTGGGAGAAGGGTCGGGGATTAGGGACCGAGAGGGGCGGAGGAGAGGGCTGAGCGGTGTCAGGAATTTTCACGACGCGCAGTAGCGGATCAGTCAGTTGACATAGCTCGCAAATGCGGGCAGCCTTGAAATGAGCTTGGCATGTCGTGTCGTGCACCGCGATGCTTGCGAGTGGCGCGCGATGGCAGGCGCGTGAGCGGAGCGTGCGGTGGCTGAATGGTTATCGGTACTGGTGGTGCTGGGTGTAGCGTGGGCGCTTGCGTATTGGCGCGCCCCGATGCCGGTGTGGACGGCGGCAGTTGCAGCGGGGCTCGTCGCCCTGGGTTTTGCTGCCGATCTCGGGCGCGCTGCCACAGTGGTATTGTGGGTTGCGTTCTTCACGATCGCCGCCATATTCAACGTTGCGCCGTTGCGACGCGGTTTGATTGCCACGCCGGTGCTCCGCTGGTTCCGCACGGCGTTACCGCAAGTTTCGCAGACCGAGCAGGAAGCGCTGGACGCCGGCACGGTGTGGTGGGACGGCGAACTCTTCAGCGGTCGCCCCGACTGGCGGAAGCTTCTGGCCCTGCCCAAACCTGAACTCTCGGTTGAAGAAAAAGCATTTCTTGCCGGGCCGGTCGAGGAATTATGCGGCATGCTCGACGACTGGAAGATCACCCACGATCTGTATTACTTGCCGCTGGAAGTGTGGAAGTTCATCAAGGAGCAGGGCTTCGTCGGCATGATCATCCCCAAGCAGTACGGAGGCCTGGGTTTTTCCGCGCTCGCGCATTCGGAGGTGATCATGAAGCTCACCACCCGCAGCGGCACCGGCGCGGTGTCGGTGATGGTGCCGAATTCGCTGGGCCCGGCGGAACTTCTCCAGCACTACGGCACCGACGAGCAGAGGAACTACTATCTGCCGCGGCTCGCCAAGGGGCTGGAGATCCCCTGTTTCGCGCTGACCGGACCGGAGGCGGGCTCGGATGCGGGTTCGATTCCGGACGCCGGCATCGTTTGCAAAGACGAATTCCAGGGCAGGAAAGACGTGCTCGGGATACGCCTCAATTGGGAGAAGCGCTACATCACGCTCGGACCAATCGCCACACTTCTGGGGCTGGCTTTCAAGCTCTACGATCCAGACCACCTGATCGGAGAGAAAGAAGACATCGGCATCACGCTGGCGCTGATTCCCACCGACACGCCGGGCGTGAGCATCGGGCGCCGCCATTTCCCTCTCAACTCCGCGTTCTTCAACGGGCCGAATTCGGGTAAGGATGTGTTTATCCCCATGGAGTGGGTGATCGGCGGCGTGAAGCAAGTCGGCCAGGGCTGGCGCATGCTGATGAACTCTCTCGCCGCGGGGCGCTCGATCTCGCTGCCCGCCAACAGCGTGGGAATGTCGAAGCTCGCCGCCCTCACCACCGGCGCCTATGGGCGCGTGCGCATTCAGTTTCGCACGCCGATCGGCAAGTTCGAAGGCGTTGAGGAGGCGCTCGCGCGCATCGGCGGGCACACCTACATGATGGATGCAGCGCGCATCATGACGGCCGCGGCGATCGATTTGGGCGAAAAGCCGGCGGTGGTCTCGGCGATTGCCAAGTATCACCTCACTGAGCGCGGGCGCATCGTCATCAATGATGCGATGGACGTGCACGGCGGCAAGGCGATCTGCATGGGACCGAAGAACTACCTCGGGCGCGCCTATCAACAGACGCCGATCGCCATCACCGTCGAGGGGGCGAACATCCTTACCCGCTGCATGATCATTTTCGGTCAGGGCGCGATCCGCGGCCACCCCTACATACTGCACGAAATCAATGCCACACGCGAAACCGATCCGGACAAGGCGTTGCGTGATTTCGATCAGGCAGTCTTCGGGCACATAGGGTTTGTCGTTTCGAACGCGGCGCGCGCGCTGTTTCTCGGCCTGACCGGAGGCAGGCTCACGAGCGTGCCGGGCGATGCCGACACCCACCGCTATTACCAGCAGCTCACGCGCTTGAGCGCCGCATTTGCCTTTGCCACGGATATGGCCATGCTGCTGCTGGGCGGGCAGCTCAAGCGCAAGGAGAAATTGTCCGCGCGGCTCGGCGACATTCTGAGCCAGCTCTACCTGTGTTCGGCCACTTTGAAGCGCTATGAAGACAACGGCCGCCAGCGCGCCGAGCTTCCGCTGCTTGACTGGTCGATACAGGATGCGTTGTTCCGCGCCCAATCGGCTTTCGTCGGGCTGATCGAGAATTTCCCGAACCGGGTGGCGGCGCTGCTGTTGAGGGTTATCGTCTTCCCCGTCGGGCGGCACATCTGCGCGCCGAGCGATGAACTCGGACACAAGGTCGCGAGCCTGTTGCTCGAGCCTTCCGCTGTAAGGGAACGCCTGACTGCGGGAGTGTTTATCCCGGCCGATCCGGAAGACCCGATTACGCAGCTCGAACTCGCGCTGCGCGCCGCGATCGATGCGGAAGGCATCTACGCGAGAATTTACGCGGCAGCCCGCCAGGAATGCATCACCGGCAGGACGCCGGACGAACTCGCCGCGCGCGCCCGCGATCAGGGCATCATTACGCGCGACGAATTTGAAGCGCTCGTGCGCGCGAAGGCGTTGCGACGTGCCGTCATCATGGTGGACGACTTTCCGCCGGACTTTGGAAAGGAACACTCCGAGCAGCACGACATGCCGGCGCAAGCGCTCGGGAACCCCAGGAGGATGGCTTGAGCGATACAGTGCTGTACGCCGTGCGGAGCGGCGTGGCGAGCATCATCCTCAATCGTCCGCAGGTGCTGAACGCACTGGATGCCGGCATGATGGTGCGGCTGCGGGAAGCCTGCGAGCAGGCAGCGCGCGACACTGCCGCACGCGTCATCCTGCTGCGCGGTGCCGGACCGGCATTCCTGGCGGGGGGCGATGTCACAATGTTCCACGCTAATCTGCCACAATTACCGAAAATGGTCGCAGGGCTTGCCGGCGAATTGCACCGCGCGGTGCTGGCATTGCGGGGCGCGCCGAAACCCGTGGTGGCGAGCGTGCATGGCGCGATAGCCGGAGCAGGTGTGAGTCTAGTGGTCGCCGCCGATCTCGTAATCGCCGCCGAGGATGCCCGATTTGCGCTGGCCTACAGCCGCATCGGCACCAGTCCCGACGGCGGGGCAACGTGGTTCCTGCCGCGGCTCGTAGGCTACCAGAAAGCGCTGGAGCTGATGTTGCTCTCGGAACCGGTCGATGCAATGACCATGCAGGCGCTGGGTGTGGTGAACCGCCTTGTGCCCGTTGCGGCCCTGGAACAGGAAACGCAGCGCGTTGTCGAGCGGCTTGCGTGCGGTCCGACCCAGGCCTATGCCGAGACCAAGAGACTGGCAAACCAGGCATTCGGCAATTCGCTCGCAGCGCATTTGGACGAAGAGGCGCAGGCGTTTGCGCGCTGCGCCGCGACACGAGATTTTGCCGAGGGCGTGACGGCGTTAGTCGAAAAGCGGGCGCCCCTTTTCAAGGGGCAGTAAGGAGTGATGGGTGATGAGTGATGGGTTTTTCCCATTACCCATTACCCATTACCTCTTACGCCTCACTCAACTGGCGGCTGATTCCAGAGCGGTAAGACGGAGAAAACAACATGTCGCTCGCGGGGAAGACGATATTCATTACCGGCGCGAGCCGCGGCATCGGGCGCGAGATCGCGCTGCGCTGCGCGCGCGACGGCGCCAACGTCGTAGTAACGGGCAAGACCGCCGAACCGCATGCCCGGCTCGCCGGGACCATTCACGGCGTTGCGCAGGAAGTTGAGGCCGCCGGCGGCAAGGCATTGCCGATCCAGCTCGACGTGCGCGATGACAACGCGGTGCAGCAGGCGGCGCAAAAGGCGGCGGATACCTTTGGCGGTATCGACGTTCTGGTCAACAATGCGAGCGCAATCATGCTTGCCGGAACACTCGCCACTCCGATCAAGCGCTTCGATCTCATGTTCGGGGTCAACGTGCGCGGCACCTTTGTCACGTCCCAGGCTTGCATCCCCTTTCTCGCCAAGGCGCAAAATCCTCACATCCTCAACCTTGCGCCGCCACTCAACGTGAACCCGCGCTGGTTCAAGGATCACGTCGCCTACACCATCGCAAAATACGGGATGAGCATGTGCACCCTCGGCATGGCGGAGGAATTCAAAACCCATGGCATCGCGGTCAACTCGCTGTGGCCGCGCACCACTATTGCGACTGCGGCGATCGAGGTGAACTTTCCCGAAGCGATACTCAGGGCGAGCCGCAAGCCCGCAATCGTGGCCGACGCCGCATATGTGATATTCAACCGCGACAGCCGCAGCGCGACCGGCAATTTTTACGTCGATGAAGCCGTACTGCGCGAGGAAGGGGTGACGGATTTCGCGCCCTACGCAGTGACCCCTGGGACGAGCCTCTATACTGACCTCTTTCTCGACTGAAAACGAGCTGCGAGTCACCAGTCACGAGTCACCAATCACGAAGCGGAAACGCGTAAAAAGGAGGAGTCGATAATGTCACAGGATGCTCATCTCGCCCATGTGATCGCGGTCGAAGCGGCCGTCACGCTCGATGGACTGTTTGGTGAGCGCGTCAGGCGCACGCCGGACCTGGTCGCCTGCCGCGATTTCAACCAGCAGCACGGCAACTGGCGCGACTATACCTGGGCGCAGTTGAACCATCAGGTCGCGCGCTGGCAGTCTGCGCTGGAAAAAGACGGGCTCAAGCCCGGCGATCGCGTGGCGGTGATGCTGCGCAATTCGCCCGAGTGGATGATATTCGACCAGGCGGTACTCGGACTGGGCCTGGTGGTGGTGCCGCTCTATACCCAGGACCGTCCCGACAACGTTGCCTACATCATCAACGATTCCAACTGCAAGGTGCTGCTCTTCGGCACGTTCGAGCAGTGGACCATGTTCGCCGATGTGCGGCACCAGCTCGGCGCATTGGTGCGCATCCTCACGGTGGAGCCGCTGCCCGGCGCTGCCGACGATCCGCGCTTGAGATCGCTAGGCGAGTGGCTGCCGGACGAGGGCGGCGAGACACGGCACCTGCCGCGGGACGGCAATGCGCTGGCGACCATCGTCTACACTTCCGGCACCACCGGTCGCCCCAAGGGCGTTATGCTGTCCCACAACAACATCCTCACCAATGCACATTCGTGCCTGCAGGTCATGGCGATCGGCCATGATGACATCTTTCTGTCGTTCCTGCCGCTCTCGCACACCTTCGAGCGCACCTGCGGCTATTATCTGACGATGATGGCGGGCTCAACGGTCGCTTACGCACGCTCAATTCCGCAGCTCGCCGAGGACCTTCAGAGCATACGCCCGACCATGCTGATCTCCGTGCCGCGGATTTATGAGCGAATCTGGGGCACGATCCGCGCCAAGCTCGACGAGGGCCCGGCGTTCAGGAAAAAGCTGTTCCTGCTGGCCGTGCAGATCGGATACGAGCGCTTCGAGCATGCGCAGGGACGCGGTTCGTGGAAATTGTCATTTCTGCTGTGGCCGGCGCTCAACGCGTTGGTGGCAAGCAAGGTGCTGGCGCGGCTCGGCGGCAGGATGCGCGCCGCACTTTCCGGCGGTGCGGCCTTGTCGCCGGAAATTTCACGCGTGTTCATCGGGCTGGGCTTGACCGTGCTGCAGGGGTATGGGCTCACCGAAACCAGCCCGGTCGCCTGCGCCAATTGGCCGCAGGACAACCTGCCGGCGAGCGTGGGCAAGGCGATCCCCGGGGTGGAGGTGAAGATCGGCGCCAATAACGCCCTGCTCATCAAGGGGCCGAATGTCATGCTCGGCTACTGGAATAACGATGAGGCGACCCGGGCCATCATCCAGCCCGACGGCTGGCTCAATTCAGGCGACACGGCGCGCATCGACGAAAAGGGGCATGTCTACATTACGGGGCGGCTGAAGGAGATCATCGTGCTCTCGAACGGCGAGAAGGTGCCGCCGGTGGATATGGAAGCGGCGATCCTGCGCGATCCTTTGTTCGAGCAGGTGATGCTGCTCGGCGAAGGCAAGCCGTATCTGAGCGTGATGGCGGTGCTCAACGCCGAACACTGGAAGAAACTCTGCGTGGAGCGCGGCCTCGACGGAAATGACGCCGATCTCGTGCGAGCGAAGCAGGTCGAGGACATCACCCTCGAGCGCATCGGACGCCAGTTGGCGGGGTTTCCCGGCTATGCGCAGGTGCGGCGGGTAACGCCTACGCTCGAGTCGTGGACGGTGGAAAACGGCTTGCTCACCCCGACGATGAAGCTCAAGCGCGCGAAAGTGATGGAGAAGTTCAACGCCGAAATCGACGCGATGTATGCGGGACACTGAAAAACAATGCGGAATGATGAATGCGGAATGCAGAATGAAAATGCTTAGGGTTGGGGCCCTCATTCATCATTCATCATTCATCATTCATCGTTCATCATTTGCCTGAGCACCATGAGTGAGACGACCTCGCTTCCCGCCGGCAAGGAGCCCGCACTCCGCGTCGTTCCCATGCCGGCCGACGCCAACCAGGCGGACGATATCTTCGGCGGATGGATCATGGCCCAAGTCGATATCGCCGGCAGCATTGCCGCGGTGCGGGTCGCCAGGGGACGGGTCGCGACAGTGGCGGTCAATTCCTTCGTGTTCAAGAAACCGGTATTCATAGGTGATGTGGTGAGTTTTTACGCCGAGGTGGTACGGGTCGGCCGCACGTCGATCACGGTGAATGTCGAGGTCTACGCGCAGCGCCGGCCGGAACGGGAGGAATGCGTGAAAGTCACAGAAGCCACACTTACATATGTTGCCGTCGATAACGATCGGCAACCGCGTGTTGTTTCAGCGCAACAATAAAGGTTGAGATTGTTGTAAAAACGCCGCTGGAGAGTAACATTGGCGGTGACCGACAAGTTGGAGCCGAAACTGCATTCAGGTTTGTCAACGCAGGGAGGGAAACCATGAAAATGGTGAAGAAGCTGCTGCCGCTCTCGGTGGGGGTCGCCTTGGGCAGCATCACGGTGGGCGCGCAAGCCTCCGGCTTTCAGTTGATGGAGCAGAACGCGAGTGGGCTGGGTAATGCCTACGCGGGTCAGGCTGCCGCGGCCGAGAACGCAAGCACCATATTCTTCAATCCCGCCGGCATGACGCGGCTTCCGGGCCGGCAGGTTGCAGTCGCCCTGAACGCCATCCGGCCGTCTGCGGAATTCAGTGATAGCGGGGCATCCAGCGCGCCATTAGGGCTCGCGTCTCCGGGCGGAAACGGGGGCGATGCGGGCGATTGGGCCTTCGTGCCGAACGCCTACCTCTCTTGGCAACTCAGCCCGCGGTGGTGGCTCGGGATTGGCGTAAGCGTGCCCTTCGGGCTCAAGACGGAATATGACCAGGGGTGGGTTGGCCGCTTCCAGTCGCAGAAATCGGAAATCAAGACGGTAGATGTCAATCCGAGCGTTGCCTTCAAGGTCACGGACGCCGTGTCGCTGGGAGGCGGCGTGAGCTACCAGAAGGCGCAGGTCAAGCTTGACCGCTCGGCAATCCTCGCCCCCCCTATCGAATCGCGTGCTCACATCGACATCGATGACAGCCAATGGGGATGGAATATCGGGGCATTGTTCAACCTCGGAACCGATACCCGCATTGGCGTCACTTATCGCTCCACCATGGATTTCGATCTCGCGGGAACGATCGCGTTTACCAATGCCCCCGTGGTCGGCGTCACGAGCCAGGGTGTGCGGGCAAGTGCGGAGGTTCCCGATACCTTGTCGTGGGGCATTGCGCACCAGTTGAACCCGCGATGGGAGCTTCTGGGTGATATAACCTTTACGCGTTGGAGCAAGATCAAGACGGTACCGCTGGTGACAACCTCCGCATCGGCGCTGATACCCGCCAACTTCACGCTCGATACGTTCAACTTCCAGTTCAAGGACACCTTTCGCATTGGCCTGGGCGCCAATTGGAAGTGGCGCGATGATTTCGCTTGGAAGTTCGGTGTTGCTTACGACAAGAGCCCGGTTGAGGATCAGTTCCGGACTACAACCCTCCCCGACAAGGACCGCACCTGGATCGCGGTCGGCGGAAAATACAGGATGTCCAAGCAGGCCACGCTCGACTTCGGCTACGCGCATCTGTTTATCAAGGATCCCGTCATCAACCAGCAACGGGGCGTCGTGACTCCTCCGTTACAGGGTAACGTGGTCGGCAAGTACGACAGCGACGTTAATATCGTCAGCGCCCAGTTCACGTATTCCTTCTAGCGAAGGACCCGTTTCGAAGCCGGGCGGCGTGCCGCCCGGCTTTTTTATTCGTGCCGTGCTTCGCGTGTTAGAATTCCTCCACTACGCGAGGGGATCCCATGGCCGCCGCTCCACCCTTTGTTGTTCGCAAGGCTGCAGTCCTCGGCGCCGGCGTCATGGGCGCGCAAATCGCGGCGCACCTCATCAATGCCAATGTCCCCGCCATCCTGTTCGAGTTGGCGGCCAAGGAAGGCGATCCCAATGGCAACGTGCAGAAGGCAATCGAGAACCTGAAGAAGTTCGAGCCAAGTCCGCTTTCGATCAAATCAAGAGCGGACTTGATAGAGCCTGCGAATTACGAACAGCATCTCGAACAGTTGAAGGACTGCGACATCGTCGTCGAGGCCATCTCGGAGCGTCTGGACTGGAAAGCCAATCTTTACCGCAAAGTGGCTCCCCATATTGGTGATCACACCATATTTGCCAGCAACACTTCCGGCCTCTCAATCAATAAACTTTCAGAATCTCTTCCGCAGGAACTGCGGAAGAGATTCTGCGGGGTTCACTTCTTCAATCCGCCGCGTTACATGCACCTCGTGGAGTTGATCGGGTGCCACGATACGCAATCCACTATCCTCGATGAGCTCGAGAAATTCCTGGTCACCACGCTGGGCAAAGGCGTGATCCGCGCCAAGGACACGCCGAATTTCATCGCCAACCGCGTGGGTGTATTTTCCATGCTCGCCACCATTCACCACGCGGAGCGGCTCGGCCTTGGTTTCGATGTGGTGGACGCACTGACTGGCACGCTTGCCGGACGCCCCAAGAGCGCGACTTTCCGCACCGCCGACGTAGTGGGTCTCGACACCTTTGCGCACGTCGTCAACACCATGCAGGAGACGCTCGCCAAGGATCCCTGGCATCGTTATTACACGGTTCCGCGGTGGCTCAAGGAACTGATCGACCAGGGGGCTTTGGGGCAGAAAACACGGCGCGGCGTCTATCAAAAGATCGGCAATGACATCCATGTGCTCGATCCTGGTGCCAAGGCCTATCGCCTCGCCGGCGGCGAAGCGGACGAATCGGTGGTGGAAATTCTCAAGAACAAGGACATTGCCGAGCGCTTCGCGCAACTGCATGCATCGAGCCATCCGCAGGCGCAGTTCCTGTGGTCGATCTTCCGCGATTGTTTCCACTACTGCGCTGTGCATCTCGCGGAGATCGCCAGCAACGCGCGCGACCTCGATTTCGCAATCCGCTGGGGTTTCGGCTGGGACCAGGGGCCGTTCGAGATCTGGCAGAGCGCGGGCTGGCACCGGGTCGCCAACTGGATTTCGGAGGACATTGCCGCCGGCAAAGCGATCGCGAACGCGCCGCTCCCGGCGTGGGCGATGGAACCGGCGCGTAGCGGCGTCCACAGCCCGCAGGGTTCTTATTCGCCGCAGCAAGAGACATATCAGCGGCGATCGAGCCTGCCGGTGTACAAGCGCCAGCCTTTCCCCGACCGGCTGCTCGCAGAAGACACGAAGTACGGCGAGACCGTTTTCGAGAGCGACGGCGTGCGATGCTGGCACACCGGAGACGATATCGCGATCGTGAGCTTCAAGAGCCGCATGCACGCGATCGGCGACGACGTGCTCGACGGCGTGCTGCTGGCGATCGATGCGGCCGAGCGCAACTACATGGGGCTGGTGATCTGGCAGACCGAGCCGCCGTTTTCGGTCGGCGCCAACCTCAAGAAGACTCCGTCAGGGGGCGCGAAAGCGTCGCAGCCCTCGGCGGCGGGGAAGCTTTTCAGGCAATTCCGGCGCGCAGCGGAGTCGGCGGCGCTGAAGGCGGCGCACGCGCTTAACGTGGCAGACACACTGATGGCGGGCAAACTCGCCGAAGTGGAGCATCTCGTCGAGCAATTCCAGTGCACGACGCAAAGCCTCAAGTACTCGGTAGTGCCGGCGGTCGCTGCGGTGGACGGGCTGGCATTCGGCGGCGGCTGCGAATTTATCATGCACTGCGACCGTGCGGTCGCGACGCTCGAAAGTTACATCGGACTGGTCGAAGCCGGCGTGGGCCTGCTGCCTGCGGGCGGCGGCTGCAAGGAGTTCGCGTTGCGTGCGGCAGCCGACGCCAAGGGCGGCGACATGTCGCCATTCCTGCAAAGATACTTCAAGGTGGTGGCGATGGCGGAAGTCGGAAGGAGCGCCGAGCACGCGCGCGAGATCGGGTACCTGAAGTCCGCGGACACGATCGTGATGAACCGCTTTGAGCTCCTCCAAATCGCCAAGGCGGAAGTGCGAGCGCTCGCCGCGGCTGGCTATCGCCCGCCGCTGCGGCCCCGCGCAATCCCGGTTGCCGGCAGAAGCGCGATCGCTACCATGGAGGCGTTCATGGTCAACATGCTGGAGGGCGCCCACATTTCCGAGCACGATTACCTGATCGGTTCCAAGATCGCGACCGTCATGTGCGGCGGCGAGGTCGAGGCCGGAAGCCTGGTCGACGAGCAATGGTTCCTCGATCTCGAGCGCCAGCATTTCATGGAACTGATCGCGACCCAGAAGACGCAGGAACGGATAGAGCATATGCTGAAGACGGGAAAACCGCTTAGAAACTGAACGATGAATGATGAACGATGAATGATGAATAGGAGCCCAAGCCTTGAGCTTTCTCATTCTGCATTCCGCATTCATCATTTCTGTAATGGACCGACGATGAAACAGATCCAAGACGCTTATATCGTAGCCGCGGTGCGTACCCCCGTCGGCAAAGCGCCGCGCGGCATGTTCAGGAACACGCGCCCCGATGACATGCTCGCGTACGTGCTCGAGGCTGCGCTCCGCGGATGCCCGGGCCTCGATCCGGCGGCGATCGAGGATGTGATCGTTGGCTGCGCGATGCCGGAAGCGGAGCAGGGCATGAATGTTGCACGAATCGCCCTGCTGCTCGCCGGCTTTCCCAGCGCCGTTTCAGGCATGACCATAAACCGCTTCTGTTCATCGGGGGTGCAGGCGGTGGCGCTCGCCGCTGATCGCATTCGCCTTGGGGAAGCTGACGTCATGATCGCCGGCGGCACCGAGAGCATGAGCATGGTTCCGATGGGCGGCAACAAACCCTCGTTCAGCCCCGCGATCTTCGCGAAGAACGAAAACATCGCGATCGCCTACGGTATGGGCATCACGGCGGAGAAGGTCGCCGCCCAGTGGAAGATCGGCCGCGAGGAGCAGGACATGTTCGCCGCGGAAAGCCATCGCCGCGCGCTGAGGGCAACGGACAGCGGCGAGTTCAAAGAGGAAATAACGCCGTACACCGTTGTCGAGAAGCTTCCCGACCTTGGAGCACGCGAGGTGAAGGTCATGACTCGTGAAGCGGTCAGCGACGAGGGGCCGCGCCGCGACACCTCGCCGGAAGCGCTGGCGAAACTGAGGCCCGTCTTCGCGGCGAAGGGCAGCGTCACCGCGGGCAACAGCTCGCAGATGTCGGACGGCGCCGCTGCCGTGGTCCTGATGAGCGAGGCGGCGTTGAAGCGTTTCGGTGCGACGCCCATCGGCCGCTTCATGGGTTACGCCGTGGCCGGCGTGCCGCCGGAAATCATGGGCGTCGGGCCGGTCAAGGCGATTCCCAAGGTGCTGCAGCAAGTGGGCCTCAAGTTGGGCGACGTCGACTGGATCGAGTTGAACGAAGCTTTCGCCGCGCAGTCGCTGGCGGTCATGAAGGACCTCGGACTCGATCATGCACGGGTGAACCCCTTGGGTGGCGCGATCGCGCTCGGCCATCCGCTGGGCGCAACCGGTGCCATCCGTGTGGCGACGCTGATGCACGGCCTGCGCCGCCACCGGAAAAAATACGGCATGGTCACCATGTGCATCGGGACCGGGATGGGCGCGGCGGGAGTTTTTGAGGCGCTTTGAGCGCCTCAAAAACTTGCATTGGCGAACAATAATAGTGTGCGAGTTCAGCGCGGCCGAACGGGGGAGGGAATGATGCGAAGGGTCGTCGCAGTCGGTGCGTTTGTCGGGTTGGCCATCATTCTCAGGCGCGCCGCGGCGTTGATCGCGGGCGCTGCGACGATGGCCGTGGTTCTCGTTGCGGGATGGCCGCCCGCGATGGCGCTCGAGATCGAGGGCGTCAAGGTCGCGGACAAAATCACGCTTGGCAAGAACGGGCCGCAACTCGTCCTGAACGGCGCCGGCGTGCGCCACCGGATGGCCTTCATCAAGGTTTACGTCGGCGCGCTTTATCTCACGGGCAAGAAAGCCGACGCGGAAGAGGTGCTCAAGGATCCTTCCGCCAAGCGCGTCCTGATGCATGTTCTGATCGACGAGCTGACGGCAAAGGAACTTACCGCGTCGCTCAACAACGCGCTTGCCGCCAACCACATTCCGGCCGAGCTGGCGCTGATAGAGAGCCGCATTCAGGAGCTGAATCGCATGATGGCTTCGATCGGCGTCATCAAGAAGGGCGGGGTGGTGTTGATCGATTACCTGCCCGGCATCGGAACCCGTGTTTCAGTCAACGGCGAAGAGAAAATCACCATCAAAGGCGAGGATTTTTTCCAGGCGCTGCTGCGGATCTGGATCGGCAAAAAGCCGGTCGATGGCCGTCTGCGCGATGCCATGCTCGGCGGCAGCGGCGGGTTTCGGTTGTTTTGGTTAACGGTGAACGGTGAACGGAAAAAAGCGTGAGTGGTGAGTCACGGGTCCCGGTCACGAGTCACGGATCACGAGTCACCGGTCACATGTTCGGATAGTTGGGCCCGCCGCCGCCTTCCGGCGTAACCCAGACGATGTTCTGCGTCGGATCCTTGATGTCACAGGTCTTGCAGTGCACGCAGTTCTGCGCGTTGATCTGCAGCCGCGGGTTGCCGCCGCCGGCATCGCGCACGATCTCATAGACGCCCGCCGGGCAGTAACGTTGTTCGGGCGCGTCGTAGAGCTCGAGGTTGACCTTGACCGGCACCGCTGCGTCCTTGAGCGTGAGATGGCACGGCTGGTCTTCGTTGTGATTGGTATTGGAGATGAATACCGACGACAGACGGTCGAAGCTGATCACGCCGTCGGGCTTGGGATACTCGATCGGCCGCGCCTCGTGCTTGGTCTTGAGCGTTTCATGATCCGCATAGCGGTGATGCAGCGTCCACGGCGCCCGGCCGCCGAAAATGACCTGGTCGATCCCGACCATGAGCGTGCCGGTAAAGAGTCCTCTGCTCATCCACGGCTTGAAGTTGCGCGCGCGGCGGAGTTCGTCGTGCAGCCAGCTCGCTCGGAAGGCGTCCGGATAGTCCGTCAGCTCGCCGCCGGCGCGTCCCGCCGCCAGGGCCGTGAACGCGCTTTCCGCTGCGAGCATCCCCGACTTCATCGCGGCGTGGCTGCCCTTGATGCGGGAAGCGTTTAGAAAACCCGCATCATCGCCGATCAGGCAGCCGCCGGGAAAGATGAGCCTGGGCAGCGACTGGAGCCCCCCGGCCGCGATTGCCCGGGCACCGTATGCGATGCGCTTGCCACCTTCGAAGAAGGGGCGAATGGCGGGATGAGTCTTGTAGCGCTGGAATTCCTCGTACGGGCTGAGATACGGATTGCTGTAACTCAGACCCACCACGAACCCGACCGACACCAGATTGTTTTCCATGTGATAGAGGAAGGAGCCGCCGTAGGTGTCGTTGTCGAGCGGCCAGCCGGCGGTGTGGACGACCAGGCCCTGCTGGTGTTTCTCCGGCTTGATCTCCCACAGTTCCTTCAATCCGATGCCGTAGACCTGCGGATCAGCGCCGGCGCGCAGCCCGAACCGCTCCTGCAACTGCTTGCCGAGATGGCCGCGGCACCCTTCGGCAAGAAAGGTGTACTTGGCGCGCAATTCCATCCCCGGCTGGTGTGCGTCAGTCGGCTTGCCGTCGCGGCCGATACCCAGGTCGCCGGTTGCTACCCCTTTGACGGACCCGTCTTTGCCGTAGAGCACTTCCGCCGCGGCGAAGCCCGGGAAAATCTCCACGCCCAGCGCCTCGGCCTGTGGCGCGAGCCACCGGCAGACGTTGCCCAGGCTCACCACGTAATTGCCGTGATTCCGGAAGCAAGCCGGCAGCGTGAAATTCGGGACCTTGAACGCGGTTTTTTGGGTGAGGAAAAGAAAGCGATCCTCGCTCACCGGGGCGTTGAGCGGCGCGTTGAGTTCCTGCCAATTGGGTAAGAGCTCGTTCAGCGCGCGCGGGTCGATCACTGCCCCCGACAAAATGTGCGCGCCGACCTCCGAGCCCTTTTCCAGCACGCAAACCCCGACCTCATGGCCGCGTTCTGCGGCGAGTTGCTTGAGCCGGATCGCCGCCGCGAGCCCGGCCGGGCCGGCGCCGACGATCACCACATCGTATTCCATCGATTCGCGTTCAGGCACTGCCGACTCCTCGTCCCGTTATCATTACTGAGCATTGCAGGAGAATGGATGAGAGTGCTGAGCCCAGTGCTGGGCCTTCATCCCCGGCCCTTCCATCCCTCCCCCCCGCCCCTCTCCCGAGGGGAGAGGGGAGATTCGAGGCGCAAATGGCTTATCACTCATTTACGCAAAACTCAATAGCATTCCTGCCGGGCATTATACCGTTCGCTTCGTTCCCGAATCGCGCGATTTCAGCAGACTGGACCAGTGCCGCTTGCCCCTGGGGGTGAGTAATGCCTGCCAAGCGGAATGCACGTTCAGGCGAATGTACTCGTCAAGCGTGGTGATCTCCCGCAGCCGCCAGTATTTCAAGGCCCACGCATGGGCGACCACGACGATGTGATAGGTGAGAAGCTCCACTTTGGCCGGCCGGAGGTAGTCGCGTTTGACGCATTCCTCGATGCAGGATGAGATCATCTCATTGGTTTCGAGCTCGCTGCGTTTGAGCGTTTGCTTGTGCTCCTTCTTGAGCGATTTCGTCTCGCGATAAGTCAGCAGCACGGCATCACGATTGGCGTCGAGCACCCTGCAATAGGCGTCGATAGCGCTGGTCAGGCGAAGCAGGGGATCGGCCGCCCCGCGCAGAGCGGCAGGAATCTGCTCCTTGTTGGTCTCGACAATTTGCAGCAAAGCGAGAAACAGCACATCCTGCTTATCGAGAACGTATTGGTAAATCAGTCCTGCGCTGAACCCCGCTTCCTTTGCGATGTCCTTGACCGTGGTCGAGAAATAGCCCTGCCGGTTGAACAGCGTAATGGCCGCCGCCACTAGCTGGCGACGCCGCTCCCGTACCAGTTCAGGATTCTCTACGATGGCTTTGACGGAGCTCAACATTGTTCTGTTTTCCGTTCGAGACAAATCCCGAATCATGGGTCCCTTACCTGCCGCATGTGCGGCACATGGTGCGCGTATGTTCTGTCGCTCATTGCGATTATAGCGCCAATTAATTGACTGTTCATTCAGTCAAGTGAATTGGTTGACTGTTCATTCATTCTCACCTATATTCGCTACGATCGGTATAGACTGAGTGCTCCAGGGTCGGTGGAGCAGGGCTGGAGCACGGGGAAGCAATGTAATGGCACACTCGACAAATTCCCGCGACATGGGCAGTGCTGGCGGATGGCGTGCCCGGATCGGCGTTGTCGTGCCGAGCGTCAATACCGTGGTCGAGCCCTGGTTCAGCGCGATAAGCCCGCCCGGGGTCAGCGTGCACGCCTCGCGCATGTTTCTCGATGACGCCCTCACGCCGGACTCGATCATACGGATGGACCGGGACGAAGGGATGCGCGCTGTCCGGCAACTCGCGAGCTGCCGTCCCCACGCGGTTGCTTACTGCTGCACGGCTTCCAGCATCGTCCAGGGTCTGGAGTACGACCGCCATCTTCAGCACGAGGTGGAACAGGCGGCGGGTGTCGCGGCAACCACCGCCACGCAGAGCATTCTCGAGGCAGCGCGGGTGCTGGGTGTCAAGCGGGTCGCTGCTGCGTCGCCTTACACCGAGGAAATCGACAAAGCAGAGCACGCGTTCTTTGAATCGGCAGGTCTCGAGGTGACGTCCTCCGCATGTCTTGGCATCAAAGACGCATTCGGGCTTGCAGCTCCGACGCCGCACGAAATTCATGAGCTGGCGCTGCGCGCCTGGAAACCAGGCGCGGAAGCCTTGTTGATCACCTGCCTCAACCTTTGGTCCCAAACGGTCATCGAGCGGCTTGAAACCGAGCTCGGGGTGCCGGTAATCACTTCGACCCAAGCCACGCTCTGGAGACTGCTGCGCATAGCCGGAATTGACGACAAGATTCCGCGATACGGCAAGCTGCTCTCGGCGCATTGACCCTAGGATGATGCATGACAGTGGGATCTGATTTTCCGGGCCGGCTGCCGCTCGCAGAGCAGGTGGCGGCGAAGATCCTCAGCCGGCAGGCCGCCAGGATCGGCGATCGCACTTTTGTCGCGCTCGGCGATCGTGCCATCACCTACGGCGAAGCCGATGCGCGGGCGAATCGCGTTGCGAATGCATTCCGCGCGCTCGGCGCGAAAAAGGGCGTGCGGGTGGGTATTCTGCTCCGCAATCGCCTCGAGTATCTCGATCTTTGGTTTGGATTGTCCAAGATCGGCGCGATCCAGGTTCCGATCAACACCGAATACCGGAGCCCGCAGATCCTGCACGTCTTGCGCCGCGAACCGGTCCCGTTCGTGGTCGCGGAGGAATCGCTCGCGGACGAACTGCTCGCAGTGATCGACCAGGCACCGGAAGTTCAAGCGCTCATCGGCGTGGGCTCGACTGCGGCGCTTCATGCGCGCAGCAGACACAAGAAGGTGTTGAGCTACGCCGAGTGCATTGCGGCGGCCGGCGCGGAGGCGCCGCGTGAATCCGAGACCGCGGGATCCGACATCGGAGCGGTCATGAACACTTCCGGCACGACCGGCCCCTCGAAGGGCGTGCAGCTCTCGCATGCCCAGCAGTACATCCTGGGCCGCAACATCGCGCTCGACCTCGGGCTCACCGAGCGGGATGTGTATTACAATTTCTTTCCGCTGTTTCACAACACGGCGCAAGCCATGATCACGCTGCCGGTGTTGCTGACGGGGGCGAAGATGGTGCTCACCGAGCGCTTCAGCGCAACCCGCTTCTGGCTGGACGTGCGTGAGCAGGGCTGCACTGCGTTCTATTACATCGGGGAGATCCTGCGCATCCTGCTCAAGTCGACCGCTGCGGAGGATAGCAAGGGAACCATGCTGCGCGTGGGGTGGGGTATCGGCGCCTCCCCCAAGGATTTCCTCGAGTTCCAGAAACGCCACGGCGTCGAACTGCGCTCGGGCTACGGCTCGACTGAGGCGAACGTTCCGGTTTATCTCCCGCACGAGCGTCCCAACCCGGCCAGCGTGGGACGCGTCGCGCCCGGTTTCGAGATCCGCATCGCGAACGAGCATGACGAGCCGCTGTCTGCAGGGCAGATGGGCGAGATCCTGGTCCGCTCGTCGGAGCCCTGCGCGATCATGCTCGGCTACGATTGCGATCCGCAGGGCACCATCGCGGCGTGGCGCGACCTCTGGTTTCACACGGGAGACGCCGGCCACCTCGACGCCGACGGCAACCTGTACTTCATGGGCCGCGTACGCGACGTAATGCGGGTGCGAGGCGAGAACGTTTCAGCCTTTGAAGTCGAGGAGGCAATCGCGGAAGTAAGCGGCGTGCTGGAGGTGGCTGCAATCGCGGTGCCATGCGAGCTTGGCGGCGACGACATCAAGATCGTGGTGGTGGCCGGTCCCGACACCAAGCCTGACGCCGAAACCTTGATAGCGCACGCGCAATCGCGGCTTCCGAAGTTTGCGATTCCCAGATACGTTGAGTTCGTCGCAGCCTTGCCGAAGACCGAAACCAACAAGGTCCGCAAGAATGTACTGCGCTCGATGCCGTTGACGCCGGCGACCTGGGACCGGCTGGCTGGAAGCTATTTCAAAAATGATTCAAAATCGATGTAACCGCTGATGAACGCTGGGATCACCAGTGATTCAGTGATTAGGTGATTCAGTGATTCAGTGCTTAGGTGATTAGGCGATTGGGTCGCTCAGTTGCTCAATCATTTAATCACTCAATCACTCAATCACTCAATCACTTAAGGACTCATTACATCGGCGTGCATCTGCGGCTAAATGTTGATATTGCAGTTTTGAAATAATTTCCAAGGAAACGGGATGTTCGACCTGAAAGGGAAATCCGCATTCATAACCGGCGCAAGCCGGGGCATTGGCCGGAGCGTCGCAACGTGCCTGGCGCAGGCCGGAGCAGACGTGGCGCTGGTTGGGCGCGACATGGCGGCGCTGGATGAAACGCTGGCGGCCGTCAAGGGCGCCGGAAAACGCGCGCTGGCGTTGAAGGCTGACGTGACCGGCGCCGAAAGCGTCGAGGCGGCCGTCGCGGCGGCCTGCAACGAGTTCGGGAAGATCGACATCCTGGTATGCAATGCCGGCGTGCAGAAGCTCAAGCCTTTCCTGGAAATGGGCCCGCAGGACTGGCGCGGTTTGATCGCCACGAACCTGGAAGGAGCGATCGTCACGATGCAAAGCGTTGGCAAGCGCATGGTCGCGCAGAAAAGCGGCGTGATTCTCGCGATGGCCTCGATCTACAGTTTCGTCGGCGCTCCGGGCAACACGATCTACTGCATGACCAAAGGGGGCCTGCTTCAGCTCTCCAGGGCGCTTGCCGTGGAGTGGGCGCGCTACAACGTGCGCGTCAACGCGATCTGCCCGGGGTGGATCGAGACCGATCTCACCAAGCCGTACATGCAGGACCAGAAGGTCATCGATGCGGGCCTGCGCCAGATTCCGGCGCGCCGGTTTGGCAAGCCCGAAGATATCGGTCCGCTCGCGGTATACCTGGCTTCTGATGAGGCATCGTTCGTGACCGGGCAGGCCTATGTCATCGACGGTGGCCAGATCGCCCATTGACGCCGTTACGGCTAACGATCAACTCAGTTAGACCCGAAAGAAGCAGTTAGCCGCCGATGAACGCCGATAAACGCCGATGAATTCGAGATTTGGTCGGGACGCTTGTTTCACCTGTTGGGTAGACACGATATGCGTCACAATGGGTTGATTGATGAGGTTTTGTTTGTGTGCATCCGTGTTCATCTGCGGTTTCACGGTTAAAGTGGACGGAACATGAGCGACACGGCAACGAACACGCCCCCGCAAAGACAACAGCGCATCGTCGAGCCGGACCAGGCGCTCGCGCAAGTTGCGGATGGCATGACCGTCGGCATCGGCGGCTTCATCAACTCGAGCCACCCGATGCTGATCGTCCGCGGGCTCATCCGGCGCGGCATCAAGAACCTGACTGCCGTCGGCGCCGCCTCGTCCGGCCTGGAGATCGACCTGCTGATTGCCGCCGGCTGCGTGCGAAAGGTGGTGGCGCCCTACGTGGGTGGGGAGGTGCTGGCGCCGATCGGGCCCGCTTTCCGCGCGGCGGTCGAGAGGGGAAAGGTCGAGGTGTTCGAGCTCGACGAGGCGATGTACTACGCCGCGCTGCGCGCCGCGGCGCAACGCGTGCCCTTCAACCCGTGGCGGTCCGGGGTTGGAACTTCGTTTCCGGACGTTAATCCGGCGATCAAGGTATTCAAGGATCCGATCAACGGCGAGACGCTGCTTGCGATCCCGGCGATCGATCTCGACATAGCGTTCCTGCACGCGGCGGTGTCGGATCCTTACGGCAACGTGCAGTACGTGGGCCACGCGTACGGCGACCGGGCGATCCATGCCGCGGCCGACCAGACATTCGTGCAGGTCGAGCAGATCGTCTCGAACGAAGAAATTCGCAAGGACCCGCTCAAGACCGCGATCCCCGGCGCGGATGGTGTGATCCGGGCGCGGTTCGGCGCGCATCCGTACTCCAGCCCGGGACACTACACCGAGGACCAGGAACACATCAGACAGTACGTGCGGGCCGCAACCGCGTGGGCCAAAGAAAATGATTTTGGCCCGCTCGCAAAATATCTGGATGATTTCGTGATGGGGCCTGCGGATCATCCGGCGTATCTCGAACGCATCGGCGTCCGGCGATTGCTGGCGCTGAATGAATACTAATATCGGCAACCCGCGGTGCGCGATCACAGGCTAACAGGCGAAAGCCCATGACCAGGAGGAAAAATGGATACTAATATCCGCAACCCGCGGTGTGCGATCACTGCCGTCTCGCGCGCCCGCGCAATTTCCGCATATTTCCGGTCCCGTATGCCGGTCATCGGCTTTGCCGTCGCCCTCGCGACGCCGGGCGCATTCGACCAAGCCTTGGCCCAGGACTATCCGTCGCGCCCCGTCACGCTGGTCGTTCCCTACGGACCGGGAGGCGGCGCCGACGTCGTGGGACGTATCGTCAGCCAGTCGCTGTCGCGTTCCCTCCAACAGCGGGTCATCGTCGACAACCGGGCAGGCGCAGCCGGCACCATCGGAGCGGCCACGGTGGCGCGCGCAGAGCCTGACGGTTATACGCTCATGATCGGCACCAACACGCACGCGGTGAACGTGAGCCTGTACAAGAAGCTGCCGTACGATTTCGTGAAAGACTTTGCGCCCGTCGGCATGCTGAGTTCCTTTCCCTACGTCCTCGTCGTGCATCCCGCGCTGCCGGTGTCGGACGTGAAGGGTTTGATTGCGCTCGCGCGCAAGAACCCCGGAGCCCTCTTCCACTCCTCCTCGGGCAATGGGTCGACCCCGCATCTCGCCGCCGAGGTGTTCAAGATGGCAGTGGGCATCAAGATGGTCCATGTCCCGTACAAGGGCGCCGCGCCGGCGCTGACCGATCTCGTGTCCGGCCAGGTGCAAGTCGGCTTTGCGAGCATCAGCTCGGTTCTGCCGATGGTAAAGACCAAGCGCCTGCGGGCGCTGGCGGTGACGAGGGCGAAGCGTTTACCGGTCGTGGCCGACCTGCCGACCCTCATGGAACTGGGCTACAACGTCGAGGTTACTACATGGAATGCGCTCTTCGTGCCCGCAAAGACGCCCGATAATATCATCAGGCGGCTCAACGCCGAAACCGTGAAGGCGGTGAACGACCTCGAAGTACGGAAACGCTTTGTCGGCCTCGGCGTCGAGCCGATCAGCAGCACGCAGCATGAAGCGGAAGCCTTTGTGAAGGAGGAGGTGATGCGCTGGGGCAAGGTGGTGAAGGCGTCCGGGGCGACCATCGATTGAAATAGTTGCGGAGCAACAGATGGAAAATGCAGCGGTTGCCACAACCAAGGAGATCATGGCGACGGTGCTCGCGCGCGATCTTCAGGACGGCGAATGGGTCGAGGTCGGCGCCAACCTGCCGGTGCCGCGTGCGGGTGTGCTGCTTGCGCACCTGCTCTGGGGACCGAACATGACGGTAATGATCGCGATGACCAAGGCGAACCTGCTGAACGAGCCGGTCATCGAGGAATTCCAGCTCATCACCGATCATCGAGCCACACGCTGGGCCGAAGCCTATTACGCGCACGACGACCTGGTCGAGAACATGAAATTCCGGCGCAAGGGCGTGTTCTTCGCCGGCGCGCTGCAAATCGACATGTACGGCAACAGCAACCTGATTGGCATCGGCAAGGACTACAAGGCGCTCAAGTTCCGCGGCCCGGGAGCGATCGGCGTGTGCAACGCGAGCGTCATGAACAGCCGTTTTCACCTCGTGGTGAACTCCCACGACAAGCGCATCTTCGTGCCGCAGTGCGATTTCGTGTCGGCCTATGGCTGGGGCAACGGCGGCAAAGACGCGCGCACCAGGCTGGGGCTGCCGGGCGGCGGGCCGCGCTACGTGGTAACGCCCCTCTGCGCCATGGATTTCGACGGCGAGACCAAGCGGATGCGGCTAAGATCCGTGCATCCGGGAGTGACGGTCGATGAGGTG
This sequence comes from Betaproteobacteria bacterium RIFCSPLOWO2_12_FULL_62_13, assembly GCA_001771985.1. GTDB lineage: Bacteria > Pseudomonadota > Gammaproteobacteria > Burkholderiales > SG8-41 > DSOT01. The sequence goes on along the minus strand of MERG01000408.1, from coordinate 4,773 downwards.
GTGCAGAACACAGGGTTCGAGCTCTTGATTCCGTCGCAAGTGCCGGCGACCGAGCCGCCTACTGCGGGCGAGCTCAGGGTGCTGCGAACGCGCATCGACGTGTGCGGTGCGCTGCGGTCGTGACCGAGTGATTGAGTGACTCAGCGATTGAGTGATTCAGTGATTCAGTGATTCAGTGATTCAGTGATTCAGTGATTGAGTGATTAAGTAATTGAGTGATTCAGTGATTGAGTGATTAAGTAATTGAGTGGTTGAGTAACCTAATCGCTTAATCACCTAATCACTCAATCACTGTAAAGGGGGACGCAAATGGCGCATGAATGGCAAACCAAGATCAGCCGCGTGATGGAGGGCAAGGCGATCATCCGCGGTTATTCGCACGAAGCCCTCATCGGCGACCGCAGCTATGCGGAGGGCGTGTTCCTGACGCTGCGCGGTGAGCTGCCGACTAAACACGAGGCGCGCATGATGGATGCGATGCTGATGAGCCTGCTCGACCATGGGTTTATTGCTGCCAGCGTGCTCGCCGCGCGCTATTGCGCCTCCGGCAACCCCCAACTCGTGCCCGGCACTGCGGCCGGGCTGCTGACTGCGGGCTCCAACACGATTTCCCCCCAGCACAGCGCCGAATTCCTCGACAACGCGGTCAAGATGATGCGTGCGGAAAACATCACGATGGAAGAGGCCGCCCGGCGCGTGGTCGCGAAGGTTCGCGCCGAGAAGCGCCGCATCCCCGGGCTCGGCCATCCCACCCACAAGGGCGATGATTTCCGCGCGCGCAAGCTGCGCCAGATCGCTTCCGAGTGCGGGCTGCTCGGCGACAAGATCAAGATGTTCGAGGCGATCCACGCCGAGTTCTTGCGATCGACGGGAAAGCAGGGCATCTGCATCAACGTTGACGGCATGCTCGGCGCCATCATGAGCGAAATAGGCTTCCGTCCGATGCAGATGGCGGCGGTAGCGCTGCTCGCCGTGTTGCCGGGCATCATGGCGCACGTGATCGAAGAGATCGAGGAAGGCAAGCCGCTGCGCATCGTGCGCGACGAGGACAACGATTATCTCGGCCATCCCGAGCGGCCGGTGCCGTGACACGGCCGTCGCGATCGCGGATGAGGACGACACTGGCGGGGTTAACCTTAAAGTCTGCAATTCAGCTTTTTCCAGGTTAATCGCTTTGCGGCGAAGGAGTGATGAGATGAGTGGAAACGACAGAATCAAGTGGGACCAGGTGCGCAAGTGGGTGGGTCGCGCGGGCTTGAAAACCAACTGGAAGCCGTTCGGGATGCCCGAAGTCCTCGACCCCTTCACCAGCCGATTCGCCGACGTGGACCCGCTGCCGAAGTGGGACATTCCGCAGAAAGTGATGATCTCGACGACCATCACGGGCGCATTCTTCAGCAAGCGCGCCAATCCGCACCAGCCGATCACAACCGACGAGATCCGTGCTTCGGCGGAGGAATGCATCGAGGCGGGCGCGCCGAACATCCACATTCACGTGCGGGACGACGGCGGGTTCAATGTGCTCGATCCGCAGCGCTTCCACGACGTGATTGCGCCGCTGCGCGCGAAGTACCCTGAGGTCATGTTCGACGGCTGCCTGGTCGCGGTCACCGACGAGGAGAGCGCCGCGATGGAGCCGACGATGAAGTCGGGCCTGTTCGACGCCCTTCCGATTAACACCACCGCCATCTGCTGCGGCGACAGCATGTTCTTCAAGGCCCCGCACGTGGTGATCGAAAAGACGCGGCTCGCGCAGGAGGCGGGGTGCAAGCCGGTCATGTCGGTGTACGACGACGGGGACATCGATAATGCGCGGCGCTTCCTGGTGGAAAGCCGCCTGGTCGCGAAACCGTATTACTGGCTGATCCTGCCCGCGCTGCCGGGCTGCAGCCCGATGCACAACCCGCAGCAGATGGTCGACGCGCTGATGCGCATGGTGCGGGCGATCCGCGATATCGATCAGGATTGCTTCATTCTGGTGTGCGCCGCCGGGCGCGCGAGCACCTATCTCGCGACGCTTGCGTTGCTGCTCGGACTGCATGTGCGCGTAGGGATGGAAGATACGCTGTGGCATTTCCCGCACCGGGACGACGTCATCAAGCGCAATGTCGAGCATTTCCTGCAGATGAAGCAGATCGCGGCGCTGCTGGGGCGCGAGCTGATGACCCCGGCGGAGTACCGGCAGGCGATCGGGCTGCCGGCGCGATCCTCTTTCGCAGCGGAGAAGACACATGGCTGATTTTTCGGGAAAGGTGGCGCTGGTAACAGGCGGCGCGCGGGGCCTCGGTCAGGCGACGGCGGTGGAACTGGCGTCACGGGGCGCGCGCGTGGCGGTGGCCGACCGCAAGCCGGAGATGATCGTTGAGACCGTGGAGCGGTGCAGCAAGGTGGGCAGTGCCGCGATGGCGTTTGTGTTTGACCAGGCGAAGGCCGACAGCGTGGAAGCATGCGTGGCCGAGGTTGCCGGTCACTACGGGCAGATCGACCTGCTGTTTGCGAACGCCGGGACCGGCAGGTTCGCGCCCATCGTTGACATGAAAAAGTCGGACTGGGATATTGTGATTCAGGTCAATCTCAATGGCACGTTTTACGTCTGCCAGGAAGTCGCGAAGCGCATGATCCAACGTGGCAAGGGCGGAAAGATCGTGCTCACGTCATCCTCCGGCGCGCGCGTGATCGCCGATCAACTCGGCGCCTATTGCGCTTCCAAGGCGGCCGTCGAGATGCTGATGAAGCACATGGCGGCCGAGCTGGGCAACTACCGCATCAACGTCAACGCGATTCTCCCCGGCGTGGTCGAGACCGGCATGACGGGTCCGATGATCTCGCAGGAGAAGTGGCAGCGCATGCTGGTGCGGCAGACGCCCGTCGGACGCTGGGGAAAGCCCGAGGACGTCGCCAAGCTGGTCGCGTTCCTGCTGTCGGATGACGCCGGCTACATCAACGGCGAGGGTGTCATGATTGACGGCGGTTCGACGCTGCACGGCTTTCCGCGCTGGTACGCGCTCGACTACACCAAGCCGAATGAGTGCGACTGGGAAGCGCTGTTTAATGAGTATCCGTACAAGTCGTGACCAATGAATTGTCATCCATTTACGCAAGACTCAATAGGGGCAATGTTATGAGCCAAGTGCAAGCGGCGAATCCGGCATATCCTGCGCTGCATTTCCTGGTGCGCCACGGCGACTGGATTGCAGCGATAGTTTCTCTGGCGCCCGTTGCGGCGGGCATCCTGGCGTGGGCGGCTGGCATGTCGGTGGCATTCGCGATAGCCGGGGTCGCAGGGGGAGCATTTCTTTATCTGATCATGCGCAGCTATGTGGAGCTGGTGCGCGTGATCGTCGACATGCTGCTTCCGAAATGAATCGAGACCAACAAATGGAGAAAGGAATGACTGAATCCCATAAATTCGACGCGGCGATTGTCGGTGGAGGCATTGCCGGATTGATGTCGGCGGTGCGGCTGGCGGAACTGGGTTTGCGCGTCGCGGTCCTGGAGCAGGGGGAACAGGAACGGTATCCCTGTAATACACGGTTTACGGGCGGCGCATTCCACGTGTGTTTCCACGAAATCAATGAAGATGAAAACGTGCTTGTCGCGGCAATCAATGAGCGCACCCACGGATCTGCAAACGGCGAATTGGCACAAGCCGTGGCGACGGATACGCGCGCGGCGGTGCAGTGGCTGAAGGGAAAAGGGATCAAATTCATCAAGGGCGGACCTGACGCGTGGCGCATGAATACGCTTGCGCCACCGCTCATGCTCAAGCCGGGTTTGCACTGGGAGGGCCGCGGCGGCGACGTGATGCTGCGCACGCTGAGCGGGACGCTCAAGGAATCGGGCGGCACGCTGCTGCTCGGCGCTCGCGCGCTCAAGCTGCACATGGACGGGGGGCGCTGCGCCGGGCTGGAGATGGATCATCACGGCCGGCGCGCCACGGTGGAGGCGAACGGCGTGGTGATCTGCGACGGCGGCTTCCAGGCGAATCAAGCGCTGCTGCGGGAGTTCATCACGCCAGCCCCGGCGAAGCTCAAGCAGCGGGGCGCGGCGACGGGTAATGGAGACGGGCTGAAGATGGCGCGGGAGGTGGGCGCACAGCTCGTCGGCATGGACAAGTTCTACGGGCATCTGCTCGCGCAGGACGCCATGCATAACGATGCCTTGTGGCCTTTTCCCATGGTGGATTTCGTCTGCACCGCAGGCATCGTGGTCGATGGGGCGGGCCGCAGATTCGTGGACGAAGGTATCGGCGGCGTTTACATGACCAATCATGTAGCCCGCCTTGCCGATCCTCTGTCCGCTGCGGTCGTATATGATGAACGGATATGGAGCGGTCCCGCGCGGGATTTCATTCTGCCGGCTAATCCCAATCTGGTCACAGCCGGTGCGGATATCTTCAAGGCCGAGGACCTGCCCGCTCTTGCTCGCCAGCTCGGTCTTCCCGCCGGCGCCCTTGAAGGGACCGTTGCGCAATATAATGGAGCCCTCGACGCGGAGCGGGCCGGATCGCTTACGCCGCCGCGTACGACGGCGGCCTATAAGGCCTATCCGGTCAATCAACCCCCGTTCTACGCATTGCGTTTGTGTGCCGGCATCACGTTCACCATGGGAGGGCTTGCGACGGACGGCGTCGGACGCGTGTTGAACGAGGAGAACGTAGCCATCCCCGGCTTGTACGCGGCGGGGTGCTGCACCGGGGGCCTGGACGGCGGGCCCAACGCGGGCTATGTCGGCGGGCTTGCAAAATCAGCAGCAATGGCGTTGCGCGCGGCC
>MERG01000407.1:15912-20194 GCA_001771985.1 Betaproteobacteria bacterium RIFCSPLOWO2_12_FULL_62_13 | reverse complement strand
GGCTCGGCCTGGAGGTGCTCGCCGGACTGAAGCATGTATTCAAGACCAGGGGCAGCGTGGTGATCTTCCCCGCTTCCGGTACCGGAGCATGGGAAGCGGCGCTCGTCAATACGCTTTCGCCCGGCGACAAGGTGCTGATGTTCGAAACCGGCCACTTCGCGACGCTGTGGTACAACATGGCGAACAGACTCGGGCTGAAGCCCGAGTTTATTAAAGGGGATTGGAGACATGGGGCAGATCCTGCCGCAATAGAAGCGCGACTCGAAGCGGACAAGAAGCACGAGATCAAGGCGGTCTGCGTCGTGCACAACGAGACCTCGACCGGTGCCACCACGCGCGTGGGGGAAGTGCGCAAGGCGATCGACCGCGCGAAGCATCCGGCGCTTTTCATGGTGGACACGATTTCCTCGCTCGCCTCGATCGACTACCGTCACGACGAATGGGGCGTGGACGTCACCGTCGCCGGCTCGCAAAAAGGGCTCATGCTGCCGCCGGGATTATCGTTCAATGCGGTGAGCGACAAGGCGCTCGCCGCCTCGAAATCGGCGAAGCTGCCGCGCTCCTACTGGTCGTGGGATGAGATGGCGGGCGCCAACAAGAACGGCTTCTTTCCCTACACGCCGTCGACCAACCTCCTCTACGGGCTGCGCGAGGCGCTCAAGATGCTCGAAGAGGAAGGACTGGATAACGTGTTCAAGCGCCACGACCGCCACGCGGAGGCGACGCGCCGGGCGGTGCGCGCGTGGGGTTTGGAGATTCTCTGCCTCAATCCCGCCGAATACTCGAGCTCGCTCACCGCGGTGCTGATGCCCGAGGGCCACAGCGAAGCCGAATTCCGCAAGGTCGTGCTCGAGCACTTCAACATGTCGCTCGGCAGCGGGCTCGGCAGGCTCGCCAACAAGGTGTTCCGCATCGGCCACCTCGGCGACTTCAACGACATCACGCTGATCGGCACGCTCGGGGGCGTTGAGATGGGCCTCGAGCTTGCCAACGTGCCGCATCAGAAGGGCGGCGTCGACGCGGCGATGGACTACCTCATGGGCGCCAGCGCCGCGCAGCGGAAGCAGTCGGCCGCGAAGCTCGGCGTCGCCTGAACCTCAGGAGCACCGACGCCAAGGACGCTACCTCCTTGCCCGAAGTGCCCACTATTTGAGTGGAGCGTGATGGTGCGCGCCGCCGATATTCCACCGCTGTAAGATGGTGCCTGAGCGGTGCCATGACACGACCCACGCAAGCGTCAGTGGCTTTCAGACTGGAAGAGACATGAGAACACCCCGCCTCAGCGCCGTTTCATTCTTGTGCGGCATGGCATGGATTGCCGCGGTCGGGGTCGCAGGCGCGCAACAGTATCCGAATCGTCCGATCCGCTTCGTCGTCCCGTTCCCGCCCGGCGGCGGCAACGACATCGTCGGACGCATCGTGGCGCTGAGGCTCGGCGACGCCCTTGGCCAGCCGGTGGTGGTCGATAACCGTGGCGGCGCCGGGGGCACCATCGGTACCGACCTCACCGCCAAAGCGCCCGCCGACGGCCACACCATGCTCATCAACAACATCAGCCTGGCGGTGAATCACACGCTGATACCCAAACTGCCCTACAACACGTTGAAGGACCTCGCTCCCGTGAGCCTTATCGGGCGTCAGGCCAACATCGTGGTGGTGCATCCGGGCGTGCCGGCGAAATCGATCAAGGAACTCCTCGACGGAAATCGAAAAATGGGGCAAGGTCATCAAGGCGTCAGGCGCGAAACCTGAATAGTGCTGGTGAACGGTAAGCAGTGAGCAGAAAACCTGACACCCGTCCGGGTTATTCCGCTTACCGCTTACCATTCACCGTTTACCGTTTACCGCTCACCGCTCCTGGTGCAGAAGGCCAGGGAAGCGGATGACGCCGGGTCGTGACCGTAATCCCGAGGCGGCCCACGGAGTGCAGTGCTTGCCGAGCAGGGTGGCGGTGATGTTCAATAACACCCTTGCGGCCGTGGCGCGATCAGTCGTATCGCGGTCGCGCTGCCGCCGAATTCGATTCCCAACGACATAAAGGAGGAAGGATATGAAGGTCGTAAGGCTGTTATCGATACTGATCAGCGTGCTGTTTGCACATGCCGCGGGGGCGCAGACCGAACTCAAGTTCGGCCATGTCGGAGAGCCCGGCTCGTTGTTCGCGAAGTCGGCGGAAGAGTTCGCCAAGCGGGCCAACCAGAAACTCGGCGGGAAAGCCAAGGTGGTCGTCTTCGGGTCGAGCCAACTGGGCGGCGACAAGGAACTGCTGCAGAAGCTCAAGCTTGGCACGGTGGATCTCGCCCTGCCCTCCACCGTAATGTCTTCGGAGTCCGACCTGTTCGGCATTTTCGAGATGCCCTACCTCGTCAAGGACCGCAAGCACATGAACGCCATCGAGAAGGAGGTGTTCTGGCCGCGGCTCGCCCCTGAGACGGAGAAGAAGGGGCTCAAGATCCTCGCGGTATGGGAAAACGGCTACCGCCATATCACCAACTCGAAGCGCCCCATTGTCAAGCCGCAGGACTTGCAGGGCATCAAGCTGCGGGTACCCGAAGGCAAGTGGCGGGTGAAGATGTTCCAGGCCTACGGGGCGAACCCGAGCCCGATGAAGTATTCCGAAGTGTTCACCGCGCTGCAGACCGGGGTGATGGACGGTCAGGAAAATCCGTTCTCGCAGATTTTCAGCGCCAAGTTCCACGAGGTGCAGAAGTTTCTGTCGCTCACCGGCCACGTCTATACGCCCGCCTACATCACCACTGGCTCGAAGAAGTGGGCGAGCCTCCCGGCTGACGTGCGCAAGGCGCTGGAAGGCGTCGCAAAGGAAATGCAGGCTTTCGTCTACGCCACGGCGGAAAAGGACGAAAACGAGCTGCTGGGCAAGATCAAGTCCGCCGGGGTTCAGGTGAACGAAGCGGACAAGAGGGCATTCGTCGCGGCGAGCAAGGCGGTGTACGAGGACTTCGGCAAGGAAGTGAAGGGCTCGAAGGAACTCATCGACAAGGCGCTCGCATTGGCGAAATGATGAACGCGGAACGAGGAGCGCGGAACGAAATCCCGGTTCCGCCTCTTCGGCTCCGATCTATTCATCATTCATCGTTCATCATTCATCATTGAAGTAATGATGCTTGTTCGCGTACGCTCGGCCTACGAGACGCTCCTCGAGGCAATCGCGATCGTGCTGATGGTCACGCTCGCCTGCGAGGTGGTAATCGGCGTGATCTTCCGCTCGATCGGCGAGTCGCTGGTGTGGTATGACGAGATCGCTTCCATCCTGCTCGCCTGGATCACCTATTACGGGGCGGCGCTCGCCGCCATGAGGGGGGCGCATATCGGCGTGCCGGGCCTGGTCGAGGCGATGCCGCGCGCGCTGCGGCTGGCGACAACGCTGTTCGCGGAAGCCTGCGTGATCGGTTTCTTCGCCCTGATGGCCTGGATCGGGTGGTCGGTGCTGGACGTGCTCGCCACCGACCACCTGGTGAGCCTACCCGAGGTGTCGGTGAAGTACACGCAATCGGTGATCCCCATCGGCGCCACCTTGTTCATGATCGCGGAACTGCTGCGCCTGCCCCAGCTCCTGCGCGCTGCCGCGGGCGCCGGCGCGCCGCGCATGGGAATCAATCCGTAATGGCGATTTTGCTGCTGCTCCTGGGCGTGCTCGCCCTGGTGCTGATCAACGTGCCGATCGCGGTCGCGCTCGGCCTTGCAGCGGTCGCCGCGATGCTCGCCACGCAGGGCGTGGACTCGCTGCCCAACGTGGCGATCGTGATGTACAACGGCGCGACCAACTTCCCGCTGATCGCCATACCGCTGTTCATCCTCGCCGGGGCGATCATGAATACGTCCGGCATCTCGCGCCGGCTGATCGCGTTCGCTTCCGCCCTGCTCGGCTTCATCCGCGGGGGACTGGCAATGGTCAACGTCGGCGCCTCCATGTTCTTCGCCGAGATATCAGGCTCCGCAGTGGCGGATGTCGCCGCAATCGGCTCGGTGCTCATGCCGGCGATGAAGAAAAAGGGTTATCCGGGACCTTTCACCGCGGCCGTCACCTCGTCCTCAGCCTCGCTCGCAATCATCATCCCGCCTTCCATCCCGATCATCCTCTACGCGGTGATGGCGGGCAGCTCGGTCGTGCAGGTTTTCGTCGCGGGCATCATTCCCGGCGTCATCGGAGGGCTCCTCATGATGGGGCTGTGTTACTGGTACGCGGTGCGCTACGACTACCCGGTCGAGGAGGTGTTCCAGCTCAAGCGCCTATGGCAGACCTTCAAGGAGGCCGCGCTCG
>MERG01000407.1:0-15856 GCA_001771985.1 Betaproteobacteria bacterium RIFCSPLOWO2_12_FULL_62_13 | reverse complement strand
ACGGAGGGCGCGGGCCTCGCGGTTGTCGCCGCGCTCGGCGTCGCGTTCTACTATCGGGAGATCGACTGGAAGCAGCTCAAGGCGGCGATCGTGGACGGCGCCGTGCAGACGGCTGTCGTCATGCTGCTGGTCGCATCGAGCGCGCTGCTCGGCGTCTATCTCACCGAGGCGCAGGTGCCACAGAAGCTGGCGCAAGCGATTACCGCGTTCACCAACGACCGCTACATGATTCTCGCGCTGCTCAACGTGTTCTTCCTCGTGGTCGGGCTGTTCCTGCACTCCGCCGCCGCGATCATCCTGGTCGTCCCCATCGTGATGCCGGTGGTGAACGCCGCCGGCATAGACCCGGTGCACTTCGGCATCGTCGTCACGCTCAACCTCGCGATCGGGCAGCAGACTCCGCCCGTGGCGAGCGTGCTGATGACCGCCTGCTCGATCGCCAAGGAAAACATCTGGGACGTCGCCAAGGCCAACGTGCCGTTCATCGCCGTGCTGCTGGCCGTGCTGCTGCTGGTAACTTACGTGCCCGCAATTCCGTTGGTTCTCGTCGAGCTGTTTTATCGGTGAGGCGTCACACGTGAGATCGTAAGGTCGTGAGAGGTGCGCGGGAACCCCGGTCTCTCGTACACGCCTCATCTGCTAGAATGTCCGCGCCAATGGTGAATCCCGTGTTAATCGATCGTGATAGTGCCGTCGCCACCGTCACGCTCAACAACCCCGACCGGCTCAACGCGCTCAACAAGGCGATGTGGCAGCGCCTGGGCGAGCTGATGCGCGAGCTGTCAACGGAAAATGAATTGCGCTGCATCGTGCTGCGCGGCGCGGGTGAGAAGGCGTTTGCCGCGGGCGCGGACATTTCGGAGTTCGCTGCCGAGCGCGCAGACTCGCGGCAAGCGAAGGTCTACGGAAACCTTGTCCACGAAACGATGCAGGCGGTAGCCCGCTGCCGGCATCCGACGGTAGCGCTGATCAAGGGCGCTTGCGTGGGCGGCGGGCTGGAGATCGCTGCGATGTGCGACATGCGCATCTGCGGGGAGTCGAGCCGCTTCGGCATCCCGATCGATCGCCTCGGCCTCACGATGGCCTACGGCGAATTGCAGGGACTGCTGGCGCTCGTTGGCCGTGCGGTGACACTGGAAATCCTGCTCGAGGGCCGCGTGTTCGATGCACAAGAAGCGCTGCAGAAGAGGCTTGTCAACCGCGTCGTGCCTGACGCGGACGTCGAGAGCGAAGCCTACGCGCTGGCCGAGCGCATCGCCGCCGGCGCACCGCTGGTGGCGCGGTGGCACAAACAGTTCATCGAGCGATTGACGGTCGCCGCGAAGTTGAGCGAGCAGGAATGGGACGAGGGCTTCGCATGCTTTGATACGGAGGACTACAGAATCGGAGTCGAAGCGTTCCTGAAGAAAACGAAGCCGCAATTCAAGGGCAGATAGAGACCGCCGATGAACGCCGGTGGACGCAGATCGGAGGCTACGCCAGGTTTTCCTGCGTGCCGGCCGCAGCGCGCGTAAGGCGGTCCCGGATGGCCGCCCATGCCGCATCCTGCGGCGGCGCTTCCACGAGAATCGTGTCGCACCCGGCTTCGTCGAGTTGGCGCAGGCTGGCGTAGAGTTGGTGTGCGTAGCCGGCTGCGTCCTGCGGTGCGGCGACCCATGTCAGCCCCGGGCTGAGCGGCTGCAGCGCGGAGCGCGCCAGCACCGCGATGCGCTTTCCCTGCCGCGCGAGGCTCGCCGCCAGCTCCAGCAGCAGGTCAGCTTCCATCACCATCAACGGCGTCTGCGGCGCGTAGTGTTTGGCGAGCGTGCCCGGCGCGCGCGGCGACTGCGTATCGGGTGAGGCGAGCGGCATACCCAACGCATCTTGCAGTTGCTCCACGGTGATCCAGCCCGGGCGCAGCAGCGCCGGGGCGGCGCCAGAAAGATCGACGATGGTCGATTCGATGCCGACATCAGCCGCGCCGCCGTCGAGCACGCAGTCAACCGCGCCTCCAAACTCGCGACGCACATGCTCGGCGGTGGTGGCGGACACGCGCCCGAAGCGGTTGGCCGAAGGCGCGGCGACTCCGCCACCGAAGCGCCTCAATAGCGCCTGCGCGACGGGGTGGGACGGCACGCGCAGCGCGACCGTGTCCTGGCCTCCCGTGACAAGATCGTTCACCCGCGGTGAACGCTTGAGGATCAACGTCAGCGGGCCAGGCCAGAATTTCCTGGCCAACGTCCAGGCGGCTGGCGGAATTTCTCGGGCCCAGTTGGCAAGCTGCACCGCGTCGGCGACATGCACGATCAAAGGATGATCGTGCGGACGGCCCTTGGCCGCGAAAACTCTCTTCACCGCTTCGGGATTGGAAGCGTCCGCCCCGAGCCCATACACCGTCTCGGTCGGAAACGCCACGAGTCCACCCGCTCGCAGGATGGCTACAGCGTTATCGATTTCGCGATCAAAAACCATTCAAACGAACCGCCAAGACGCCAAGACCGCCAAGAAAAAACAAATGAGATAGGAAAGCAACCCCTAAAGGATAAAGATCGAGGACCCAATTTGATCTTGAGGCATTCGCTGCCGCCAGGTCGTTTTTCCGCCTTTCGCTTCTTCCTCCCGCCTCCCGCTTTTGACTTCTCTTGTATTTGTTCCTTGGCGGCCTTGGCGTCTTGGCGGTTCAATCGTCTCTAACTCCCGGCTAGCAGCCGCAGCGCTTCGCGGTATTTCTCGGATGTCTTCCTGAGCACGTCGGGCGGCAGCGCGGGCGCGGGATGCTTTTTGTTCCACGGCTGCGTCTCGAGCCAGTCGCGCACGAATTGTTTGTCGAAGGAGGGCGGGCTGGTACCAGTACGGTACTGGGCCGCGGGCCAGAATCGTGACGAATCCGGCGTAAGTGCTTCGTCTATGAGAACCAGTCCGCCCTTATCATCAACCCCAAATTCGAATTTTGTGTCGGCGATGATGATGCCGCGCGTGGCGGCGTAGTCCGCCGCTTCGGTATACAGGCGGATCGAGATGTCGCGCACTTGCGCGGCGAGTTCCTTGCCGGCCAATTTTTCAGCTTCGGCGAATGTGATGTTCTCGTCGTGCTCGCCCATCGGCGCCTTGAACGCGGGAGTGAAAATCGGCTGCGGCAGCTTCTGCGCCTGCTTCAGCCCCGGCGGCAGCTCGATGCCGCAGACCGCGCGGGTCTTCTGATAATCGTTCCAGCCCGAGCCGATGATATAGCCCCGCACCACCGCCTCGATCAGCAGCGGCTTCAGTTTCTTCACGACCATCGCGCGCCCGGCGACCTGGGCTCGTTCGGAGGGCGCGACCACCGATTCCGGCGCGATATCGGTGAGGTGGTTTCGCACGACGTGGCCGAGCTTCCTGAACCAGAAGAAGGACAATTCGGTCAGCACATGGCCCTTGCCGGGAATCGGCGTAGGCAGGATCACATCGAACGCGGAGAGCCGGTCGGTCTGCACGACCAGCAGCTTGTCATCGCCGACCGCGTAGAGATCGCGCACCTTGCCGCGATGCAGGAACTTGAGGCTTTGGATGCTGGATTCAAACAGCGTCGAATGATCGGAATTCATTTTGGATACGGGTGAACAAGTAACGGGTGATGGGTGATGGGTGATGGGTGATGGGTGATGGGTAATGGGTAATGGGTAATGGGTAATGGGTAATGGGTAATGGGTAATGGGTAATGGGTAATGGGTAATGGGCAAAAACGCTCATCGCTCATTACTCATCACCCATCACTTCAGAGGTCGGGCAATTTGATCGCTTTGACGGCGTCGGCCTGCGCCTTGCGGAAAGCCTGCAGCGCGTGAGCGAGCTTCTTGTCTTCAAGGGCCAGCATTGCCACCGCGAACAGGCCGGCGTTCGCCGCGCCGGCATCCCCGATTGCGAAAGTGGCCACCGGGATGCCTGTCGGCATCTGCACCATCGAGAGCAGCGAATCGAGCCCTTGCAGATGCTTGGAAGGCATCGGCACCGCGAGCACCGGCAGCGTGGTATGGGCGGCGACGACACCCGCAAGATGCGCCGCGCCGCCCGCCCCGGCGATGAAGCACTTCACGCCGGCGGCGACGAGCCCGTCGATCCATTCCATCAGCAGGCCGGGCGTGCGGTGCGCGGACAGCGCGCGCGCCTCGAACGGGACGCCGAAATCCTTGAGCTGGCGCGCGGCGTGCCGCATCACCTCCCAGTCGGTTTGGCTCCCTATCACAATGCCCACGAGAGGCGTTTTCATGTGGTGCGTGCTCCATGGTTATGCGAGCGCAATATTCTAGCTTATCGCTGCGGCGGCGTTCTGATAAAATTCCATTGCTGAAAAGGGAAGCTGCGGAACTGCACGCACCGTACGCCCGTCCTGCCGCATTCATCATTCCGCATTCATCATTCACTATTCACCGCTTTATGGTCACCCGCACCCTCGCCCGCAATCTGGTGGCTTCGCGCTACGAAGACATCCCCGCGGCCGTGCGCCATGAGGCGGCGCGCGCGCTGCTCAACTGGCTGGGCTGCGCCATCGGTAGTGCGCGACACGAAACGGTCGAGCGCGCGCTCGCCGCAGTCTCGCGTTTTTCCGGGCCGCCCCAGGCTGCGGTGCTGGGCCGTGGCGAGCGACTCGACATTCTGCATGCGGCGCTGGTGAACGGCATCAGCTCGCACGTGCTCGATTTCGATGACACCCACGCGCGGGCGATCCACCCCAGCGCGCCGGTGCTGCCGGCGCTCATCGCGCTCGCCGAATGGCGCCATGTGAGTGGCGCGCAACTCGCGCATGCATTCGTCCTCGGTGTGGAAGCGGAGGAACGCATCGGGCTGTCGGTGTTCCCGGAGCACTACGAGATCGGCTGGCACATCACCGGCACCGCCGGCGTATTCGGCGCCGCCGCCGCCGCCGGCAAGGTGTTGGGGCTCAATGCCCGGCAGATGGCCTGGGCGCTCGGCATCGCCGCCACCCAGTCGGCGGGGCTACAGGAGATGTTCGGCAGCATGTGCAAGAGCCTGCACCCTGGACGCGCGGCGCAGAACGGGCTCACCGCGGCGCTGCTTGCCGCGCGCGACTTCACGAGTTCGGAGCAGGCAATCGAGGCGCCGCGCGGTTTCGCACATGTCATGTCCACCCGGTTCGACCCCGGCGTAATCACCGAGGGCTGGGGCGAGCGTTACGAACTGATGTCCAACATGTATAAGCCCTACGCCTGCGGACTCGTGGTACACGCCGCCATCGACGGCTGCATCGAGCTCAAGCGCGAACATGCGATCCGACCCTCCGACATCGAGCGCATCGATCTTAAAGTCAGCCCACTGGTGCCAAGGCTCACCGGCAACAAAGACCCTCAGAGCGGACTGGAAGGAAAGTTCAGCGTGTATCACGCGGCGGCAGCGGCGCTCGTTCACGGCGCAGCGGGCGAATCTCAGTTCAGCGACGTTTGCGTGCGCGATCCGCAGATCGTCGCTTTGCGCGGGCGCATATCGGTTGAGCCCGACGCTGCGATCCGCAAGACCGAGGCGTACGTCAGTATTGCTTTCAAAAACGGCCGCAGCTATTCGAAACACGTCCCGCACGCGCTGGGCACGCTGGAGCGGCCGATGAGCGATGCCGATCTGGAAGCAAAGTTCAGGGGACTCACCGCAGGCATCCTCCCGTCCGGGCAGATCGAAGAGGTCATCGCGTCATGCTGGAATCTGAGTGCGCTGGAGGATGCCGGGGCGTTGGCGCGCGCCGCGGTGCCGCAAGGGTGAGCGCGATACTCGCAAGTCGAGTGACGGGTGTCACGTGACGCGCGGTGCGTGACGAGTGACAAGTGACGGGTGATGGGTGATGCGTGATGCGTGACGACAAGCCGTGTCATGAACCGTCGGAGATGGGTTCTTTTGCAGATCGGAGCAAAAATTGAAAGACGCGAATATCTCTCCAGTCATGCGCGAGCTTGCCACTTATATCTCGCGCGCCATCAGGAAGCCGCTCCCCAGGGCAGTCGCCGAAAAGACCAAGCACCACGTGCTCGACACCATCGCTGCAATGGTATCCGGTTCGCGCCTGCTGCCCGGCAGGAAAGCGGTCGCCTACGTGAAGACGCTGGGCGGCGCGCAGGAAGCCTGCGTCATCGGCTCCAGGCTCGTGACTACGGCGGAGCAAGCGGCGCTTGCCAACGGCATGCTGGCCCATGCCGACGAAACAGACGATTCGCACGCGCCCTCGCTCATCCACCCCGGCTGCGGTATCGTGCCCGCGGCGCTCGCGATGGCGGAGCGCGAAAGGCGCAATGGCACGCAACTGCTGCGCGCAGTTGCGCTTGGCTACGACGTCGGCTGCCGGCTCACGATGGCGCTGCACGCCTACGATTTTCGCGAGGCGGGCCACTCCACCCACAGTTTCGGTCCGATGTTCGGCGCCGCCGCCGCCGCGGGCGCGCTCGCCGGACTCAATTATGACCAAACGCGTCACCTGCTGTCCTACACCGCGCAGCAGGCCTCCGGCGTCTCATGCTGGATGCGCGACGAGGAGCACATCGAAAAAGCCTTCGATTTCGGCGGCATGCCGGCGCGCAATGGGGTGGCCGCAGCGGCGATGGTCGCGCATGGTTTCACCGCGGTCGAGGACGTGTTTTCTGGCGAGCGCAATTTCTTCGTCGCTTACGATGAGGCGCGCCGTATCGGCAAAGCGCCAGAGCCGGATCGCCTGGTGCAGGAACTCGGATCGACCTACGAGATCCTGAACACCAACATCAAGCGCTGGTCGGTGGGCTCCCCGATTCAGGCGCCGCTCGATTCGCTGCTGGATCTCATCCGCGTCCATGGCATCAAGGCCGACGACGTCGAAAAGGTCGTGGTGCGGGTTGCGCACCAGGGCGCCAACACCACCGACAACCGCAACATGCCCGACATCTGCATGCAGCACATGTGCGCGGTAATGCTGCTCGACGGCATCGTCACCTTCGAGTCCGCGCACGACGAGAAACGCATGCACGACCCGCGCGTGCGGGCGGTGCGCTTGCGCGTCGAGCTCAAGGGCGACGACGAACTCACGCGCGCGATGCCCTCGCGTCAGGGAATCGTGGAGGTTCGGCTCAAGGACGGGCAGGTGTTTCAGCGTCACACCAAGGCGGTGCGCGGCACGGCGCAGAATCCGATGACGCGCGCCGACGTCGACGAAAAGTGCTATCACCTGATGGCGCCGATCCTCGGCAAGCCGCGCGCGCGCCGCCTCTGCGATACCGTCTGGGCCCTTGAACAGGTATCCAACATGCGGAACTTGCGGCCCCTGCTCCGCGGGTGACGGGTGATGGGTAATGGGTAATGGGCAACAGGAAGGGGGCACGAGTAAAATCGGGGGGTAAAGCGATTGCCCATCACGCATCACCCATTACCGGGTTCGCACATGAACTTCGAGCTCAGCGCAGAGCAGCAGACCTTCCGCGACGCGGTGCGCGGCTTTGCCGAGCGCCACCTGCGCGAAGGCGCGCTGGTGCGCGCCCACAACCCCGATCACCCGTGGGATGTCGCAAGGCTGATGGCCGGGCAGGGCCTGCTCGGCATCACGATTGCCGAGAAAGACGGCGGCCAGGGCGGCACGCTGATGGACGCAGTGATCGCCATCGAGACCGTGGCCCAGGTCTGTCCGCGCAGCGCCGACGTGGTGCAGGCCGGCAACTTTGGCGTGATCCGCGTGCTCGCCGAGTATGGCACGGAAGATCAGAAAAAGCGTTATCTCAAGCGCCTGCTCTCGGGTGAAGGGGTGATCTGCGTCGGCATGACCGAACCGGAAGCGGGCTCCGCGGTGACCGACCTCAAAACCACCACCATCCCCGACGGCGCCGGTTACCGTGTGAGCGGCGAGAAAGTCTTCACCACCCACGCGCCCTACGCCGACGTGATGCTCGCCTACGTGCGTTTCGGCCCGGGTGTCGGTGGCATTGGCTCGGTGCTGATCGAGCGCGACACCCCGGGCGTAAAACAGGGTAAACCCTCGCGTTTCATGAATGGCGAGGAATGGGTCACAACCTGGTTCGACAACGTCTACGTGCCGCCGGAAAACGTGGTGCTCAAGGAAGGCGGCTTCAAGAAGCAGATCGCGGGATTCAATGTGGAGCGCCTCGGCAACACCGCCCGCTCGCTCGCGCTCGGGCGCTACTGCTACGAAACGGCGCGGCAGTGGGCGCTACAGAGAAAGCAGTTCGGGCGGCTGCTGGCGGAGTTTCAGGGCATCCAGTGGAAGTTCGCCGAGATGAAGGTAAAGCTCGACGCGGGGCAACTGCTCCTCTACCGGGCGGCCGTCAACGCCGACCGCGGAATGCCCTCGGCCGAAGAGACTGCGATCGCCAAAGCCTACTGCAACCAGGCCGGCTTCGAGATTGCATCGGAAGCGATGCAGATCATGGGCGGCATGGGCTATACCCAGGAGACGCTGGTCGAATGGTGCTTCCGCAAGTGCCGCGGCTGGATGATCGCCGGCGGCTCGATCGAGATCCTCAAGAACCGGATCGCCGAATCCGTTTTCGACAGGACGTTTTCACAACGTCCGTCGAAAGGCGAAAAAGCCTAAACGCAAAGGACGCCACGGACGCGAAGGAAACCCGACAAAGAAAAAGTCTCCGACTTGTGCGCGGTTGTCATGAGAAAAATGGGGTCAGAGTCGAATGGCACTTACTTAAGCCAAGCATCGCAGCTCGGCAAGATTCGATATCGTGGATTCAACGGCATAGGGTAGGGTGCGCTTGCGCACCAATGTGATGGCGTCGCATGGATCCGGACATCTTTTCTGCATGGTGCGCAAGCGCACCCTACGCCGGATCGGGCCCGCTTTTACGATCGCACCCCCTTGCGCCCGCTCCAACGCGCCTCTCCCCGCAAGAGCCTTGAAGGGCAGGAGTTCCCGATGCCCACAGCTTAAGTAAGTGCCATTCGGGTCAGAGTCGATTTTCCTTTTCTGGGATCAGCGCATTCGAGTAAGAAAATCGACTCCGACCCCATTTTTCTCTCGTTAATGCTTTTCTATTGCCATGAGTAACGATCCTGTTTCCAGCTTACGTTTGGCTGAAGCGTTGTTCACGCCGCGTTCGATTGCGCTGATCGGCGCATCGGGTGATGCGCGCAAGTACACTTCACGCCCGCAGCGCTTTCTGCGTAAGCACGGCTACACGGGCAGAATCATCCCGATCAATCCCGGCCGGAAAGAGATCTTTGGCGAAAAGGCCTATCCCGATCTCAACTCGGTGCCGGAGGCGATCGATCACGCGTTCATCATGGTCCCCGCCGATGCGGTGGCTGCAGCGGTGGAACAGTGCGTCGCGAAAAACGTCCCGGTCGCGACGATTTACACCGACGGCTTTGCCGAAACCGGCGCTGAAGGGCGCCGCAAGCAGGCGCGGCTGCTCGAGATCGCCCGCGCCGGCGGCGTGCGTCTCGTGGGCCCGAACTGCATCGGGCTCATCAGCACCCGGCCGCCGTGTGCGCTGACGGTCAACGCGGTACTGGAGTTCGCGCAAATCAAGGCCGGGCCGCTTGCCATCGTTTCGCAAAGCGGCAGCATGATCGGTGGCTTGCTCTCGCGCGGCCTCGGGCGGGGGGTGGGTTTCTCCAAACTCATCTCGGTGGGCAACGAGGCCGATCTCGGTGTCGGCGAGATCACCGATCTCCTGGTCGATGATCCGCACACCAGCGCGATCCTGCTCTTCATGGAAACGATCCGCGACGCCCATCATCTCGAGCGCGCGGCGCGCCGGGCCTATGCGGCAGGCAAGCCAATGGTCGTCTACAAGCTCGGCCGTTCCGAAGTCGGACAGGATCTTGCCGCCTCGCACACCGGCGCGATGGCAGGCGGTGACGAAATGGCCGACGCGTTTTTCCGCGCCAACAGCATGTTGCGGGTGGACATGCTGGAAACACTGTTCGAGCTGCCGGCGCTTGTCACCGGCCAGAAACCGGCAAAGCGCCAACGTGTGGCAGTGATGACAACGACCGGCGGCGGGGCGGCGAGCGTAGTGGACCGCCTCGGCACATTCGGTGTCGACGTGGTGGCGCCGAGCGACAATGTCGTCGCCAACCTCGCGCAGAAGAACATCAAGATCAGCAAAGCGCGGCTCACCGATCTCACGCTCGCCGGCGCCAGAAAGGAAATCTACAGCGCGGTGCTGAATGAATTGCTGGCATCCGACCACTGCGATCTGGTGCTCGCGGTAGTCGGAAGCTCCGCCCAGTTCCAGCCGCAGATCGCGGTCGAGCCGATCATTGAAGCGGAGCGGCGCGGCAAGCCGCTTGCCGTGTTCCTCGCGCCGCACGCGGAAGCTTCGCTGAAGCTTCTCGCGGACGCCGGCGTCGCAGGCTTTCGCACGCCGGAATCCTGCGCCGATGCGATCCGCGCCTGGCGCGACTGGACGCCGCCCGTCGAGGCGCCCGCGCCCGACCCGGAAAAACTCGCCGCGGCCGACGCGCTGCTGGGCCACTCGCCGCGCGTCAACGAATACGACGCGTGCCGCGTGTTCGCCGCCCTCGGCGTGCCGCAGGCGGCGAGCGCGATCATCACCTCGCCCGAGCAGAAAGTCGGCATCGGCTTCCCGCTGGTGGCGAAGGTGCTCTCACCCGACATCGCGCACAAGACCGAAGCGCGCGCGGTGCGACTCAATGTGACATCCCATCAGGAACTGGCGGCAGCATACGACGAAATTCTCGTGAGCGCGCGCGCTTATAAAGCGGATGCGCGCATCGAGGGGGTACTGGTGCAACGCATGCAGAAAGGCCTGGCGGAGGTGATCGTCGGCTACAAACGCGACCCGCAGGTCGGGCCGGTGGTTGTTCTCGGCATCGGCGGCGTGCTTGCCGAGATCTACCACGATTTCGCGCTGCGGCTCGCTCCGGTGAGCGCCGAGGAAGCGATGCGCATGATCGAGGAAGTAAAAGGGCTCGCGGTGATCCGCGGCTACCGCGGGCTGCCGCGCGGCGACCTCACCGCGCTGGCGCAGGCGGTGAGCGCGTTCTCGCAGATCGCCAACCTGCAAGATATCGCCGAGGCGGAAATCAATCCGCTGATCGTCAAGGCGGAAGATCAAGGCGTGGTCGCAGTGGACGGCCTGCTGGTCCTCGGCGAGAATGAGCGTCGAGGACGAGTGACTGATGAATCGTGACTGTTACAGCGTGACTGAAGAGGCGTGACTCGTCGCCGAAACTCCTCCCATCGCGCTCCAGACGTATCTCGAATTTTCAAGTCACGCATCATCAGTCACGTCGTACCAGTCACGCTTTTGGGAGCCACCATGCTGCTACAGACCATCGCCGATTACGCCATCAGGGAACAGCGGTCAACGCTCCCTTCGGAAGTCGTTCATCACGCCAAGCGTGCAGTGATCGACTGGTACGCGGCGCTCCTGCCGGGCAGTGTGGTCGCGCCGGCAACGCTGCTCGAGCAGGCGCTCGCCGAAGACCTCGACCGCGGACGCGCCCGGCTCGCCTCGGGACGGCGCGCGACACTGCGCGCCGCCGCGCTCATCAACGGCGCCGCATCGCACTCGGTCGAATTCGACGACATCTACCGGGACGCGGGCTTCCACCCCGGCAGCCCGGTAATTTCCGCGGCGCTCGCCGCCGCGCAGGTGCACGGTGTATCCGGCGAAGGATTCCTGCGCGGCGTGATCGTGGGTTACGAAGTCTCGACCCGTATCGGCGAGGCGGTGATGCCCTCGCACTACAAGTACTGGCACACCACCGGCACCGTCGGCAGCTTCGGCGCCGCCGCCGCCGTTGCCACGATCCTCGGCTGCACCCGCGAGCAGTTCATGCACGCGCTTGCGACCGTCGGCACCTTCGCGTCTGGTCTGCAGCAAGCGTTTCGTTCGCAGGCAATGACGAAACCCCTGCACGGTGGTCATGCGGCCGACGTTGGCGCTATGGCGGCGATGGCGGCGGCGAAAGGCGTCACCGGCGCGCTCGACCTACTCGAAGGCGAAGTCGGTTTCGGCGCAGCGATGAGCGTTGATCCCGACTGGTCCAAGGCGACGCGTGGTCTCGGGACGGACTATCACATCGTCCAGGTTACGTTCAAGAACCACGGTTGCTGCGGGCACAACTTTCCCTCCATCGATGCGGTGCTGCTGCTCAAGCGGGAGCACAACTTCACGCACCGCGACGTCAGGAAAATCCGCATCGCGACCTACAAGGCGGGGCTCGATATCATCGACAACGCGCAACCGGAAGGCGAATACCAGGCCAAATTCAGCCTCCAGTATACGGTTGCACACGCGCTGGTGCACGGCAGCGTGCGGCTCAACGCTTTCCTGCCGGACCGGCTCCATGACCCCGAGGTGCGCACCCTGATGCAGAAGATCGAATGCGTCGCCGATCCCGAGCTCTCCAAGGGCTACCCCAACCAGCGCGCGGCGCAGGTCGAGATCGAAACGGCCGACGGCCGCAAGTTCGCCCACTTCCAGCCCACCCGCAAGGGCGACCCCGAGATGCCGCTCACCGACGAAGAGTTGAACGACAAGTTCCTCGAACTCGCCACGCCGGTGCTCGGCGATCCCAAGTCGCGCGCTCTGCTCGCCGAGCTATGGGCGACGGAGAAACTCGCGAACGTCAGTTACGACGTTTCAAACCGCACAACGGTGCGTGCCGCTGGTGAGGGAATCCTTGATCCTGCAGTCCCCGTGTAGCCTGCCCTCGAATGGTTTAATCGGGGGGCGGGGACGAATGGCACTTACTTAAGCTGTGGGCATCGGGAACTCCTGCCCTTCAAGGCTCTTGCGGGGAGAGGCGCGTTGGAGCGGGCGCAAGGGGTGCGATCGTGAAAGCGGGCCCGATCCGGCGTAGGGTGCGCTTGCGCACCATGCAGAAAAGATGTCCGGATCCATGCGACGCCATCACATTGGTGCGCAAGCGCACCCTACGCTATGCCGTTGAATCCACGATATCGAGTCTTGCCGAGCTGCGATGCTTGGCTTAAGTAAGTGCCATTCGGGGCGGGGACCCAATTTGGCGGCGTCGCGGCAGCAGCCCTGAGTGCTTTTGCACTCACTTCGTGAGCCGCCCACGTATCGCCTCCTTCCTCCTTGATGGGGCAAGGGCGCGCTGAAGCGTGGAGCAGGGACCCGCTTGCGGGATGCGACCGCGGAAGCGTGCATAAAGCCCGCGGTTCCCATTCGCACCCCATTATCCGCTGACTGGTTCGCACCTCGTCGCTTGCTGAACACCACTCGTCGCCCGCGGGCTGGATGGGGGTGACAATTGCGTTGGACAGACCCAATCAAGGGTAGTGCGGGTTAGTGTCCCCGCTCTGAATTTGTCCTCATTTGACCGGCGGGCGTATGATGCCCAGCAGTGCGTCCGTAGGCCCCCGTGTTACTTAAACGGGCGCCAAAGACCAAATCTTACAACTGCCACTTTTGCAGGAAGTTTAGTACGATATGAAAGCTCCGAGCCCGCGCCGCTCAACACGGCGTTCGCCGGGCATGAGTTTCCTATGGGACCCATAGCGCCTAATTCGTTCGATCGAGGCAAACCATTTTATCCGCTTGTTATGAACTTCCTGACTCAATTGCTCGGATTCAAAGAGCTGGCGGTTCGCGGTATGGTTGGCCGCCGCTCCATTGACGATGTAATGTCGCAATTGGGTGGCCCAACGGTTGTCTCTGATCAAGCGCTTGCCTCACTATGGCAATCGCTGGAAGCGGTGATGGGTCCGCTCGAACTCCGGTCAGAGTTTTCTGCAAACCGCATTAGAGTAGACGTGGACGACATAGCGCGAGAGATCGCCCAAAACAGCACTTACCTCGCTGAATCACTTCTTTACGCCCTTGGTGCTGTTTTCACCCTCGCGCACGAAATGGCGAAAGATAAACCATGGCACGATCAAGGGCCGTTGTGGGAATTTCTCCGTCATTGCCGTAACGCGGCAGCTCACGGCGGGCGCTTCAATTTGCTGAACAACGAACCACGACGCTCCGCCGAGTGGGGGCCTTTTGAAATCACGCCATCACTTCAAGGTACGCCGCTCTTCAAGCGCGCCGATGGTTCGGGAATGTTGTCCCCCGGTGACCCGATTCGTTTGCTCTGGGATCTTGAGCAATCATGTCCTCAAATGTCGGTTTAATTGCGTACCCGGCTAACACGTCGGTCGAGGGGGCCGGCCGACATAGCCGCTGCGCCGCCATGCCGGCCAGCCCCTCACCTCTGCGTTAGGACTAGCGAATATGGCAAAGCCACGCAAGGCGATCGTTACCAAGGAACGAACGGTTCATACTTACTCTGAGCTGTGGCACGCATCGCATTGCGTACTTCAATCTGGCATTCGTGAGCCTCGCGGCTCATCGTGGCAGTTCTTATCTAGCGCGGTGCTAACCGCTTTCGCGTTTGAGGCGTACTTGAACCACGTCGGGCCAACGGTTTTTTCCTGTTGGCCGGAACTTGAGCGGCTACCGCCATGGGCAAAGTTCGAACTCCTTTGTGAGACTCTTACGGTTGGCTTTCCGAGCGGACCGGAGAAAAGGCCGCTGCAAACCATCGTCAAGCTGCTTGAGTTCAGAAATACCATGGCGCATGGACGCAGCGGCGACGTCAAACCGAAGCCAGAACTACGCGATACCAACGAGAAACTCGATGCGTATCTTGGTGAGAGGCCGCTCGCGGATTGGGAGCGCTTAATCCGAACGGAGAAGTTCGCTCAACGGGCGCGGGAAGATGTGAAGCTCACTCTGGAAAAGCTACACTCCGCCCGACATGGCCCGAAGGAAGGGCTATTTACGTTTGGGCTTGGGTTTCATCGTGCTACGCCGGCCCCGTCCTAACACTCCGGTCAACCGGATGCCCGAAAGCGGGGCGCTCTCCGAACGGGCCGCCCCGCGCTGGCGCGGGTTACCTCCACGTTATATTTTCCATCACGCCCCTCGGTCTGACACCAGGTAGAACACCGAGAAGAAGAGTATTTCCATGCCACGACTGACTGAACAAGAACAACAAGAGATCATCCGTTTTCTGGAGGCGGATAAACCGCTGCCGGACAAGTTTCGTTTCCTGCTCTTCGAGGACAAGCGAGAGGTGGAACTTGTCTGGAACGGCAAGTCCAGTGAGGTCAGCAGCATTGTCCTGCCCTTTCAGGTCATCGAGCAGGTGGACGAGCCGCGCGCCGAAAGGCCAGAGGACACGTCACCACAAGGATTGCTTTTTGACGAGCGTGGCCGCCAGCTTAAGGGCTGGACCAACAAACTCATCTGGGGCGACAACAAGCTGATCCTCTCATCCCTGAAGAACGGCCCGCTGCGTGAGGAGATTGAAAAGCAGGGCGGCATCAAGCTGATGTCCATCGACCCGCCCTTTGACGTGGGCGCGGATTTTTCGATGGACATCGAGATCGGCGGCGACACCTTTTCTAAGAAGCCGAATATCCTGGAAGAGATCGCCTACCGTGACACCTGGGGTAAGGGGGCCGATTCCTTTATCGCCATGATCTACGAACGGCTAATCCTGATGCGCGATCTGCTGGCGGAGAATGGGAGCATTTATGTGCATTGCGACGGGCGTGTAAATGGCTTCATCCGATTGGCGTTGGATGAAGTGTTCGGCAAAGAGAATTTCAGAAACGATATCGTTTGGCAGAGGACATCGTCCCACAACGATCCGAAACGGTTTGGCAATGTTCACGACACCATCTTCTATTTCGGCAAGACCGACGGCGTGATTTGGAATCAGCAGTTTGAGCCGGCCGACGCGGACTTTTTCGACACCCACGATTTTGAAACAGACGCCGAAGGGCGGCAATTTCGGAAACGCGATTTGACCGCACCAGCGCACGGTCGAGGCACGGGCGTGTTTTCGTGGAAAGGGATTTTTCCACCGCAAGGGCGCATGTGGAGTTACACGGAGGAGAATATGCGTCAACTAGAGG
>MERG01000406.1:4464-7543 GCA_001771985.1 Betaproteobacteria bacterium RIFCSPLOWO2_12_FULL_62_13 | reverse complement strand
CGGTGCGCGAGTGTCACGTAGCCGCGCCGCAGATCGTGCGGGGACCATGCGGCGACGGCGCGCGTGCGCTCCCATTGCTTGCGGATGTTGCCGAAGGAAAACAGCGGCCCTTCCTTGACTGCGGTCAGCCTGCGCTCGAAGACCGGGATCAACTGCTGAACGATGGGAAGCTCGATATTGAGCCGCGTCTTGGTATCGCGCAGCGTGAAGGTCCGCGCATCAAGGTTCACGTCGTCCGTGGTGAGGATGCGCGCTTCGATTGACCGCATGCCGGTATAAAGCAACAGCAGCATGTAATCGCGCACGTCCTCGCGCAGCTCGAGGATCGCGCGCTTCCACGCGGGCATTACCGCATCGGCGATGGTGCGCCGCCTGCGCGGTGCGGATGCCCAGCCCTTGCGGGCATCGCGAAGCGCACCGCCGGGAAAAGCCGGGAAGTCAGCCCCCTCGGCAACCGCGCGGTCCGCCGCGAAGTGCCACACGGCCCGCAACACCCGGAAGGTGCGCGCCTTGGCCGAATGCCCCGGCAATGCCCTGTAGCGCGCCGCCAGTTGCGGCCCGGTCAGCTTGGCAAGTGGGCGCTTCATCCAGGATTCAAGCGGCAGCAGGCTTCTCCGGTAATCGTCGGCCGTCGACCCCTTGTAGTTTCGCGCCGCAAGCATGTCCTCAAGCGCCTCACTCAACGTGACCGTTGCCGCCTTGGCGCGCTTCTCCGTTGCCGCCGGATCAACGCCCTTGGCAAACTCACTGAGATGTTGGAGCGCCTGCGCTTTCGCGTCGTCAAGGGAAAGACGGCCCACGGCGCCGAGCGTCAATCTCTTGGGTTCACCACCACGCCCAAGCCGCGCTTCCACCACGTAGGCCGCCTTGTTCTCGTATTGCCGAATGGCGAAGCCGGTCAACAGCGTGCAGCGAATGAACGTGCCAGCAGGCACTTTGCCCGCGAGAATGCGCTTAACAACCGGCTTGGTGATCGGACGAAACTCGGTAGCCATGGGGCCCCCTCCAAAGAGCTTTCTGTCTACTTTCTGTCTACTTCCCCCTGAATAGTCCCCTGCTCCGGCAAAAGTAGACGCAAAGTAGACAGAAGTTACTCAATGCTACTACATGCCAAGCGAAGTTTCTAGAGGGAAATGAGAGAGGAAGGGTAACCGGGAATACCCCTAGAACGGGGATTATGAGTCCCCTGCTCTGACCGGCTGAGCTAACGACCCACCGGGCCAAATTATACCGGACCAAGGCCGAAGGAACGGGCGCCCGCCAAGCCGACTCGTGGCGAGTCGAGTCTCGCATTTTTGATCTGCGTCAAAGTTGATAACCATGGTGGATTGATCTGGATCAAATCTAATTCCCGATTCGTACGCCAGAATCCGTCACAGATAGCGAGATCCATCAAGGCGTGCCGTTCAAATCGGAGGCTCATACCGGCCGGGAAAGCGGCGGTGCCCCCGATGTTGTGCTCCAGAAAGTCAGGAGATGCAAGAACAGTTGTTCCAGCGGCACGACTCAACATCGATTGTGAGAACATGAGAAGTGGGAAAAGGATAGTGAGGGCCGCCCGCGAGGAGGGTGTCCAGCCGCAGTTCCGCGCGTTCCCCGCGGTGATGTACCTCGACGCGAAGGGCGGAGCCCCGTCCGCCCTGACTGCGGTGGCCGGCTGGTGAGCGAGAGCGTATCACTGCCCAACGCCGGCCGGTTTTTCGAGATCCGGTTCGAGTCGATCGGGGGCCTGGGTGCCCACGCGGCAGGGCAGGTGCTGGCGACGGCCGCCGTGGTGAGGATGGGGCTTAACGGCGCCCACTTTTCCTCGTACGGGTCCGAGAAGAAGGGCTCGCTGGTGCGCTCGTTCGTGCGTTTGGGACCCGCGGACCGCCCGATCCGCACCAGCGCGCCGGTCGAGACGCCGGACGCCATCGTGGTGTTCCACGCGGCGCTGCTGCGCAACCCGGCGACGCTTGCCGGGCTCAAGAAGGACGGCACCTTCATTTACAACGCGCCACCGGGCCTTGTCCCGGAGGAACTCGCGGCGCTGCCGCGCACCGCGCGCGTCATCCGGGTCGATGCCCTGGGGATCGCGGTGAAAGAGCAGTCCCGCCCCAACGCGGTGCTGCTGGGGACGCTGTGCGGCGCGTTTCCGTTTCTCGATGCCGGGCAGGTGCTCGAGGCGCTCTCCGAGGAGTTCACAGGCAGGCACCCGGAAGCCGTCGCGTCGAACGAGCGCGCCTTCCGTTGCGGCGCGACGCAGTTCGAGGCGCTCGCGGGCGTCGGCCGCGCCGAGGGCGACCTGCCGGCCACGCTCTCTGAACCGGCGTGGGGCTACGAGACGCAGCCGATCGGCGGCATCATCCCCGAGCCGGGCAACACGGTGTGGAATGATCTGTCGGCCTCGCGCACCGGATGGCTGCCGGTTCTCGACCGGGCGAAGTGCATCCACTGCGGCTTGTGCGACCTCGTCTGTCCGGACCTGTGCCTGGTATGGGGCGATGGCGAGGATGGCGGCAAGTTCGAGCGCGAACTGATGGGCGTGGACTACCGTTACTGCAAGGGCTGCCTGCGTTGCGTGGAGTCCTGCCCCACCGGCGCGCTCGCCAAGGAGGCCGAAACTCCGGGGCTCGCTGACGGGCTGCGCGTGCCGCTGTTCCCCGATGTGATCGGATAAGGTGGATGCCATGACGACCCAGACTCTGACCGCTCCTTCCCGAGCGGCGGACGCCCGTTCCGCCGGCACCGCGCGGCAGAAGCTCGATTTCCGCAGCGGCAACGAGGCCGCGGCGCTTGCGGCGCGCGACATCGGCTTTCACGTGATGGGTTACTTTCCGATCACGCCCTCGACCGAGGTCGCGGAGAACCTCGCGAAAATGCAGGCCGAGGGCGGGCACGACATCGTGATGATCGCGGGCGACGGTGAGCACGGTGCTGCGGGCATCTGCTACGGGGCGGCGCTCGGCGGGGGCCGGGTGCTCAACGCCACGAGTTCGCAGGGGCTGCTCTTCGCGCTCGAGCAGCTTCCGGTGCAGGCGGGCACGCGCGTGCCGATGGTGCTCAACATCGCGGCGCGCGCCGTCTCCGGGCCGCTCGA
>MERG01000406.1:0-4342 GCA_001771985.1 Betaproteobacteria bacterium RIFCSPLOWO2_12_FULL_62_13 | reverse complement strand
CCTACGACGGGTTCATCACCAGCCACCAGAAGCGGCGCATCCAGGTATTTGATGACCCGGAGGCGATTCGCAAGTTCCTCGGCGAGCGCCCGCCGATGCCTACGCCGCTCGATATGGCGCACCCCGCGACCTTCGGCCCGTACATGAACGATCCGGACCTCATCAACAACAAGTTCCAGCTCTCGCAGGCGATGGAGGCCGCGCGGCGGGTGATTCCCGAGGTCTTCGCCGAGTTGGAGAGGATGAGCGGCCGCTCCTACCCGGTGCTCGACGCCTATCGCATGGCCGACGCGGAGACCGCCACGGTGCTGGTCAACTCTGCTGCCGAGACGGCCAAGGAGACCGCGGACGAACTGCGCGCGAAGGGCGCGAAGGTCGGCGTGCTCTCGCCCAACGTGCTGCGGCCGTTTCCCGCGGAGGAGTTCCGTCGCGCGCTCAAGCGCGTGAAGGCGCTGACCATCGGCGACCGCGCGGACTCCTACGGCGCGGGCGGCGGAAATCTCTCGCTCGAAGTGCGTGCGGCGATCCAGCTCGACCCGGAGAACGAGACGCGCGTGCTGTCGCGGATCTACGGCCTCGGCGGAAAAGACTTCTACGGGGCCGACGCCGAGCAGTTCTTCGAACAGGCAAGCGCCGCGGCGAAATCCGGGCGCGTTGCCGAAGCCTTCGCCTACCACGGCGCCACGCCCGGAAGGCCCGACCGCAGGCCGCGCCCCGGGCTTCCGCCGATCCCGGCGGCCGAGGTTTCACGCGGCATGGCGCGCGTGCGTCGCAACGAGGCGACGGGTCGGCTCGAAGTCGAGCTCGAGCCCTTGTGGAAGATGACTGAGGTGCCGAGCCGCCTCGCTCCGGGCCACGGCGCGTGCCCGGGCTGCGGCATCTTCCCGACGCTGCACCAGGTGTACCGTGTGCTCGAGGGCAACATCGTCGTGCTCTTTCAGACCGGCTGCGCGATGGTGGTAACGACCGGCTACCCGGCAACGGCGCACCGGATCAACTACATCCACAATCTGTTCCAGAACGGCGCGGCAACGCTCTCGGGGCTGGTCGAGATGTATCACGAGCGCGTCCGGCGCGGCGAGCTGCCCGCCTCGGAGGACATCACGTTCGTGATGCTCAGCGGCGACGGCGGCATGGACATCGGCATGGGGCCGGCTCTCGGCGCGGCGCACCGCAACCATCCCATGATGATCCTGGAGTACGACAACCAGGGCTATATGAATACCGGCGCGCAGCTCTCGTACTCGACACCGTTCGGCCACCGTACCTCGACGAGCGAGGTCGGCTCGCGGCTGCCGGGCAAGCGCTACCACCACAAGGATACCGCGCAGATCTTCGCCGCGTGCCACCTGCCGTACGTGTTCACGGCGAGCGAGGGCTACCCCGAGGACCTGATGCGCAAGGCGGCAAAAGCCCAGTGGTACGCGAAGCGCGAGGGGCTGGTCTACGGCAAGATCCTGTCCTTCTGCCCGCTCAACTGGCGCACGACCGACGACGCCGCGCAGCCGGTGCTGCAGGCGGCCGCGGATTCGTGCTTCTTCCCGATCTATGAAATCGAGCACGGTCACACGACCGTCACCTACGACCCGGACGCCACAGGCCGCCGGCAGCCGGTGTCGGACTGGCTCAAGCTCATGGGCAAGACGCGCCACCTTCTCAAGCCGGCGAACGCCGCAATCGTGAAGGGCATTCAGAACGAAGTTGACCGGCGCTGGCGCCGGCTCAAGGCCATGCACGAACACCCGGACCTTTAGGAATTTGTCGGACTCCGGTCCGACAAATTCCTTACAGAAAAGCGCCTGAGGATTTGGATGAATTTGAACGGAACAACTTCAGCCGGACCGAAGCCCGTGACGAGGATGGCTATCCGCTATCCCTTGTTAGTGTTGTCTTGCAGGGAGTTTTTCGTGAGGAATTTGCCGCACGAAAGGCCGGCAAATTCCTGGCGGGAGGCGGGCACGATCGCGAGAAAGGAGTTGCAATAATGAGCGTCATAATAATGCGTGACGACGCACATCCCTCATCCCCGCCCTTCTCCCGAGAGGAGAAGGGGGATTCGAGGTGCAAACGCGCTGCCACGCATTTGCACGAGGTTCAATAATGCCCGTCAAGCGCGCCGAGAAGACGCCGATGCCCATGCGCGAGCCGCAGGTGCGGGCGCACGACTTCCAGGAAGTCAACCAGGGCTACACGGCGTTTCACGCCGCGTTCGAAGCCGAGCGCTGCCTGCGCTGTCAGGAACCGATATGCGTGGACGGCTGCCCGGTGCAGATTCCCATCCCCGAGTTCATCCACGCGGTGGCGATCGGCGACATGGCCGCTGCCGCTAAGATCCTGCGCACAGCGAATCCGCTGCCGGCCATCTGCGGGCGCGTCTGCCCGCAGGAGTCGCAGTGCGAGGCCGAATGCCACATGGTCAAGCGCTTCAGTCCGGTCGCGATCGGCCACCTCGAGCGCTACGTGGCCGACTGGGAGCGCACGCAGCCGCTCGCCGTCGAAGCGAAGATCACGCGCCAGGAGAAGATCGCGATCATCGGGGCCGGCCCCGCGGGGCTGGTGTGCGCCGGCGAGCTCGCCCGGCTCGGATATCCCGTCACGATCTATGAGGCGCTGCACGCCGCGGGCGGCGTACTGCGTTACGGCATTCCCGAGTTCCGGCTGCCGAAGGCAATCCTCGACTGGGAAATCGGCATCCTCGAGGCGATGGGCGTCGAGATCGTGTGCAACGTCATCATCGGGAGAACGCTCACCCTCGACCAACTGTTCGATGAGATGGGCTACGCCGCCGTGTTCATCGGCACCGGAGCGGGGCTCCCGCAGTTCCTGGGCATTCCGGGCGAGAACCTGAACGGCGTGATGTCGGCAAACGAGTTCCTCACCCGCATCAACCTGATGCGCGCCTATGAGTTCCCCGACGCCGACACACCGATGCGCGTGGGCAAGCGCGTGGCGGTGATCGGGGCGGGCAACACGGCAATGGACGCGGTGCGCACCTCGCTTCGCATGGGCGCCGAGGAGGCGATGATCGTCTACCGGCGCAGCGAGAAGGAGATGGGCGCCCGCCTCGAGGAGTATCACCACGCGATCGAGGAGGGGGTGAAGTTCCACTGGCTCACCAACCCGCTCGAGGTCATCGACGATGGCAGCGGCTGGGTGAGCGGTCTCAAGTGCCAGAAAATGAAGCTCGGCGCGCGCGACGCATCGGGGCGGGCGCGGCCGATTCCGATCGAGGGCAGCGAGTTTGTGCTCCCGCTCGATAACGTGGTTCTGGCGATCGGCACCACCCCCAACCCGCTGCTCACCCGAACCACCTCGGGCCTGCTCACCAACAACAAGGGCTGCCTCGTCGCAGACGAGCAAACGGGGCTCACCTCCAAGGCGCTCGTCTTCGCCGGGGGCGATGCGGTCACCGGCGCCGCAACCGTGATCCTCGCAGCCGGCGCCGGCAAGCGCGGCGCGCAAGCCATCCACGAGGCGCTCACTGCCCGCAACAACTGAACCTGCCTGCCGCAGTCGCCAGCCTGTCGGGCTTAGGCGTCCGACAGGCTGCGAACAGCAAAACCGCCTGCGGATTTGGGATGAATGTGATGACGACGACCGCTCTTGCCCTCCAATGGGCGCGCGAGCAGGCTCAAAATGAGGTGTTCACTGCCTTTTTCTTCCGTTTTCGTGCGGGCGGTTTTGCATTAGGAGTTTGTCGGGGCTAAGTCCGACAAACTCCTAGGCCATCGTCCGCACCTGCGCCTGGGCTTCCCGCAGGTGACGACAGGCGACACGGAATTCTTTGGAAGGGACTCCGTGGCATTCCTCGAGGGCGAGGATCGCCGCCTTCTTGCACACCAATTCCAGACCTGCGCCCGTCCAGCCACCGGTGGCTTCGGCAACCTCGCTGAGGCTCGCATCGTTCTCCAAGAGCAGCCCCTCGGCGTGGATCTGCAGAATCTCGCGCCGTTCGTCCCGGTTCGGCAGCGGCAACTCGAGCACGTAATCGAACCGGCCTGCCCGCAGGAGTGCGGGCTCCATCAGGTCTGGCCGGTTGGTGGCTCCCAAGACGACCACTCCGAGCGAGCCGTGCAGTTCATCCAGTTCCCGGAATAGTTGACTGACCAGGCGCGGGAAGACGCTGCCCGCTTCATGGAGGGATCGGGCGGGGACCAGTGATTCGATTTCGTCGAAGAAGAGAATGCAGGGCGAAGCCTGTTTGGCTCGCTTGAAGACCTCACGCAGCCCTTTTTCCGACTCACCCACCCATTTCGAGAGCAGGCTTGGCTGGTCCACCGTGATCAGGGTGAGCCCCAATTCTCCCGCCAAGGCGCGGGCTAGCAGAGTCTTCCCGGTACCC
>MERG01000405.1 GCA_001771985.1 Betaproteobacteria bacterium RIFCSPLOWO2_12_FULL_62_13 | reverse complement strand
TTGTAACTGACTCAGTCATGCTCCGCTTCCCGGAGAATATCCCCAAAGTTGACCGTGAAACTCTGCCGGGTCTTCACCGCCAACTTGAAGGCAGGGTCCTGGACCCGGTAAAGCACCTGATTGGTCGCGCAGTCCGCCACCACGTAGAGCCAGTACCGATCACGGACGTTGATCGCAGTCGGCCACTCGTTCTCGGTCAACTGCACCGACCCCCGGCCGGCCCGGCCCTTCACCTCGATGGCCACGATTTCGCCATTCGCCCGGTGGCTCTCCAAGTCGTACCCCTTGGCGAG
Organism: Betaproteobacteria bacterium RIFCSPLOWO2_12_FULL_62_13; assembly: GCA_001771985.1. GTDB lineage: Bacteria > Pseudomonadota > Gammaproteobacteria > Burkholderiales > SG8-41 > DSOT01. Next base: position 5,849 of record MERG01000405.1, on the reverse strand, counting down.
GTACGGCGCGGAAACATCAATCACACGTGCGTTGTACCGATCCACCTCGAAGTTGCGGGCTAGGCGCACGGCAATGGTCTCTATGTTCCGGTCATAGACCTCCTGGGCCTCTGCGCTGTCATCTGGGATCACCAGCCCCACGGCCACCCGCTCGAAAGCAATGATGTCCAGGAGATCGGATCGGCGCTGCTCCCGCAGGAGCATCGCCGCGCGTTCTTCCTGAAGTTGCGCCTGCTGGCCCCTCACCTCAGCCAGCTTGGCTTGCACAACAGGGTCGCCGCCACGCGCTTTTCGGGCCAAATCCGCCCGCTGTTCCGCCATCTCCGCCGCTCGAAGATCGCACCCTCGCGCAAGGTCCTCCATCCGCACATCGGACTCCGACCGCATCACTGTCCGAATTTGCTTGAGGAACTGCGCCTCCGCCAGAGCCCGGGCATACCGGTCGCACCTCTGAACTTGTTCCTCAGGGCCCCGAAGCAATCGGTTTGCCTTCCACAGATTGGCCTTCGGGGCCGCCTGCAACGCGAGCAGATGGTTCGGCGCGCAGACGCCGAACTCGCCGTCCTCATCCCATCGCACCGCCAGGAGCCGCCGGTCCAGCAGATTCCTCGTTCCGGTTCTTGCGTTCAGGTCATGGAGGTCCGCTACTTCCCCGATCTGGCACACGTAGAAGGCCACTCCATAGGGCTTCTCTGCTGTCGGGTCCCGGAAGATCGCCCCACGCTGCGTGTCGGCGTGGAACCGTTGCTCCACCTCGTCGCACAACCCTTCGAAAAAGGGATCGCCCGGCCGAAGGAAATGGGCGCGCGCGCCGATTAACTCGCCAGGTGGGGGATCGCGCCGAACCGACAAGTATTCCGGTAGTCCATCCAGCAGCCGCGGCGCTATCTTCTGCAGCCATCCTGCCTGGTCCTTCTGGAACGTGATGCGCGCACTTCGACTGAGGTCTCCGGCAAGCGTGAAACCCATCGGCGCGGCGCATTTCTCCACGAAGTTCTGCACGTATGCCGGCAGAAGATGCGCAAAGTTCTCCACATTTATTTCGGATTGCAATTGCCCGATCCGCTGTCCGACATCCCCGAACTGTGATGCCTGCCGGCGCAACGTCTCCACCGCTTCGCGGAGTTTCTGAGTCGCAAGCCAGGCATCCAGTTGTTTCTTCCAATGCTCCGACTGCGGATGCATGAGGCTGTCGAGTAATAGGTCCCGGATGGAAGTTTCGGGGAGCTGCTGCCCGATCACGTCGTAGACCTTGTCCGTACTGAGCGCCCGCCGTGCCTCCTCCAGTTTGTCCAGAACTACGCGCAGGACATCACCTTCGCGCGTTTTGTCCGCCACCAGATTGAAGATTCGAACTTCCGAATGTCGCTGGCCGAATCGGTGCAGACGGCCCATTCGCTGTTCAAGCCGGGCCGGATTCCAGGGGATGTCGTAGTTCACCATGATCCATGCGAACTGCAGGTTGATTCCTTCCCCGGCGGCGTCGGTGGCCACCATGATGTCCGCGCTGTTTACTGGCGGGGTCAGCCGCGCCAGGTCCTGAGGCCGTATCGACTGAGGCCGCAGGTCTATCGGCATAAAGAATGCGCGCTGGCGCTCCCGTTCCATCGCGTCCATGCCACCGTGGATCACCGCCACGCGGTCCGTGTACCCCATGGCCGAGAACTGGGCCTGAAGATAGATTAAGGTGTCCCGGTGTTCCGTGAAGATCAGTACCTTCTCGCGATGGTATTCAGGAGAATCAATCAGTTCCCGGAGCTTGGCGAACTTCGCGTCCTCTTTCACTTGGCGCCCAATCTCGAGAATTTCGTCAATCAGCATCAGTTCCTGTTCGGTTTGCGTTGGCGTCTTCGGTCGCATCGCTGCCAGGACTTGCTCCTCCAGTCGCTCGCTGCTCTCGACGCCGTCCTCCGTCGGTTCACTGTCGTCCGCCGTAGCGCCGTCGATTTGCGCCACCAACTGATCCAGTTCAGCAGGGGCGACCGCTTCCGCGGTCTCCTGCTGGGTAAGGCGCTTCTCCTTGATCCTGCGCAGGGATTCGCTCAGGGCACAGGTCGAACTCGCCAGACGACGCTGGAGAACCGCCACCACCATCGCGGCTGCGTTCCGATTGAGCGCCTGGTTGTTCTCGTAACTCCATTGGAGGTATCCAGTCGCCGCGTCGTAGAACTGCCGCTCTTCGGGTGTTAGTGATACCGGGATAGTCTGCGCCAGACGCGGTTTGTAAATCGGCTGGCCGTCGTAGGCGACCATCTCTTCCTTCAGCCGCCGGATGAAATGCCGGTTCCGCTTCTCCTCCGGCAGTGTCCGTACCGATTCGGGGGTGGAGAACACCGCCGGGTCCAGAAGGCGCCAAATGGCGAAGTAAGGGAATTCCTTACCCATGTGTGGGGTTGCCGTCAGGAGCAGCAGATTCGGGACGCTGCGGGCCAGTGTTTCGGCAAGTTGATAGCGGAGGGTCTTGCTGTCACCGCGATTCGGGTCAGTCCATGAGAGCTTGTGCGCTTCGTCAAAAACCACCAGATCTAAGCCCGGGCCATTGGGGTTCGCCAGTTGCTGCTGCACCGCTTGCGTTGCTGCGGTGTCCACGCTCATGATGAAAAATGGCAGATCGGCTTCCGCAAGCGGATCGTGATCCCGGAAGTCAACCCCCCGCAAAATCGTGAAGTTCAAATCGAAGAAGAACCGCAGTTCCCTCTGCCAGTTGTACACGAGCCCCGCGGGACAGCAGATCAAGACCCGCTTCAACCTGCCACGATTCACCATCTCGATGATGTACAGGCCCGCCATGATTGTCTTGCCCGCGCCGGCATCGTCGGCCAACAGAAACCGCAGGGGTGACTGAGGGAGCAGGTTCTCATAGACCGCGATTCTCTGATGGGGAAGAGGAACTACGCGAGACAACTCCAGGCCGTACGCCTTATTGAAAAGGTGTCCGTTCCGCAGCCGGAAGGCATCCACCACGAGCTTTACGGCATCAGCATCGCCTTCGAAGTCCAAGCGGACCGGCAAAAACGGTGTGGCCGCAGGTTCACGCGCCTCGGCAGACGAATCCTGCAGGAGCGCCTGTATCCGGTTGACCCGATCTTTCTGCGGCTTCGCCTTGCCATTCTCCCACCGGTTGACAGTTGCAAAGGAGACGCCCAAGGCCGCGGCGAATGCCTGTTGCGACATTCGTAGCTCGCTGCGGATAGCCTTTATCTGGTCCGATGTAAGTGACAATATTGTCATATGTGATATATAGCATATGCTATATCTTCGAGTCAAGCCGAGCCGTTGAATATTTTCTGATCAGTAAATATAGCGTTCTTGTAAAATATTCCATAAAATTGAAATATTCACTGGTCAGCAAAAAATGGCTCTCAAATGATTCTTGACCCGCAGTTAACTGGGCGACAACTGGTCGAGCAGTTCCTAAACGTCCTTCGAGAACTGCCGGATGTTCATGTCCGGTCGAAGGCGTTGGAAGGCGCCGGTCCGACCAGTGACGAAGGACGTGATGGCGAGATTGATGTCGAGATTGCAGGTAAGGCGCTTACCCTGTTCATTGAAGCCAAGAAGTCGGTCTATCCCCGCGATGTGCGCCAAGTGCTGTGGCAGATCAGGCAATTTGGCTCAGAACGGCGGCTTGCGGAGCGCGACGATGCGGCTTCGGTGCTCGTTGCAGAATCGATTTCTCCCGGTGCCAAGGAACTGCTGAGAAAGGAACGCATTGGCTACTTCGACAGTGGCGGTAGTCTTTTCCTGCCCGCTCGCGGTGCTTACCTCTACATCGACAAACCGCCCCCCAAGATACTCGCAAGAGCTGTTCGCTCGCTGTTCTCAGGACGGCGCGCACAGGTGTTACACACGTTGTTGACCCGTCACCAGAACTGGTACGGCGTCAAGGAATTGGCCGGGCAAGCTTCGGTGTCGCCTGCGAGCGCCTCGCAGGTACTGTCAGAACTGGAGCGCTTCGAGTGGTTGACATCGCGCGGCCAAGGCCCAAACAAGGAACGCCGCCTCGTTGAGCCGGGATCACTGCTTGATGCGTGGACAGAGCAACTCGCCTCGCTCCGTCCGCCAACTTTGCACCGCTATTTTGTTTCCTCGACAGGCACGGAATACCTCATTGACCGCATCGGACACGTTTGTGACGCGCATGGGGTGGAATACGCCATCACGCACGAAGCCGCCGCGCAGCGATATACCCCATTTCTTTCCAGCGTCTCACAGGTGCGCTGCCGCATGCTGGCAGGCCGTGCAGCTGAGGCCGCCATCGGTGAACTGGGTGCGCGCGTGGTTAGCGAAGGTGCGAACCTGGTAATACTTGAGGCGAAGTCGCACGGGGACTTCTTGTTTCGGGAACGGGCCGGGGATACCTGGCTTGCCAGCCCGATCCAGGTCTATCTCGACCTACTGCGCGGTGAGGGGCGCAGCAAGGAAATGGCCGGGCATCTACGCCGTGAAAGGATCGGTTTTTGATGGCCAAGCCTGCCACGTTCCACGAATACAGTGACGAATACACAAAAGATTGCGAGCGTGTCTTGGTGACACTGCTGCGCGGGCTTGGGCCATGGAAAGAGTCGGTCTACCTGGTAGGAGGGCTCACTCCGCGCTATCTGGTGCCGGCACGGCCCCCTGCGGTTCCCGCGCATGCGGGCACGCTGGACGTAGACATTGTGATCGACTTGCAAATCCTTGCCCACACCGACGCGTACCACACGCTCGAGGAGAATCTCAGGAAAATGGGCTTCGAGCGCGCCGAGAACGAACAGAAAGTGAAGCTTTCGTGGCGCTGGCAAACCCGCACCGAGCACGGCGCACTGATGATCCTCGAATTGCTCGCGGACGCGCCAGAGATTGCGGGCGGAAAGGTCCAGCCGCTGCCGACGGAGGGCGTGATCTCAGCCCTTAACATTCCCCACTCTTCCATCGTATTCGATCTCTACCAGGTCACCGAGGTTCAGGCTGAGCTTCTGGGCGAGAACGGCGTGGCGACCGAGAAGGTACGACATGCCAATCTGGTGAGCTTCACGTGCCTGAAGTCATTCGCGTTCGATCAGCGAAATGAGCGCAAGGACGCGCATGATCTTATCTATTGCATCGAGTACGCCCCCGAAGGCCTGGATGCCGTCGCGGCCGCCTTCCGCAAGGAGCGAAAAGGTAAGCATGGGGCCGTCATCGAGTCTTCGCTGGAGATTCTGCGCAACCGATATGCCCACGATGCAACGACCGAGGGATACCGCAAAGATGGGCCCGTCTCGGTGGCCAAGTTCGAACTCGGCGAAAGCGACGAGCCAGAACAACGCGAGGCAAGGGCACTTCGCCAGCGCCAGGCGAGCGACCTGATTGACAGACTCCTGGCGCGGATCGGGGCGTAGTCCATTTCCCCATATCGCCAATCCGATGCGGATCGAGTTCCGGTCGAAGCAAACTCGTGTGATGATCGCGGCGGCGGCTTCCGGGCGGGCGCGAGTTCCGTCAACCGGCGCGCTCATGGCGGCGTAGTCGACTTCGAGATCCTTGCGCAACTGGGGGCTGATGGCGAAATCGTCGGACCACCAACTCCTACATTCATTGTCGCGAGTGACGAACGAACCTAAACCAGTCGCCGCGTCATTGCGTTACTGGATCCTCAGCAGTTTCGCTGCCGTTTCACCCAGGATCGCGATGCGCTCGTCGTCGGTGAGGTTCGGCGTGTTGAGGATGTGATCAACCGCCTTGTCCTCCCACGGGTAGGGGTAGTCGGTGCCAAGCATGATCTGGCTCGATCCCACGTTCGCGGCGAGATGCCGCAACGCTTCGGACGTGAAAATGAGCGCGTCGTAATAGAGCTGCTTCAGATACTCCGTCGGCCTTTTCTTTAG
>MERG01000404.1:24476-26593 GCA_001771985.1 Betaproteobacteria bacterium RIFCSPLOWO2_12_FULL_62_13 | reverse complement strand
TCCCCATGCGCGACGGCGCGATGCTATGGGCTGACGTGCTGCGCCCCGACTGCGGCGCGGAACGCATGCCGGCGATCATGAACATCGGGCCTTACCAGAAGGACCGGTTATGGATCCCGCCCGAGGACTTGGAAGAGAAAGCAAATCCCTATCTTGCTTGGGAAAGGACCGTCGTGCCCTTCTACAGCGTCGGCAATTGGTCCGGGATGGGACTGCACCTGCGCGGCAACACGGAAGCATTCATGCATGCTGCCTCGAAGCACAAGAAGCTGCGCATTCACAGCGGTACGCATTTCCATCCCTTCCACTCAGAGGAAGGGCGCATGGACCAGTTGCGCTTCTTCGACTACTGGCTCAAGGGCATCGACACTGGGATCATGGAGGAGCCACCGGTTAAGCTTATGATCCGCACAAGCGGCGACACGAAGAGCTACAAGTTCCGTTTCGAGAACGAGTAGCCGATTGCATGTCCAAATTGGACAACGATGTACCTCAAGCTCAACACAGAGGAGCAGAACCGCAACGGAGAGCCCGAGGGCGATATCGTCGCAGCACCGCCATCCAAGACGACAGCGACGAGGTATGCAGCGAGTCCCCCATCGCATGCGGGCGTGAGTTCATCCGCGCCGTCGCACGCGCTAGGCAGTGTCGACCGAATTGGCATTTCCTTCGTCAGCGCGCCGCTGACCGAGGATACCGAGATTACTGGACCTCTCGTTCTGGTTCTGTGGGTGTCGAGCACGTCTGAAGACATGGATATTTTCGCCACCATACGTAATATCGACCCTGCGGGTAAGGACGTGTGGGAGGAGGGCCAGCAGGGCGGCGCGGACCATGTGCCGGTGGCAAAGGGCTGGCTTCGCGCTTCGCACAGAAAGCTTGATCCAGAGAAATCGCTGCCGTACCGGCCGTATCATGTTCATAACGAGCGGCAGTGGCTCAAGCCAGGCGAAGTGGTCGAGTGCCATGTTGAGATCTGGCCGACCTGCATGGTATTCAAGAAGGGTCACCGCATCCGTCTGGACATCCAGCCGCGCGATGGTGTCGGGTCATCGGTTTACCGCCACTATCATGCCGATTACAACATCGGGGCGCAGAACACGGTATATGCGGGCGGAGATAAGGTTTCTTATTTGCTGCTGCCGATTATCCCAACGAAATAGTTTCAGCCGGTGCCAAGCGCTTTTGCGAGTCAATCTGCAGGTTGGGGCTTGATCGTACCGAAGTCTCAACCGCGTGGCCCGTCGGATCGAGCAGGAGATCAAGCTTGATCCCGTTGAGCTCGTCCGTACAACGTAAATATGCTTGCGATAGAAGCTGATATGGGCCTAAAACCGTAAAGGGGAGTTTCTAGATGAAAACTACAACTCAAATCTCGCCATTGATGCAGCAATTGAGCAGCTATATTGCCGGAGCGCTCAAGACAAAGCTCGCCCCCGAGGTTGCGGAACGCGCCCGGTTGCATCTGGTGGATACCTTTGCTTCCATGCTGTCGGGTTCCCGCCAGCTCCCGGGCAAGCGAGCCATTGCTTTCGTCAAGCCGTTGGGCGGTACGCGCGAAGCAGGCGTGATTGGCACACGCATGGTCACCACAACGCTAAATGCCGCCCTGGCCAACGGCATGTTCTGCCATGCTGACGAAACGGATGATACCCATCCGCCGACCCGCTCGCATCCCGGCACCAGCGTCATTCCGGCAGCGCTGGCGCTAGCCGAATGGAAGCAGCTTTCGGGGGAACGACTGCTGCGGGCGATGGTGCTGGGCTACGACCTGTGCGCCAGGACCCTGCTGTCGCTCGATGCCACCCGATATGCCAGCACCGGCCGTCACGCCGGGGCGATGGGGCAGCTTTTTGGCGCCACTGCCGCTTCCTGCGCGCTACTCAAACTCGATGCGCGCAAGGTCCGCTACGCGCTGTCCTACGCGGCCGAGCATGTGGGCGGCATCGCAACCATGTTCCGGGATACTGAGCACATCGAAAAAGCGTATGCCATGGGCGGCATGCCCGCGCACGATGGGCTGTCGGCCGCGCTGATGGCAGCCCGCGGCTTCACCGGTGTGGAAGATGTTTTCTCGGGAGAGCCGAATTTCTTTTCCATTTTTATCGATGATGCGA
>MERG01000404.1:7543-24415 GCA_001771985.1 Betaproteobacteria bacterium RIFCSPLOWO2_12_FULL_62_13 | reverse complement strand
GCGCTGGACCGTTGGCGGACCCATACAAGGCCCCATGCATGTGCTCTATGAGCTTATCCACGAGCACGATTTCAGGGCCGACGACGTGGAGAAGCTCGTGGCGCGGGTGCCGGCGACGGAACTGAAAGTAGTAGACAACCGCGACATGCCAGACATATCGCTGCAGCATCTGCTGGCGGTGATGGCGGTGGACGGCACGATGACATTTGCCGCGGCGCACGATTACAGGCGCGTGAAAGACCCAAAGGTGCGTAAAATGCGCGAGCGCATACAGGCGGTTGCCGATCCGAGCATCGCGGCCCCCGTGCGCGGCTGGCGCTGCATCATGGAGGTGACCCTGAAGGACGGCCGCAAGCTTAGCCACCAGACCATGGCGGCCAAAGGCAGTCCCGATAATCCGCTTAACCGGGACGAAGTGGCGGAAAAGGCGCTTGACCTGATGGGGCCGGTCATCGGAAAAGCGCGCGGAGAGGCCTTGATTGCCGCGCTCTATGACATCGGGCGAGTCAAGAACGTACGGGCGCTACGCAAGCTCTACAGCGTTTGACGCCATTTGCTTGAAAGGGCAGCAGCCGGTTTGCGCTGTCTTTCGCTTCGCTACCGCCCGTGTCTTGCGTCCCCGACGTTTTCCGGGAGGGCGTCTACTTCTGCTTCACTAAGCCGAGAGCGTCCAGCATCACCTTCAGTTCCTCATATTCCTGGTTGAGGAATTTGCGGGTTTCGCCGCTGCGCAGAAAGTTGGCCGTCACGACGCTCTTCTCCAGCATTTCCTTCCACTCGCTGGTTTCCGCTACCCGGGCCAGGACGTTTTCCCAGTAGGTTGTCTGCTGTGGTGAAGCGCCGCGCGGCGTCAGTATCACCCGCCAGTTCGATACCACGGCGTTCACACCCTGTTCACGCCAGGTCGGCACGGCGGCCAAGGCGCCCTCCAAGCGTTTGGGCGCACTGATCGCGATCATTTTCAAGAGTCCCTGCTGCGACTGGGGAAGCAGGGTGGCCGCTGGCGCCACCACCAAATCGACATGTCCACCCAGCACCGCAGTCATGGCGTTGCCACCGGAACCATACGCGACGATTTTCAGCTTCTTGAGATCGCCACCGACGTGGCGAGTGACCGTGGCCAGCGCCAGATGATTGTGGTTGCCAGCGGCGCTCGCCATGGAAGTGCTGATGCTGCCTGCGTCCGATTTCAGCGCCGCCATCAGATCCTTGCCGGTCTTGAATTTGGAGTCGGGCCGCACGCCGAACCCCACATACTCCTCGAACAGCAGGGCCACCGGCGTCACGTCCCGATGACTGTACTCGCTGCGGCCGGTGATGTGGTTAGTCAGGAATCCGACGGAGGTGATCAGCAGATGATGGGCATCCCCGGGATGTTGATTCAGGTACGACATTCCGAGCGCCATGCCGGCGCCCGGCTTGTTGACGACCGTTGTTACGGCGTCGACCAGATGCTTCTGCTGCATGATGCTTTGCATCAGCCGTCCGATGCGGTCATTGCCACCGCCAGTGCTGGAAGGCACGATGATCTCCACCCGTTTGTCGGGTTTCCATTGGACTTCGGCAGCTCCCGCGACCAGCGGGATCAGCGCGGCGACAACGATGGCTGCGCGGGCGGCAGACAGGAAGGTTACCAGTGGCTCCATATATTCCTCCGTTGTTTGTGCGTGTAGCACAATAGCCATGAACCGGTACTGACGCACATCAAGCAACTTGTCCTTATTAAGGAACTCGGATGCCGAGATCGAGCGGGTTCCGCGACGGCAGCAGACTATCGTACAGGGTAAGGCGTTGCTGTGATTGTCAGTGCGTAAACAAGTAACGCGAGGATGAACGCTGCCAAGTTGCTTAACCGTCGGAAGGAAAGGCCGACCTATACCGACTGCGTGCCGCTTTCAAGTTGCGAACGATTTGCGCGTCGTGAATATTTGCGCACCACAGGCACTCTTCCCCCCGCGGCGTACCTGGAGCAGCTCTTCGATGTCGCGCGGTTGACGTTGATCGATTCGAGACGGTTGTGAGCGCGCTTGTCGCCGGACGCGGCGCCACTGTCTATTGCAGCCGGATGTTCGCCTCACGAATCACCCGCTGCCATTTTTTCATCTCTGAGTTGATGTGGGCGGCGAATTGCTCGAGCGAGCCGCCGGCGGGCTCTATTCCGCGGGCGAGGAACGACTCGCGGATGGCCGGGTCGGCTAGCGCTTTGACGACTGCGCCGTTAAGGGCTCTGATGACTTTCACCGGCGTTCCGCTCGGAGCGACAAAACCGTACCAGAGCGTTGCTTCGTAGCCGGGAAAACCGGATTCCGCGATCGTGGGAAGGTCCGGCGTTGCAAGAGCGCGGCTTGCGCCCGTCGTGGCCAGCGCCCGTAACCTGCCTGCCTTGACGTGGGGCAGGGTAGGCGCCGGGCTGGTGAACATGAGGTCGACGTGGCCCGCGACAAGATCGACGTAGGCGGGGCCGCCGCCCCTATACGGGACGTGCACCATGTTTACCTTGGCCACGGACTTGAACAGCTCCGCTGCCAGGTGTCCGCCGGACCCGGTCCCCGACGACGCGTAGTTGAGCTTGCCCGGGTCCTTCCTGAGCAGAGCGATGAGTTCCTTGACGGATTTTGCCGGCACGGACGGATGCGTTACCAGGATGTTGGCACTCTGGGCGATCAGGATGATCGGTGCGAAGTCCTTGATCGTGTCGTAGGGCATCTTGTCTCTCAAGCTGGGGTTGATCGAGTGCGTCACCGATACCAGAAGAAACGTGTAGCCGTCGGCGGGCGCTTTCGCGGCAAGGTCCGTGCCGATGAGCTGTCCGCCGCCGCCTCGATTGTCCACGACGAATTGCTGCCCGAGTGCTTCGCCCATCTTGCCGCCCAGTGCGCGGGCGACTATATCTGTGGCGCCCCCTGGCGGGTAAGGCACGATCAGGCGCACGGGCCGGTTGGGATAGCTTTCCGCCGCTGACAGGTGCGAAGCGAACAACAGGCCTGCCGCGGCGAGCGCAAGGGTGCAGAGCCGCCGTTGAACGGGAAGGATCGTCGTCATCGGTTACTCCTCGATTTATTGAGTCGTCGTTGCGTTTCGATATAGTCGGCCGCGGCGAGGCGGAAATCAAACTTGGGCCGATAACCGATCTCCTCTGACGCTTTCTTCAGGGACATGCGGAAATACGCCCCCAGGCCGTAGTTGCGGTAGTCGAGGCCGGGCCCGATCTCGACGCGCCAGCCCGGAATCATGTCCTGCAGCGTCTCGGCCATCTGCCGCAAGGAGACGAGTTCGCCGTGTGAGATGTTGTACACGCGGAAGTGCCCGTGGCGAGGAGCGCTGCCGAGCACCGCCAAGAAGCCGTTGGCCGATTCGCCCGAATAGCAAAGATCGTCGCATTGATCACCTCCCGTTTCAACCTGGTACGGCGTCCCCGCCGCCGCCGCCTCGATCATCGACATGACCGGGTTGGTGATGGAGAACCGGCCAGCCTTGCCGGGCGCGAAGGCCGACCCGAATCTCAGCGCGACGACGTCGAGTCCATAAGTTGACGCGTAGTGAGAGGCCAGATCCTCATTCGTGCGCTTGAGCTTTGCATACAGCTTCTGCGGCGAGAGCGCGATGTCTTCGGGTACCGGATCGTAGGTCGGATGCCGATGGCGCTCGGGCACCGGCACGTACACCATCTTGGAGCTTGGAAACGATACGCGCGCAATGCCCGCAAGGCGGGCGCACTCCAGCACGGTCACGGTTCCCAGCAGATTGATCTGAATCGAGCTCCACGGATGGCGCTCGACATCCGGTCCGACGAGACCTGCCAGATGAATGATCGCGTCAACCTTGTGTGCTTTGGCGATCTCCAGGAGGCGCGGCAGATCGCGAACGTCCGCGGCGTCGAACGCGCAGTGCTGGGCAATGTCCGTGACCAGCAACCGGTCCGTCCGCGTGTCGACCACTACCGGTTCATAACCGTTCGAGAGCAGACCGCGGCATACGAACGCCCCAACCATCCCGCAGCCGCCCGTGACCATCACTTTTCCACCCATTCTGCTCTTCGCTCCATGTCGATGAGGAAAATGTCACTCATTTGGCGCTTCTCAGTCGCGCGCAACGGGCGCGGCGGTCAGCACCTTGCGCCATTTGTCGAGATCGGCGCGTACGATCTGCGCAAACTCCTTTGCGCTGCTGCCCGACGGCTCGCCGCCCTGACTTTCCAGCACTTTGCGCACTTCGGGCAGACGTACCGATTTGGCGAAATCCGAGTTGAGCTTTTCAACGATAGCCGCCGGGGTGTTCGCGGGCGCGAAGAGCCCAAACCATGCAACCGCGTCGAAACCCGGCAATCCGCTCTCGTCGAGTGTTGGCACGTCGGGGACGACCTTTGAGCGCGTCTTGCTCGTTACAGCAAGCGCGCGCAGCCGCCCGGCTTTCACGTGCTGCACAGTCGGGACCATGTTGTTGATGAGCGCAGAGACCTCTCCTGAAAGCACCGCGTTTATTGCAGGGCCACCACCTTTGTAAGGCACGTGTATCGCCTTGATGCCGGACATCTGCTTGATCATCTCCATCGAGAGATGCCCCGTGCCACCGTTGCCGCTGGAGCCGTACGTGATCTGTCCCGGCTTCGCCTTCGCAAGCGCGAGAAACTGCTTCGTCGTCCTCACCGGCAGGGAAGGATGCACAACAAAAATGTTCGGCGATGTGCTGAGTAGCGTGATCGGCTCGAAATCGCGTACCGGGTCGAATGGCAGCTTGGGCAGCAAAGTCGCATTGACCACGTGAGTCGGCGTTCCGATCAGCAACGTGTATCCGTCAGCCGGTGCGCGCGCGACAGTTTCGGCCCCGATTACCGTAGCGCCGCCGGGACGGTTGTCGACGATGACGCTCTGGCCCCACGCTTCGGTAAGCTTTGCCGCGACCAGCCGCGCGAGCACGTCGGTCCCGCCCCCCGGCGCATACGGCACAACGACACGCACGGGTTTGACGGGATACGCTTTGTCCGCGGCGGCTGCGCTTGCAGCGGCGGCGTTGTGGCTTGTCACAGCCAGGAGTGCACTGAGCAATGCAACGCAGGCGTGTTTCGACCGGTGGGCGCGAGCGCGCGCAGACAGACGTTCGTCCTTCATGTAATACTCCTGTTTGTCCTTCATGTATTCCTCCTTCCCGTAGCTTCTGATTACACAGTGGTCGCGGCGCACACGGCCGATACAAGTGGCGCGACGCGCGCCTCGTCGTCGATGTTTGCGGCGCATTCGATCAGGCGATTCGCGAGCGCGTCCGGCACGCCGACTTCCTGACAAAGCTGTTTCGCCATTTGCTGAGCCGCCTCCCACGTGACTCTGTAGTTCGAGTCGCCTGCCTGCTCGGCCCACTCGAGCACTGTCCCATTCGACAGCGTCACCCGCATGAGCGGCTCGTAGCGCCCCCGTGCCGGATCGGCAATCACGCTGATCCGGCGGACTAACGCGAGCACCTTCTCGTCGTCGAAGGTGCGCAATCCGTCGAAGCTTGCAGTGCCGGTAGCCCACGCGAGCGCCGCGCAAAACGGCGCGCTCATGACTGTTTGCGTCGCGCTCGTAAAGGGACCTGTGTAACGCACGCCGATAAAGTCGGCCTCATAGGGGTTCATGCGAAGCTCGATGCTCGCCGGCTCCGCGTCTTGCGCCTGTTCGCGCAGCTCCGAGAGCCCGCGGATCAAGCCGCGCAGAAACTGGCACGCGGGGTACTGCTTATACGTGACGGTCGTGAATTCGAATTCGCGACCGAGCTTCTCGGTGAGGCGCTTGCCATAGTCGTTCGCCGCTCCGGCAAACGCGCGATAGAAGCCGGCTTGACCGTGCAGCGCGGTTTTCGCGGCGCTGACGCCCTGAGCGACAAGGTCGGCGACATAAAGACCGTTGCGCGCGGCGAACCCGGCCTGGAAGGGCGATTCTTCGGTGCCGGCATCGACGTATTCACGCAAGCCGCCAGCGAAGTTCGCAGCCAGACCGAGGCACGATGCGACTCGCTCCGCGCCCAAGCGCTGCACTCTGGCCGCTGCCGTTGCTGCGCCGAAGACACCGTAGCACGGCGTCGTGCGAAAGCCGCGTGTGCTCAGGTCGGCTGCATGATCGCGCCCGATGCGAAGCGCTACCTCATAACCTGCGACAAGCGCGGAAAGAAATTCCCTGCCGGTGACTTCGGCGCGCTCGGCGGACGCGAGCGCGGAGGGTATGATCACGCCGCCCAGGTGGCCGCAGGGATGCGAATCGCCTTGCACACGCCCCGAGAGCAGAACAGCGTTCGCGAAAACCGCCGCGCTCTGCGACATCTTCGACGCGTCTATGAGGCGCGTGACGCTGCCTGCGCCTTTGTCTGTGTCTATCGCGGAAGCGGCAATCAGTGCGGGCCGCGCGCGCCGAGTGCCGATGCCGACCGCAAGGCCATAAAGGACGCACGCCTTTGCCACCCGGACCACATTGGATGGCAGCTCGTGCACATCCAGCGTCGCCGCAAAGCTGGCGAGCGTCTCTATATCCATGTCTCTCGCGTCATTCATGCCATGCTTGCAAGTTCGCCGCGCACCGAAGCCATTCGTCTGGCGATGCTGCCGAAGAGCGCCTGCGGCTCCACCGGTGCATAGCGCACCGGCGCATCGTTCGCCGGTTGCACGGCCCCTTTCTGCACCACACTTGTGAGCGCGGTGCAGACGTCGCCTTTCGTAAGCGCGCCGCGCTTGCTGATCTCGTACACGGTCGCGGGGTGTTCCTCGAGCAGCATGAGATAAGCGAAAGCTTCGTACTTCGTGAAGCCGACCGCGGCGAGGCGGCTCATCGCGTCTTCTTCTCGCACTGAGTTGCCGGCCGCTCCCACGCCGCTCCGCCTTGTCGTGCTGTCGCCATACATGGTAGTCTAAAAACAGAATACCACATCGGACGCGACTCGTATGCGGGACAGAAAGATGATAAAGAGGGGAGGCCGCACGGCATCACGCCAAACGCGCCCGCGCATGGCGCTCGATCCGGTTTCGCTCGAGATTTTGTGGAGCCGCCTCATCGCAGTCTCGGAAGAGCAGGCGGCGATGGTCTGGCGCACCGCTTTTTCGAGCATCGTGCGCGAGTCGTATGACTTCACGTGCGTGCTGCTCACGCCCGAGGGCGAGCTGCTTGCGCAGCCCTATCAATCGCTGCCGGGTTTTACCCGCTGCGCATCGACAGTCATGCGCCATTTTCTGGAGCGCTGGCAGAAGTGGCACCCGGATGACGTGGCGATCACGAACGACCCGTGGCTCGCCGCGGGCCATTTGCACGACATCGCGACGGCGGTGCCCGTGTTTCACAGAGGGAAGCTCGTCGCCTTCGCCGCGAACATCGCGCATCAGGCCGACATCGGCGGCCGTGGTTACTCGGCGGACGCGAACAGCATTTTCGAAGAGGGCCTCGCGCTGCCGCCGATGAAGCTTTACGACGCAGGCCGTCCGGTGCATGAAGTGCTGCAGATCATCGCGGAGAACGTGCGCGTTCCCGATCAGGTGCTCGGAGACATCCAGGCGCAGATCGGCGCCGCACGGCTTGCTGCGCGGCGTGTGAGCGAGCTCCTCGACGAGGTCGGCATGAATGATTTGTCGCTCGTCGCGCGCGAGATCATGTCGAGATCGGAAAAGGCGATGCGGGCTGCGATCGGCCGGGTACCCGACGGCGAGTACACGAACGAAGGCATCATGGACGGCTTCGACGAGCCGCTCGTGATCAAGCTCAAAGCCACGGTCCGCGGCGAGAACCTCGAGCTCAATTTCGACGGTACTTCGCCCCAGATCAACAAAGGGATCAATAGTTGCTACAACTACACCTACGGCTATGCGGCTTTCGCAGTGAAAGCGGCGCTCGAGCCGCTCGTTCCGAACAACGAAGGCGCCTACCGGCCGATCGTCATGAAAGCGCCCGAAGCTTCGCTCGTGAATTCCAAGCGGCCCGCGCCCGGCAACAGTCGCGGCCGCGTAGGGCACATGATCGTGCCGGTCGTCTTCGGCGCGCTCGCGAAAGCAGTCCCTGACGCAGTGCCTGCAGAAGCGGGCAGCCCCGCACCACGGTTGAACTTCTTCGGTCCGCTCGAAAACGGCTTCGAATTCCAGTGTCTGCTCATTACGAGCGGCGGTCTTGGCGCATCCAGGGATCGCGATGGACTCGCGGGCAAATCCTTCCCGACCAATACGAAGATGGCTTCTCTCGAAGTGATGGAAAGCAGCGCGCCTTTGCGTTTCCTCAAGCGCGAGCTGGTGCCCGATTCCGGTGGAGCAGGCCGGCATCGCGGCGGCCTTGCTCAGGAGCTCGTCGTGCAGGTGCTAGGGACGAAGAACATCTATGTTTCGACGAGCTCCGAACGGATCAAGAATCCGCCGCTCGGTTTTGGCGGCGGGGCTGGCGGTGCACCGGCAGCGCTGCACAAGAACGGCTCCGAGTATCTCGCACCAAAAGGCCGCACGATGTTGCGGCCGCTCGAGACCGTGACGGTCAGAACGCCGGGTGCGGGTGGTTACGACCGCGCCGCCGAGCGCGACCGCAATGCGATCGAGCGCGATCTCGCGAGCGGTTACGTCACGCCGGAGTCAGCGAAGCGCGATTACGGCGATGTCGAGCGAAGCGACCGGCCGGCAAAAGGCGCCGGGCGGCTCGACGACGTGGGGGCTGCTGCCGAGGTGCCGCGATGAGCGTCCCGCGTTACCGCGTCGGCATCGATGTGGGCGGCACCTTCACCGACTTCGTTGCGATCGACGAGCGTACGGGCATGCTCCATCGCGAGAAGTGCCTCACCACTCCGAACGATCCGGTGCAGGGCGTCATGCACGGCATCGATCGCCTCGGGGCGGCGGGGCCCTTCGCGCCCGAGCACGTGTGCGGCGTGTCGCACGCGACGACGCTCGTCACGAATACGCTCATCGAGCGCAAGGGTGCCGAAACGGGGCTCCTCAGCACCGACGGCTTTCGAGATCTACTCGAGCTCGGCAGCGATATGCGCTATGACATGTACGACCTCGCAATCGAGTTTCCGAGTCCTCTTGTGCATCGCGCGCGGCGCCTCGGGGTCGCCGAGCGCGTCGCGGCGAATGGTGAGTCGATTCTGCGTCCCGACCTGGCGCGCGTGCGCGCAAGCGTGCGGCGGCTCGTGGATCAAGGTGTCGACTCGATCGCAGTGTGCTTTCTCCACAGCTATCGGAACGCTGCGCACGAAAAAGAGGTGCTCGACCTGATTCGGCACGAGTTTCGCGGGCTCGAAGTGTCGATCTCCTCGCAGGTTGCTCCGGAAATACGCGAGTACGAACGCACGGTGACGGTCGTCGCGAATGCCTATGTGAAGCCCGCGCTGCGCTCGTACCTCGGGCGCCTCGAGCGCTCGCTTGCCGCGGACTCGATCAAAGCGCCGCTCCTCGTGATGCTCTCGAACGGCGGCATGACCACACCGGCGAGGGCCGCTGAAGTGCCGATCCGGCTGGTGGAATCGGGGCCGGCGGCGGGCGTGCTCTCCGCGTGTTATGCCGGCGCGCGCATCGGAGAAGAGGACCTGCTTGCTTTCGACATGGGCGGGACCACCGCGAAAGCGTGCTTCATCGACGGCGGCAAGCCCGCGTTCACCGGCACGTTCGAAGCTGCGCGCGTGAAGCGTCAGTTCCGCGGCTCCGGCATGCCGCTCAAAGTGCCGTCGGTCGAGATGATCGAGATCGGTGCGGGCGGCGGGTCGATCGCGCGCATCGATCGCACCGGCCTGCTGAAAGTTGGTCCCGAGTCCGCGGGCGCCAAACCGGGCCCCGCCTGTTATGCGCTGGCCGGCGAGCAGCCGACAGTAACCGATGCGGATCTCGTGCTCGGTTATCTCGATCCGGACTTCTTCCTCGGCGGGGACATGAAACTCGACACGTCGAGCGCGGCAGCGGCTATCGGCGCTCTCGCGTCACAAGGCAATCTTGCGGCGGCCGAAGCGGCAGCCGGGATCGCGCAGGTCGTCAACCAGAACATGGCCACCGCCATACGCATACATGCGGCAGAGCGGGGCAAGGATTACCGCAAATACGCGCTCTTTGCGTTCGGCGGCGCGGGTCCCGTACATGCGTACGAGCTCGCGCGCATACTCGGCCTGCGCAGGATTGTGTGCCCCCTCGGGGCCGGAACCAACTCGGCGTTCGGACTGCTGGCTGCGCCGGTCGCAATCGATCTTTCACGCTCATACAACGTCGGCCTTTCCGATATCGACTGGATGCGGCTCACTGCGCTTTTCGACGAGATGGAGCGCGAAGCGCGAGCGATGCTGCTCGACGCGGATGTGAAAAAACCGGCATTCGCGAGGTCGGCCGAGATGCGCTTCGTGGGGCAGGGTTTCGAGATACCGGCTGCCGTACCGCTCGGCGCGCTGAAACCCGCGTCAGCGAAGTCGATCAAGGCGAGCTTCCACGCCGCCTACAGGAAAATCTACGACAGCGTGCCTGGCGATCTGCCGGTGGAAGTGCTGACGTGGCGCCTTCGCGCCTCAGGCCCGCAGCCGCGCGTGCGCGTCACGACGGGAGGCGCGATGGAGCGCGGCCGCTCGCGCGGGCGCCGTCGCGCGTACTTTCCGGAGCTGAAGAAGTACGTCGACACGGCCGTGATCAACCGCTATGCCTTGAAGCGGGGGGACCGCATCTCCGGACCCGCCGTGGTAGAGGAACGCGAGTCCACCGTCGTGATCGGTCCGCGCGGCACCGCGAAAGTGGACCGCGACTTGAATCTGGTAATCGAGATGCGCGCCCGTTGACGGGCACGCAAAGAGGAGAAAGCGATGCACGGAGCCACGCGCTTGCGCGAACTGCTTGCGAGACCTGGGCCGGTGATTGCACCTGGTATCTACGACTGCATTTCGGCGAAAGTCGTCCAGCGTGCCGGTTACGACGCCGCATTTGTCAGTGGCGCAGCCGTCACCGCGAGCGTCCTCGGCTATCCCGACGTAGGTCTGCAGACCATGCCCGAAATACTTGCGCAGGTCCGCAACATGGCGCGTTCCGTTGCGATACCGCTTATCGTGGACGTCGACACCGGCTACGGCAACGCGCTCAATCTGATGCGCACGGTGCGGGAGTTCGAAGCCGCGGGCGCAGCGGCGCTATTCTTCGAAGACCAGACTTTTCCGAAGCGCTGCGGTCATTTCGAAGGCAAGAAGCTGATCCCGGTCGAGGAGATGGTGGTCAAGATCCGCGCGGCATGCGAAGCGCGGCGTTCGAGCGATCTCGTTATCATCGCGCGAACCGATGCGCGGGCACTCGAGGGTCTCGACAAGGCGATCGAGCGGGCGACCGTCTACGCGAAAACGGGCGCTGACGTGATCTACGTCGAAGCGTTGCTCGGCGAAGACGAAATGCGTGCAGCCGCGAAGGCCATTCCTGCGCCGCTCCAGGCGAACATGAGCGAAGGCAATGGCAAAACGCCGGTTCTGCATTACGATTTGCTGCATGAGATCGGTTTTAAGGTGATCTCGTACAGCGGGCTCCTGCAGCGCACCGCCATCCGCGGCATGCAGCGCAGCCTCGATGTTTTGCGCAAGGAAGGCAGCGCGATGTCGCTCTATCCGCAGCATCTGTGCAGCCTCATAGATCGCAGCGAGCTGCTCGGCCTGCACCAGTTCTACAAGCTCGAGGAAAGACTGTACGGGCCTTTGTTCGATTCCGAGAAAAGCTGGCGTGCGAGCCTCGAGCAGCGGGTGGGCGATGGCGGAGGCGGTGACACGCTGCCGATCTGAACGCAGTGATGAAGTGATTTGGTGCAGGGAAGAGATGAGCGGTGCGCCGGCAATGCGTCGATCGGCGCCGGATGACTAAAACGAACGAAAGAGGAGTGAACCGACTATGAAAAGGGTCTGCAAACAATGGTGTCTCGCGCTCGCCGCGGTTGCCATCGGAATGCCTCTGCATGCGGCGGAATTTCCAAACCGTCCGGTTCGCATCGTCGTGCCATCGACGCCCGGCGGCGGCCTCGACGTGCTGGGACGCCTGCTCGGACCCAAGCTCACCGAGAAATGGGGGCAACAGGTCGTGATCGACAACCGTCCGGGGGCGGGCGGCGTGATCGGCAGCGAGATCGTGGCGAACGCGACGCCAGACGGTCACACGCTTCTCGTCGTGGCGACCGGCTATTCGGCGAATCCATTCCTCTACAGAAAATTGCCTTACCAGACGCCGAAGGATTTTGCGCCCATCACGATCATCGGCTTTGCGCCGAACGTGCTGGTGGTGCACCCGACGGTGCCTGCCAATAATCTGAAAGAGCTGATCGCGCTTGCGAAACAGAAGCCGGGGGAGCTCACCTACGCGAGCTCGGGCGTCGGCACGGGCGGGCACCTATCCATGGCACTGCTCATGCGACATGCCGGGATCAAGATGATCCACGTGCCCTATAAAGGCGCAGGCGCCGCCACTGCAGCCGTGGTCGGCGGGCAGGCGCAGATGCTTTTTACTGCAACCGCCGCCGCCATGCCGCACGTCAAGAGCGGCCGCATCAAAGCGCTCGCAGTCACCAGCGGCAAGCGTTGGCCGTCGATGCCCGATGTCCCGACTGTCGCGGAAGCAGCGCTGCCGGGCTACGAAGTCGACGGGTGGTACGCGATGCTTGCGCCGGGCGAGACGCCGAAGCCGGTCGTCAACAAGATCTACAACGACCTCGCCGAGATCCTGAAAATGCCGGATGTGTCTGCGAGAATTCAGGCCGTCGGTTTCGAGGTGAGCGGCATGACGCCCGACGACATGGCGCGCTACGTCGACCGGGAGCTCAAGAAGTGGGGTACCGTGATCAAGGAAGCAGGTATCAGGGCCGACTAACAGAGACGTGACTCGTAACCCCGTGAGCCGTGACCCGTGCTCATCACCCTTCACGCCTTCATCCTGGACTTACAAAGACCATGACCGATAGGCAGACACTCTCTCAGGAACTGGCGCGCTTCGCGGCCGATCTCGAATGGCAGCAGATTCCAGCCGGCGTGCGCGAGCGCACGAAGCTCCTTCTCATCGACGCTATCGGCGTCGCGTTCGCTTCGACGCGCTTCGAGTTCGCCCACCGCGCGCTTTCGGCTCTGACGCTGATGGGCGCCGGCGACTGCGATGTGATCGGCATGCCTGCGAAACTTTCGCTGCGCGATGCGGTGCTGCTGAACGGCATACTTATACACGGTCTCGATTACGATGACACGTATTTGCCCGGCTCGGTGCATCTCACCGCGAGCTGCGTTCCGACGTCTCTTGGCGTTGCGGCGGCGCGTGGCGCGAGCGGAGAGGATCTGCTCACCGCGTGCGCGCTCGGGCTCGAAGCGGGCGCGCGTCTGGGCGCAGCAGGCAAAGGCGGTTTCCTCCGGTCGGGCTTTCATGCGACGAGTGTGGTGGGCACGTTTGCATGCACCATCGCGGCCGGGCGTCTCATGCAGATGAGCGCCGAGCAGCTCGCGATGGCGCAAGGCATTGCGCTCAGCACGGCTTCCGGCAACATGCAGCCGATGCAGGATGGCTCGTGGACGAAGCGCTTACACCCGGGCTGGTCGGGCGCCTCGGGCATCATGGCCGCGACGCTCGCTCAGCAGGGTTATATCGGTCCGACCGAGGCCTACGAAGGACGCTTCGGGCTATATCCATGCTTTCTCGGACAGCACGCGAAGGATGCGGACCTCGACATCGTGCGCAACGGCCTCGGCGAGCGCTGGGAATTCCCGCGTACATCGATCAAGCTCTTCCCGGCATGCCATCAGTCGCACGCGTTCTTCAACGCAGCGCTTGCTATTGCACGCGAGTACCAGGTGCGCGCGGAAGACATCGAGTCGATCCGCGTGCGCATCGCCGAGCCCGCCGTGCCGCTGATCTGCGAGCCTCTGGCCGCGAAGCGCAAGCCCGATAGCAGCTACGCCGCGCAGTTCAGTCTGCCGTATGGGATTGCGTGCTGCCTTACGCGCGGCCGCTTCGGACTTGCGGAACTCGAAGAGTCGTCGTATTCCGACCCGGAACTTGTCGCGCTTGCGCACAAAATGGATTACGAAATCGACCCGAACTCAGGATTTCCGAAGTCCCGGTCAGGCGAAGTGATCGTCCATACGAAGACCGGGAAGAAACTTTCGCGGCGCGAGAGCATCCTGCCGGATGAACCCGCCGTGCCGGAAGCAATCCTCGAGAAGTTCATGGACACCGCGTGCTCCGCGATGTCGGCGGCCCGCGCTCGCCGTATCCGGGACGTTTTGCTCGATATCGAACGGTTGAGCGATGTGCGGGCATTAATGCGTTTGTTGAGCGGCGCGTAGGTCCGAACGTTATGTCTAATCATGCATTCTTCGTTAGACACTCCGCGGAAAGCCGCGGATCATTCGAACCGGTGACGAACGACTGTGCGGAGGGCCAATGTCAGAGATGATAATCGTATCAGACCCGACGGCATCGACAGGCAAGGAGCCTCAAAAGCTGCGCCGCTCCATTGACAAGCTGGAAGGCAAGGTCATAGGTTTCATCGACAACGCGAAACCAAATTTCCATTATCTGGTAGACGACCTCGCCGAAGTGTTGACTTCAACGTACGGGGTGCGTTCTATCGTTAAGCATCGCAAGCGCGGCGCGTCGATTCCTGCTCCTGTTGAGATGGTGAATGAGATCTCGAAGCAATGTGATCTCGTCATCACAGGCTCCGGCGACTGAGGTGCCTGCACGTCGTGGAGTGTCCACGACACCGCAGAGGTTGCGAAGCAAGGTCTGCCGGCACTGACCATTTGTACCACCGCTTTCGCACGTTTGGGGCGCGTCCAAGCGACAGCCCTCGGATATCCTGATCTGCCGCTGGCTGTGATCCCGCATCCGCTCAGCAGCAGAACGCGCGATGCGGTCCGCTCGATTTCATTCACATGCGCTGAAGAGATCGTGCGGCTTGTTTGCAATTTGGACGCCGACGACGGGATAACGGTGGCCGGCGTGGCCGCGGCAAGCGACAGGCCCAGCAGAGTAGAGGTCGAAAGTGATCTACGCTCCATCAATCAGCTCTATCGCGAGCGTCGTTGGGCAGACGGCTTACCTGCATTCGCGTCGACGGAGGCGGCGGTCGCCCAAATGCTGCGCTATACGACGAGACGCGCGGACGAGATCGTGGGGAGGATCGCGCCCGGCTTTGGGGCGGCAACAGTCGAGAGAATTGCAATCAATGCTGTTATCGCAGGATGCGAGCCTGAATACCTCCCGATCCTGATTGCGGCCGTCGAGGCCGTTACTGCTCCAGCATTCAACCTTCAGGGCGTTCAAACAACCACAGACCCCGTTGCGGTATGGCTTATCGTCAATGGCCCCATCGTGCAGCGCCTCGGACTTAACGCCGGGCCTGGTTGCCTCGGCCAGGGGACGTGGGCGAATGCAACCCTCGGCCGTGCGTTGAGGTTGATCCTGCAGAACGTCGGGGGAGCGTTACCGGGCGAAATGGATCGTGCCACGCAGGGGCAGCCTGGCAAATACACGTTTTGCTGCGCAGAGAACGAGACCGCGAGTCCCTGGCCATCACTGCATGTCGAGCGGGGGTTTGCTAAGAACGACAGCACGGTTACAGTCGTCGGAGCCGAAGGCACTATGAACATGCACACGTACGCGAAGAATGCCGATGACATTCTGCGTGTTTTTTCGGACACGATGGCGCACGGGCCGAGCAACGAATACGTGCATGGAGGCGAACCGTGGTTGGTCGTATGCCCCGAGCACGCGGAGATCTTGCACGCGGCGGGCTACTCCAAGGCTGACGTAAAGCGAAGGTTATGGGAGCAGTCCAGGATGTCCGCAAGCCGCATGGCACCGGAGGACTTGGGCCGAGCGCAAGCATCACGGACAATCGTGCTCGGCAAGATCACGACTGAAACCTTTCTCACGATCGCCCCAGACCCCGATACGATCGCCCTGCTTGTCGCGGGCGGCCCGGGTGCCCACACTGTGTATGTGCCAAGCTTCGGCAATACACGGTCAGTGACTCGTCGAATAGTTTGATGATCTATTGTCGTGGCTGAGCTTCCCCCGCAATTTCGTCTTCCAGCAGTAAGCGGATAGGATAGACGAAACGGGAGGACGAAGATGTTCGAAATACCGAAGCAGGAATACACCGCAGAGTTCAAGGAACTGGCGGTCAAGCGGGTTAAGGATGGACGGAGAACCGGGGCGGTGGCCCGCGATCTGGGGCCGGTGGAGCAGATGCTGCGCGACTGGGTGCAGGCGGTCATGCAAGGCAAGCTCAATCCGGCGGGTGGTAAAGCGGTCACACCGCAGCAGATGGAACTCTCGCGCACCGGGCACATTGCGATCATGGCCTCGAGAGGGGAGGGGTTTGATTCAATCAGAGCACATCGCTTGCCACGCGCGCATCAACCGTAAAGACCCCTATACGCATGCAACGCGCGGTGAACGATTTCGAGGGTGCTGCGCGCCAACCCCCACATTGCCTGTTCTTGAGCGGCGAACAGAAAAAAGCGTAATAACAAGAGTCATCTCGAGGAGTCCTCGGGGTCATCACATCCACGACCGCGGGACCACCGCCTTTGTAGGAGACATGGTTCATCTTGACGCCCGCGAGCAGGTTGAAAAGCTCCGCCGCTAGATGGAACGGGCTGCCATTTCCAGCCGAGGCATAGTTGAGCTCACCCGGCCGTGTCTTCGCGAGCGCGATCAGCTCTCTTATACTCTTCGCTGGCAATGAAGGGTGCACGACCAACAAGTGAGGCACGCCCGCGATGAGTGTAACGGGTTCAAGATCGCGCAAGGCTACAGTATCCAACAATTCCAGAGGCCGGCAGAGGTCGGGATGTAGACTTGCAGTGACTGCCAAGATCGAATCACGACTCCTGTGACATGATGCTCCAGGTATCTTGCGCGCCGGTGATCCGGATATCCTGCAAGCCGAT
>MERG01000404.1:0-7523 GCA_001771985.1 Betaproteobacteria bacterium RIFCSPLOWO2_12_FULL_62_13 | reverse complement strand
ATATCCTGCAAGCCGATCGCTGAACGCGGAAGCCCGACCGCCGACAACGGTACGCTAATTCACCTCCGCGGCGGAGTCCCGCACTATCCTGACCCACTTGGCATACTCGGACTTGATAAAAGCGCCGAGCGCTTCGGGCGTGGACGTGACGACATCAAAGCCGACGTTCTGAAAGCTGCTGTTGACATCGGGCGACTGCATTGCCCTGGTGATTTCCGTGTTGAGCCTGTCGATGATCGCCGCGGGCGTTCCCTGCGGCGCCATCACACCCAGCCACAACGCCGCGTCGTAGCCGGGTACGCCGGCCTCGGCGATGCTCGGCACGCCCGGCATTTGCGGCGAGCGCCGCGCGCTGGTTACAGCCAGCGAACGCAACCGTCCGGTCTTGATGTGTGGCAGCGCGGTTGCGATACCGGGAAAACTGACCGACACCTGCCCGCTGATGAGACCGGTCATCGCGGGGCCGCTGCCGCGGTACGGGATGTGGGTGAGCTTGATCTTCGCCATGGACGTGAACAGCACGCCGAAAAGGTGCGGCGAGGTGCCGTTCCCGGACGAGGCGAAATCGATCCTGCCTGGCTGAGCCCTGGCCAACGCAATCAGTTCCTTGACCGATTTCACCGGCAGCGAGGGATGCACCACCAGAACACAGGGCCCATTGCCGATTCGCGCCACCGGCGCGAAATCCCTGAGCGGGTCATAAGGCAGTTTCTTGTAGAGGCCGGCGCTGATGACGAACGCCGGAGCCGTCAGCAGCAGAGTGTAACCATCGGCCGGGGATTTGGCGGCAATGTCCGTGCCGATGGTGCTGCCGGCGCCGGGGCGGGGGTCGACCACCACTTGCTGCCCGAATTGCTCAGACAATTTTTGCGCCATGATACGGCCGGGCACGTCAACCGAGCCACCCGGCGAGAACGGAATGATCACGCGTATGGACTTCGTTGGATAGGTTTGCGCGCCGGCGGTTACCACGACCAGGGTTAACCCTGTAGCAATCGTCAGCAGCCCGCCGATTCTCAGCAGCGTCGTTCTCATGGTCAATCTCACTCCTTGTCTGGTTGCGTGAGCTAATCCCATTCATTGGCATAGCGTTCAAACCTGCAGGGAATGCGCTGGATGGATCGGACAACCTCACCTAATGCATCGGGATCGAAATCATTCGGGATCCTTGTGAGCGCGATTGTGTCGACAAGCCCGCCATAATACTCCTCGATTTTCTTCGCGATGGTGTCATAGGTGCCTACTACGGCGAAAAGATCGAGAACATCATCAGAGACGAGGGCGGCCATTTCGCTCCACCGCCCCTCGCGCGGATAAGGGTTCAGCTTCTGGCCAAGATCCTCGATTCCGTGCAGGCGCAATACATCCCAATATCCCGGGGTCGAGCAATAGAACGCGATTCTGTAACGAATGTATTCGCGGACTTTGGCGACGGCAGCCTCGTCGGGCCCGGTCGCAATAAAGCTTCCCGCCACGATCTCGAAGTTCCTGCGGTCGCGCTGTACCCTCTTGAGACCTTCATCGACTCGTACGTTGATCACCTCTTTCAACAGGCGCTGGGTCGTCAACGGGTGCAGGCGCACCCCGTCGCAGCACTCGGCCGCCAGGCGCGTCATCGCCGGCCCTACCGCGGCTAGTGCCAGAGGCGGTCGCGGCAAACCGGTCGGACGCGGAGAGAAATTCGGCGTCATAAGGGTCAAAGTGTAATGCTCGCTGTGATAATCCAGCCGCTCCTCCTTCTCCCAGCACCGCCAGACTGCCCGAACCGCTCCGACGTAGTCCCGCATGCGAGGCGCAGGCGCGCTCCAGGGAATGCCGTACCTACGCTCGTTGTGCGCCTTCACCTGGGAGCCAAGTCCCAGATAGAAGCGCCCGCCGGAGTTTTGGTGAATGTCCCACGACACCATTGCATTGATCGTGGGCGATCGAGGGAACGCCATGGCCACGGCGGCACCCAACTGGATTCGTTCTGTGACCAGAGCCGCTGCCGCCAATGGCAGATACGGATTGTGCTGATTCTCCGCCACTATGACTCCATCCAGGTGAGCCCGCTCGGCCTTGCGCGCGAAAGCCTGCGCTTCCCGCAAGTCGTCGTTTGGAAGCTTGGTGACAACCCGCATCGTTTACTCCCCGCTGACAACTTCAAATACGATTTGTTTGTCGTATGATATTGTAAACGATGATGCTGGACCTTCACAGCTAGAACTGACAGAATTCATCGGCGCCGAGCAGCGTTTTCAGATTCAATAATAGATCTCGTTCGCGTCCCTTGCGGCGAGGCTTTTCAGAGCATCAGGCATGGCGGACCCGAAACTGGCTCAGGTCTTATTCGCGCCGAAATCGATCGCGCTGATCGGTGCATCGGGCGACACGAAGAAGAACACTGCGCGGCCGCAGATCTTCCTGCGCAGGCACGGCTATACCGGCAGAATCATCCCCGTCAATCCTGGTCGCGATGAAATCCTTGGCGAGAAGGCCTATCCCGACCTGCAATCGGTGCCCGATGCCGTCGATCACGCGTTCGTCATGGTTCCGACCGATGCGGTTGCTGCCGCGATAGAACAGTGCGCGGCCAGGAAAGTGCCGGTCGCAACGATATACAGCGACGGCTTCGCGGAAACAGGCGAGGCCGGTCGCCGCAAGCAGGAAGATCTGCTCAAGTTCGCGCGCGCAGGCGGCGTGCGGCTGCTCGGCCCCAACTGCATCGGCTTGTACAGCAGCAAGCCTCCGTGCGCGCTGTCGGTGATCGCGGTGCTGGAGCAGCTCGAAGTCAAACCGGGACCGCTGGCGATCGTCTCGCAATCGGGCAGCATGATGGGCGCGCTCCTGTCGCGCGGGCATGCGCGCGGCGCCGGTTTCTCGAAGCTCGTGTCGGTCGGCAATGAATGCGATCTCGGTGTCGGCGAGATCACCGATTTTCTGGCCGATGACCCGCACACGGGCGCGATCCTGCTGTTCCTTGAAACCATCCGCGATGCGGACCGCCTGGCCCATGCGGCGCGGCGTGCGTATGCTGCCGGCAAGCCGGTCATCGTCTACAAACTGGGGCGCTCCAGGGTCGGGCAAGCCCTTGCGAGGTCGCACACCGGCGCGATGACCGGCGCCGACGAGATGGCGGACGCTTTTTTCCGCGCTCACGGCATGGTGCGCGTCGATACGCTCGAAAACCTGTTCGAGCTGCCCGCGCTGCTCGCGGGCCAGAAGCCGGCGCGCCGCCATCGCGTTGCGGCAATGACCACCACCGGCGGAGGCGCCGCCATCGTCGTCGACCGGCTCGGCACGCTGGACCTTGACGTGGTACCGCCAAGCGACGAAATCATCGCCAACCTCGCCCGGAAGAACATCATGATTTCGCGGTTCGAGCTTATTGACCTGACGCTGGCCGGCGCGAAGAAGGAAATCTACGGGGCCGTATTGAACGCGCTGCTCGCATCCGATCACTGCGATTTGGTGCTGGCAGTTGCCGGCGGCTCGGCGCAGACGCAGCCCCAGGTCGCGATCGAACCTTTGATTGAAGCGGACCGCCGCGGCAAGCCGCTCGCAGTGTTCCTCGCACCGCATGCCGAAGCCTCGCTCAAGCTGCTCGCTGACGCCGGCGTCGCGAGTTTCCGCACGCCGGAGGCTTGCGCCGACGCTCTCCGAGCGTGGCGCGACTGGAGCGCACCTGCGACTGTGCCGCCTCCCGACGCGCCGCGGCTCAAGGCCGTAGCGCAACTCCTCAAGACGATGCGCGGCAAGCAGATCAACGAATACGGCGCGTGCCGTGTGTTCGACGCGCTTGGTATTGCGCATGCGCAGAGCGAGGTCATCATCGCGCCGGAGCAGAGGACCGATATCGGATTTCCGGTGGCTGTCAAGATCCTGTCACCCGACATCTTGCACAAGACCGACGCCGGAGGCGTGGCGCTTGATATCGCCACGCCCGAAGCTTTGGAAGCAGCGGTTTCCAACATGCTGTCGCGGGTTAGGGCATCCCGGCCCGATGCCCGCATCGAAGGTGTTTTGGTGCAGAAAATGCAGCGCGGGCTCGCCGAAGTCATCGTCGGCTACAAGGTCGATCCACAGGTCGGCCCAGTCGTCATGCTGGGAGCGGGCGGCACCCTCGCCGAGATCTATCGGGACTTTGCGCTTCGCCTCGCGCCGGTCGATATCGAAACGGCGCGCGCGATGGTTGCGGAAGTGCGTGGGCTCGTCGTGATCCGCGGTTACCGCGGACTGCCACGCGGCGATTGCGAGGCGCTGGCTCAGGCGGTGGCTGCGATGTCGCAGTTCGCCCTGCTAGAAGGTCGCAGCGTCTCCGAAACGGAGATTAATCCGCTGATCGTCAGGCCGGAACGTCAGGGGGTAGTTGCCGTGGACGGTCTAATCGTGTTCGGCGACGATAAGAGTACCTGATACGTCGGTCGCGGCAAGTGGTGCTTCGATGCCCCATATCGGCACGATGGTCCAAATATCCGCAGGCATGCGCTATCTCTGCTGCGTCGCCACCCAGCTTGGCGCATTTTCGGCACATGCATGGCCTAATGTGCTGATTCAGTAGAGGAACCCTGCGCCCTTTCACGGCGGTAACCGGGGTTCGAATCCCCGTGGGGACGCCACTCCGGGACGAAGCTGGGCATCGCGTCCGGCTTCGCTTCTTTCGATAGCGTGATCGCCCGCGCCAGGGCGCGGTAGCTGCCCTTGATGCGCCGCTCGCTGCCGTCGAGCCGCACCTCGTCAACCAGCAGGTTCAGGTAGGCCTTGCCAAATCCGGATGCGGTATCGAGCAGTCGCGCACGCAGCGCACGAGTGAATTTCGCGATCTGCGCTGGCGTGAGCCGATTGACCGAAACCTCCCGTTTGTCGCGCAGCTCGGCCTGCGCGTTCAGGATGTCCTGCCGGCGTGCCTGGAGCTTCTGCGAGCGCTCCTGGAGCGTCGTATCGAGCGGCAGGAGGCCTTTTTCGACCGCCTCGTACAAACGCGCGATCCCGTTTTCGACTTCCTTGAGTTCCCGCGTCAGTTCTTGCAGCCGCGCATCCTCCGCGGGGCGCGCGGCGCGTTGCCGCTTGCGCAATTCGCGCAGCATGATCTCGACGCGCGTCGGCGTGAACACTTTATCGGCCAGTGTTCTCAGCACGGCCTGCTCCGTGGCCTCGCGGCTGAGATTGCGTCCGGCACAGCGATCCGCGCCTTTGCTCAACCGCGTCGTGCACTTGTAGTAGCGATAACGGCCGCTTTTGCCGGTCGCCTGCGTCATCCCCGCGCCGCAATGCCCGCATTTCATGAGTCCGACCAGCAGCGCCGGCGAGGCAAGCCGCTGTCCGGGCGTCTGGCTCGGCTGACGTGCATAGCGGCGCGCTGCAGTGCGGTCGAAGGTGGGCGCGTCGATGATCGCCGGAACGTCCACCTTGATCCATTCGCTCGCCGCCTTCTGCTTGCGCGCCCGGTATTCGGTCCGATTGAAGTAAAACTCGCCGACGTAGACGCGAGTGGAGAGGACCTGGTCAATCTTCTGAATCCGCCAAGGCCGACCGCGCATCGTGATGCCCTGCTCGTTCAGGTGGCTCGCAATGTTCTTCATGCCCATGCTGCGCCCGCGCAGGCCGTTGAGATACAGGTCGTAGATTTTGCGCACGGTTACTGCTTCGACCTGATCCACTTCGAGCCGGCGCTTTTGTTTCCCCCGGCGGCCGATCACGCCGACGTCGATGACGCGATAGCCGAACGGCGCACGCGAGCCGTTCCAGTATCCCTGACGGGCGTTTTCCTTCATCGCGCGCAAGGTGTGCTTCGCGTTTTCCTTGCTCTGGTATTCGTCGAACAGGCTGAAGAGCTTCCTTGCCATCTCCCCGGACGGATCATCCCCCGTTTGCTGGGTGATCGAGATGACCTTCACGCCGCAGCGCTTCAGCTTTCTCTCGTAAAGCCCGAACTCCAGGGCGTCGCGGAAGAACCGGGACAGACTATGAACGACAATGGCTTGGAACGGAAGAGGCGATAACGACGCATCCCCGATCATCTGCTGGAAGACCGGGCGCCGGTCATCGGTGGCGGTTGCGCCCGCCTCGACATACTCGGATACCAGCCGATGGCCATGCGCCTTGCACCAGTCGCGCATCTGCCGCAGTTGATCGGGGATGGAGAGATCGTTCTCCACCTGTTTGCCCGTGGACACGCGAGCGTAGATCACCACGTCCATAGCCTGCTCCCTCCCTCAGTTCTCCGTTGAATCGGCCTCGGTCATCAACTGCCGGATGAGGCCGGGGAAATGCGCGTCGATGAGATCGAGTTCCTCGCACGACACGGCGTCCTGCGGGACTTCCAACTCGAACTCGACCGGAATGTCACGGTCCTGATGCCGCAATCATGCTACACCTCCTTTCTTTGCTCAAGTCTGCCGGCCCGCTCCATTCCGTTCCTGCCGGGGCTCGCCGAGGATCGTGTCCAGATCCCTGATAAGTCCGGCTCTGCCAAATTCGTCCAGGATGAGCCGGCGGAACGCCTCAAACTGGTGTTCCGGAAGTGCTGCCTGGGCGATCAACAGCACGCGGTTAAGCCGCGCGTTGACCAGTGGGAGAATCGCTTCCTTGGTCACCATGGCATCAACCATTTCGTATTCGTACCCATGTCCAACCCCTTCCCATTCCTAGAGCCGTTCAGCACTGGCGTTTCCCACCGCGTCGTGCCTGCATGCGAGAGAAGCGCCGCACGCCCGCCGCCGTGGATAACGCCCAGTTCGTTTCATTTCCGTCCTTACTGCATCAAATTCCATGTTGCGGTCTTGCTGGTGCTGCGGTGTCAATTCAGTCCGGTTAGCGTATTTGCCCGACCCGAACGCCTCGGCGTGCAGGATCTACAAAGGGCACGGGGACACCACTCCCGTTTCGTGCAGGAAATTTGTTTCTTGCCAGCGCTGCACGGCGCCTTGCTTGGCATCGATGCCGGGGCCTGTGGGCACGCCGTGTCATCGATGGCTCATCACCCGGAGCCCGTCGGGGCGTCAGTTGACGCGGGGTACTAATCCGTAACGGGGATCGTTCGGCGAGCGGCATTGCGCCAGTCGCGGTGGCAGACGACATAGGCCCATGAAGACCATCGGTTTGAACAAGGAACTGGAACAGCAAACGCTGTTTCGATGGGTGCAGGCGCAAGCGGACCGTCCGCGACACACGCGGAAGCGCGTGGCGTACGGCGTAGCCGGCCAAGACAGGTGTCCACGGCGTGGACAGGGACGAGGCAATAGGCGACGGGAATTCAGGCGCAACCTGACCCGCCACCCATGCTTTTACACAGACATGCAGCAGCTAGCCGGCGAATGGACTTCGCCGAGACGGTGTCCGGAACTGAACGACCGGACGACACTCACATTTTGACGAGTACCTCCAAGCCTTGCGGGGCCACCGGTTCTCAGGAGATCTCCCCGGTTTTAAGGGCGCTCTACCCGAGCAGGGGATGCGTTAACGGGCATCGAGCGGGCTGACACAGCCAGCGTAAAACCACATCGAATTCACTTCGCGCGGCGCAACATCCGGTCGGTAGACAT
>MERG01000403.1:25919-36094 GCA_001771985.1 Betaproteobacteria bacterium RIFCSPLOWO2_12_FULL_62_13 | reverse complement strand
CAGCCCGCGATCGAAAGCCCAAGGAAAGTCCAACCGACCTCGGCGCACTCGCCGGAACCCGACAGAATCTTTCCCAGAGCCTGGCCGAGCGGAAACTTGCTTATCATATACTCTAACCCGGGACCGCATTCCGGCACTTGATTCCTGGGCAGATGCTGCAGCCACACATGACGGGTGGCGATCGCCGCGCCGATGCCGGCAACGACGAACAGCACTGCGCTGTAGACGATGCTGCCGGTCTTGCCTGGACCATGGAGCGCGGCAACCAGGAACACCGCCGCGAGCGCGATAAAAGCAATGCGCTGCAGGATGCACAGCGGGCACGGGTCCTGTTGCTCGCCGTATTGCAGGTAAAGCGCAAATCCGAGCAGCGCGATGCAGACGAGAAATCCCAGCAAGTGGCCGAGTCGGGGGGTGAATTTTGAGAGCATAAGGGATAGCACTCGGATGCGTTGAGTAATGCAACATTTTAACAAAACTGCCGGCCTGAAACGGCCCTATTGAGTCTCGTGGAAATCGGTGACAACCCATATGCACCACGAATCTCCCCTCGCCCTCCGGGAGAGAAGGGACGGGGGTGAGGGTTGAGCGG
Organism: Betaproteobacteria bacterium RIFCSPLOWO2_12_FULL_62_13; assembly: GCA_001771985.1. Classification (GTDB taxonomy): domain Bacteria; phylum Pseudomonadota; class Gammaproteobacteria; order Burkholderiales; family SG8-41; genus DSOT01. Next base: position 35,502 of record MERG01000403.1, on the reverse strand, counting down.
TGTCAAACAATTTTACGACGCTCAATAATGGAGAGCGTTCGCGTAACGTGGTTGACACTCTACGCTCTTTCACCTCTAATGATTTCAGAACAGAAGCCCGGCATAAGGACGGCGCCGAAGGGGAAAAGATGCCGCTCGTACGATCGTGTATTCGCTGCACCGTCTGCTTCACGTTTCCCTTATGATTCCGGTGACTCGCGACATCGCGCTTGACGAAAGCGAGATCGAGGAGCGCTTCATCCGCGCTTCCGGTCCCGGCGGTCAGAATGTCAACAAGGTTGCCACCGCGGTGCAACTGCGTTTCGACGTGAGGCGGTCCGCCTCTCTGTCCGCAACAGTACGAGACCGGCTGATCGCGCTTGCCGGCAATCGCATCGCGGGAGGTGGCGTGCTGGTGATCACCGCACAGCGTTTTCGCACCCAGAGTCGCAACCGTGCGGATGCGCTGGCACGCCTCATTGCACTGGTGTGGAAGGCCGCCCAACCCGTCAAGACGCGGCGGCCGACGCGCCCCACCGCCGCCGCAAGGCGGCGGCGGCTCACCGACAAGCGGCAGCGTGCCGAACTCAAACGCCGGCGCCGCATTGATTCCACATTCCGAAACAACGATTGACGGTGCATGTACGCGCTCATACACTGCGTGCGTTTCGCGCAGGAACGGCATTCCGGCGGAATAAATGCCCGACTGTGCCTGTTTAGCTGATGAACCGATTTTTTGTGACCCTCATCCATCCGGGAGAACCCAATGAAATTCATCACCGGCAGCATGATGTTTGTGGCGGGCGTACTGCTCACCGGCAATGCGGCGGCGCAGGCGCAGGTCAAGCCCGAGGTATTGGTCAAACAGCGCCAGTCGGCGATGACGCTGCAGGCCAAGTACTTCGGTCCGCTGAACGGCATGGCCCAGGGCAAGGTTCCGTATAACGCAAGCGTAGTCGCGCGAAATGCAGGTTATCTTGAGGTGCTGACCAAGATGCCTTGGGACGGTTTCGATCCCAGAACCAAGGGCGAAAAGACCGCCGCGCTCCCCGCGGTCTTCACGGACACGGCCAAGTTCAAGGAAGCCCAGGAGCGGTTGCAGGGCGAGGCCGCCAAGCTCGTTTCCGCGAGCAAGGGCGGCGACGAGGACGCCGTGAAAGCGCAGATCCGCGCAGTCGGCAAGACTTGCGGCGGCTGCCACGAAGACTTCCGCGAGAAGAAGAAGTAGAGAACCCGGTTGTGCTGGCGAGCCCCGCTGCGGCGGGGTTTTCGCTTATGTTGCGCGCTGAAATCGTGCCGACTTGCATACGATCGGCGCTGCAGGCAGGCGTGCTTGCCCTGCTGTTCGGGGCGGCGCCCGGAGGCGCTTTCGGGCAGGGTGACGCGAAGCGCGGAGAGTATCTTGCGAAGGCCGGTGGCTGTGTCGGTTGTCACACGGAAGACAAGAAGGAAGCCGTCCCCTATGCAGGCGGCCGCGCGCTCAAGACGCCGTTTGGAACGTTCTACGGGCCGAATATCACGCCGCATCCGCAGGCGGGGATCGGCGACTGGACGGAGGCCGATTTCATCCGCGCCATGCGCCTGGGCGAGCGGCCTGACGGGGCCAATTACTTCCCGGCGTTCCCCTACCCCTCATTCACGAAAATCTCCGACGGCGATCTACGCGACCTTTGGGGCTACCTGCGCTCGCTTGCGCCCAGCGGCCGGGCCAATCGGGCGCACGACCTGCGTTTTCCCTTCGGCTGGCGCTCCCTCGTCACGATCTGGAAGTGGCTTTTCTTCACGCCCGGGCCTTTCGTGAGCAACCCGAGACGGTCGCAGATCGTCAATCGCGGCGCTTACCTGGTTCAGGCCCTCGGCCACTGCGGTGAGTGCCACACGCCGCGCAACTTCCTGGGCGGTCCGAAACGCAGCCGGTTCCTGGCCGGGGGCAAGACACCCGAAGGCAAGGCCGTTTCCAACCTCACGCCGGCGAGACTGAAAAAGCAGAGCGACGCGGAGCTGAAGGATTTTCTGGTGTTCGGAACAACTCCGGACGGCGACGTGCCCGCCGAGGCGATGGGCGAGGTGATCCGCAATACCACCAGCCAGTTGACACCCGAGGACCTCGCGGCAGTGATAGCCTACCTGCGCTCGCTACCGCCCCTTCCCGCCGAGCCTCGCTGACCCCTGAGCGGACGCGGTCGCCGGTCACGCGTCACGAGTCACGGGTCACAGGTCACGACCAACTAACCAGTCACCGCCACCGTGTGGGTGACGATCTCGTTGCCGTTCCAGTCATGGAGCTGGTAGGCGGGCGGCTCGTCGCTGTTCGCCTCGAACTGGCCGGTGGCGAGGTCGAGAATGCTCTGGAAGGCCGTGCTCGGGCATATTGACACCCTGGTGCCGTGCCACCGCGTCTCGATGCCGCGGTGCACGTGCCCGCAGGAAATGCACTCGACCTGTCGATGACGGGATACGATTGCGCCGAGCCGCGCCGCGCCCTCCGGCGCGAGTCCGATCTCGTCCATGCCGCTGATGCCGGTCCTGATCGGCGGGTGGTGCATGAATACGAGCGCTGGCTTGTCAGGCGCCGCCGCAAGCGTCGCGGCGAACCACTCGAGCTGCGGCGCGTCGAGCGCGCCGCCGTCCATACCCGGGACCACGGTGTCGAGCATGATTAACCGCAATACCTGAGTCTCGATGGCGTAATGCAGCGTGCCGCCGGCGGGCAGGTAGTCATGGTCGCGGAATTCGGCGCGCAGCGCCGAACGCTCGTCGTGATTTCCCGGCATCAGATAGACCGGCATCGGCAGCGGCGCCAGTAACTCGCGCAGTCGGCCATATTCCGCCGCCGTGCCGGTGTCGACAAGATCACCGCTCGCGACCACCGCAGCCGGGCGCGGCGCAAGCTGCAGAATATGTTTCACACAACACGCGAGATGTGCCGCGGTGTCGATCCGGTCATACGCGAGATGACCGGGAGCGCCGAGGTGCAAGTCCGATATCTGCGCGACGAGCATAGCTGGGGCGAACGAGATCTGCAATTGTACAGACAGATCCCGCCGTTCAGCCTGAGTTCCCCCGAGTGGCCCGGCGCGCGCGCCGTGGCGACTCTCCTGGCGTAATGTTACGCATCGGGAATCAGCGCCGTACAACGGCTATAGCACTGCATGCACTAGACTAGAATGAGGCCGCTTCTGGCAGGTTCTGCGCCAAAACCTGCTGGAGCCTGACGTAATCCGTCTTGCCGTGGCCGAGCAACGGCAACGCGGCGACACGCACAACCCGCCGTGCGACCGCGAGGTCCTGTACTCCGAGCTCCCGGGCCGTCCGCTGGAGCGTGATTCGATCGAGGACGGGATCAGTGGTAAACAGCACCGTGCTCTCGCCGCTGGTTTCGTGGACGCTTAGCACCGCAGCATGGTAATGGTCCGGCGAGGCTTGCCGCGCCACCTGCTCCACTTGGTCAAGGGAAACCATCTCTCCCCCGATTTTGGCGAATCGCCGGATTCTGCCGCAAATGGTGACAAAACCGTCCTCCTCCAAGGCCACTACGTCGCCGGTGTTGTGCCACCCCGGCCCAACCTCGGACCGTGGCGGCTGCAGCGCGCCGGGTTGATCATAAAAATAGTAGCCGAGCATCAGATTCGGTCCCCGCACGTGCAGCAGACTGCCCTTCTCTATGCCAGGCACATTTTCAAGGCGATAGTCGATGCCGGGGAGGAAGACACCAACCGCACCCGAGCGATAGAACGAGGGCGTGGTGAGCGAAATCACCGGCGCACATTCGGTGCAGCCGTATCCGTCAAGAATTCGCAACCCGAACTTCTCCATCCATACGCGCGCCACGTCGGGGGACAGTTTCTCGCCGCCGGAAATGACATAGCGCAGGCGGCAGAAGTCCATCGGGCTGGCGTTGGAAGCATAGTAAGAGAGCAAGGTGCTGGTGCCGAAGAGAACGGTGCAATCGTGCCGGTAGGCGGTTTCAGGGATCGCGCGATAGTGCAGCGCCGAGATGTAGAGGTAAAGCCTGGTGCCGGTGATGAGCGGCAGGACCATGCCAGCGGTGAAGCTGTAGGCGTGATACAGCGGCAACGGATTCAGGATCTTGTCTCGCGGGGTGAACGCGAGCACCGTGCGAATCTGCGCAACGTTGGCAATGACCGCCTGGTGCGAGAGCACGACTCCTTTCGCCCGCCCTTCGGAACCCGAGGTAAACAGCACCACTGCCGGGGCCTCGGCGGACTGCCTCACCATCGCCAAGCGCGGGAAGCGCAGGGCGAAAGCCACTAGCCACAACTTGTCGAGCAGTCCGAACTGGCTGCGTGCTTCCTCGAGATAAATGATGGTGCAGCCGGCCAAGGCATCGAGCAGCGGCTGCAGCCGGGCCTGCTCGATGAATCTGCGGGACGTGATCACAGTGCGCACGCCGGCGGCCGCCCGCGCGATCTCCATGCCGTGTTGGCCGCTGGTGTAGTTCAGCATCGCGGGCACGCGCCCGGCTGCTGACAATCCGAGCACCACGCCCACCGTGGTCACAACGTTGGGCAACAACACGCCCACGTTTTCTCGCTCGCGGGTATACCGCTTCGATAGGCGCGCGAGAGCAAGACTCGTGCGCAGGATCTGTCCGTAGGTCTGCGGCCCTCCGCGCGGGTCTTCCATGAGCACGGTGTTGCGGCCGTGTGCGGCACAGGCATCAAGAAAGCATTCGAAGATGGGTTTGAAGGTGTAAGACTGCAACGTCATGGTCTGCATGATCGAGGTGAGTCTGCGCGTCGCATGCTCTCTGCGGCGCCTCGCGCTGCCTCCGTTCACCCCGTCAATGCGCGCGGGCGGCAGTATCCGGATCGTGATCGCAGGCAACAGCCGTGCCAGCCACGAGTTGCCGCGCGAGGGGCCAAGCCATTGTCCCGCCCGTTCTACATTGACTGGCAATACCGTTGCGCTGCTCTTCATCGCCACCAACGCCGGCACGGGATAGACTTTCATCACCGCATTGTCCCGGGCGATCCTCCCTTCCGGGAACAGCGCCACCGGCGAGCCCACACGCAACAGTTTCAGCAACCGCTTGACGGTCGCGGGATGACTCATGTCCAGCGGTTCGTGGTCGATGTAACGCAGCATCCAGCGCATCACCCGACCTTTCGTTTCCCCCGGGGGGACGATGACAACGGGATGAAGCGGCAGGAACAACCCCAGTAGCAGCGTATCAAGCCGCGATCGCAAGCTCGATACGATCAGCAGGCGATCGGCATGATCGAAAACAGTCAAATCGCCGACGACTCTTACGCGGAACAACAGCCGCAAGAAAAAGAGAAAAAAATTACGCATCAAAGCTCGAGCATCAACCGCGGTTATGCCACTTGAATTACCCTTCTAACGTTCCCATAACGAAACGTCAACCAAATCCGCGGGTTGGCGGATTTACCTAAGAAAGTCCCAAGTGTGCAATTGTTCCTCGCAAGGACCGAAAACTTCCGGTTATTTTGAGAACATACAGTAACAACTTCACGCAAATTGTTCAGAACAAACGAAAAAGCCAAATCTATCAAAGTGTTAGATTTGCTTTTTCACAGCCCATTGCATAGATTCTAGACGAATGCTGTCTAGGGAGCCCTGAGCAGCAATTCACAAATTCGTTTAACAATGTCTCGTCAGGGGAAACAGAATGAACATGAATGTTTCGCAGGCACTGCTGCAAGTCCCAGTTGCCTCCACCGGCGATCAGAGCACCATTCACGACGTCGAGTTCTTCTTTTCGGAGCAATTATCGGCGTTCTTCGACAAGCGGCTGCGCGCCATGTGGTTGCGCTGGAATCCGTCGCCGCGGCCCAACTTCAACCCCCGGCTGCTCAGCGATCTCGATGGTTATTGCCGCTTCCTCACCCGCACCGGCGGAAGCGTTGACGATCACGGTGAAACCATACCGCTCGAATATGCGATCCTGGCTTCGCGCGTGCCGGGCGTGTTCAACCTGGGCGGCGATCTCGCCCTGTTCATGCAACTCATCGACCGCAAAGACCGCGCGGGTCTGCTCGAATACGGCAAGTCCTGCATCAACGTGCTCTACCGCAACTATATCAGCCATGAGCTGCCAATCACCACAATTTCTCTGGTTCAAGGCGAATGCCTGGGTGGCGGCTTCGAGGCAGCGTTGTCGAGCGATCTGCTGGTTGCGGAACGCCAAGCGCGTTTTGGATTTCCCGAAATCCTGTTCAACCTGTTTCCGGGAATGGGCGCCTATTCCTTCCTGGAGCGCCGCATTGGCAGGCGGGCAGCGGAGGAATTGATCACCTGCGGCAAGATCTACAGCGCTGATGACATGCTGGCGCGCGGGGTGGTGGATCTCGTCGCGGAAGAAGGTCGCGGCGAGGCGGAAATTGCTGCGCTCATCAAGGCGCGGCACAGAAGCCGCAATGGCCTGGTCGGCGTGGCGGCTGCCCGGCGCAGCGTGCACAAGCTCGATTATGACGAACTGCTGAGCGTTGTCGAAGCCTGGGTGGACACGGCGCTGCGCCTGTCGATCCGCGACCTCAAGCTTATGCAGCGCCTGGCGTCGCGGCAGGACGGTCTTGGAGAATCGCAACAGTTGCACTGACCGAGCAGATTCCGTAGTTGCGGAACGTTGCCGCCCTATAAGGGAGGGCCGCGATAAGCGAGCGGAGGGGGACTCGCACGCCGAACGGCGGTTGGCCGCCTCGCCGGGAGTTTGCTAAACTGCTAAATGATGTAAACAAAAGCGCAACGCGCACGGCGGGGCGCAGAACCAAAAAACGCAGGGGCAAGATGGCAGCCACAGGGACGGAATATGGCATTCAGCAAGCCGCTGAATTGCTGGGGATTCCCATACAGAAGCTGCGGCGCTGGGATGAACAGGGCGTGCTGGTCGCGACGCGTACTGTCGGTGGCCACCGCCGGTATTCAAAGGAGTTGATTGATCGCCTGGCCGCCTCGTTGCTCAGTTCCGGGGCCGAACAATCCACTCGGGAGCTGGAGGCGATCAAACGCACGCTCGCCGAGAAGCGCCGCATCATCCAGTTGCTCCTGGAAAGCGAAGGCCGCTACCGCGACCTGGTCGAGACGTCCCACGACCTGATCTGGATAACTGATGCGCAGGGCCGCTTCACCTATCTCAACAACGCCGCGCACGACATCCTGGGGCTCGCGCCAAAAGACCTCATCGGCCGTTGCTTTTTCGATTTCGAGGCGGACGCCTCTCACATTTCGAACCGGCGTTTTCTCGCTACCCTGAAGCGCCATGGCGAAGTCAAGAACTATGTGACCCACCTGCTTACCGCGAAGCGGGAGGATCGCTGGATCGGCATCAACGCGCGTGTGGTGCCCGACGAGAACGGGGCGCTGCTCGGAATCCGCGGAACCGCGCGCGACATCACCGAGCAGCATCTCGCCACCCAGCGTGTCGAGCACCTGGCGCTGCACGACGCGCTGACCGATCTTCCCAACCGCCACAGCCTGAGCCGCACGATAGAGCTCGCGTTGCAGTCGGGAGAGGTGGGCGCCCTGTTGTTCCTCGACGTCGATCACTTCAGATACATCAATGACAATTTCGGACATCGTACGGGTGACCAGCTCATCGTCGGCGTGGGCAGCGCGCTGCGCGACATGATGCGCAGCGTGAGCGGCGAGCTGTTCCGCCTCGGCGGAGATGAATTTGCGATCCACCTGCCGGCAGCTCTGCGCAGGGAAGCGGTCGGTGTCGCGGAGACGGCGCTCGACGCCATCCGCCGCTATCGCTTCCGGGCGAGCGACGACAAGGTGATCTCCAACCTCTCCATTTCGATCGGCATCGCGCTCTACCCGTTCCACGGCAACGATCTGCCGGCGCTCCTGTCGAACGTCGATATCGCGATGTACCAGGCCAAGGACCTCGGCCGCAACCGGCATGTGCTGTTCGACCAGTCCCCCGACAGCCTGCGCAGCACCCACAAGCGCATCCATTGGGCCAAGAAGCTGCGCGACGCGCTGGAAGAGGACCGCCTCGTCCTCTTCCACCAGCCGGTGGTGCGGCTCAACGATCAGAAACCGGTGCATTACGAAATCCTCGTGCGCATCCGTGACAACGACGGCAACTACATCCTGCCGGATAACTTTGTCGAGCTCGCCGAGTCGCTCGGGCTGATCCAGGAAATCGATCTGCGCGTAATCGAAAAACTGCTCGCGTTCATGATCGAGACCGGGCAGCAGGGGAAAAAAGTTCGCTACTTCGTCAATCTTTCCCGCGTGTCGATCTCGGACCAACGCTGGATCCGCCGCTTTCTAGCCCTGCTCCAGGCGAGCGGCGTGAACCCGAGTCAACTGGTTTTCGAGATCACGGAAACCGCGGCGATGTCGGAAATCGACGTGACGCTCACCTTCATCCGCCGGCTGAAGGACATGGGCTGCCGCTTCGCCCTCGACGATTTCGGAGCGGGCTTCAGCTCGTTCTATTATCTCAAGCGCTTCGAGGTTGACTATCTCAAGATCGACGGCAGTTTCATTCGCGATCTCGCCACCGATGAAGGCAGCCGCATCTTTGTCAAGGCGCTGAACGACGTCGCGCGCGGCCTGGAGAAACAGGTGATTGCCGAATGGGTGGAGACCCCGAGGGTGCTCAATCTGTTGCTGGAGATGGGCATCCAGTTCGGTCAGGGCTACCTGTTCCGGCGCCCGACGCTGCTCGAGGGCGGCGTCGAGCTGCTCGCGAGCAGCGCCAGCGCCGCATAACCCTCAACCGCGTGCGGTTGCCGTGCTACCACTCCCCGGCGGCGAGCCGCTCGGCCCACATCAGGCCGACGATCGTCTTGCTGTCGGTGATCCTGCCCTGCCTCACCCGTTCCAGCGCCTCGCCAAGCGGCATCGGCACGACCTCGAGGAATTCCTCGTCATCAAGCGCGTAACCGACATATGTCAGGTCGCGCGCGAGAAAGAGCTCGATGGTCTCGTCGGAATAACCGACGCAGGGATGTACGGTCGCAAGACGCCGCCAGGTCGCGGCTTCATAGCCGCACTCTTCGACGAGCTCGCGTCTGGCCGTGTCAAGCGGCCCCTCGCCCGCGTCGATCTTACCGGCCGGGAGCTCAATGAAGTGCGTGCCGGCCGCATAGCGGAACTGGCGCACCAGAATCACCGTCCGGTCGTTGAGCAGCGGCACCATCATCACCGCACCGGGATGCCGAATGTACTCGCGCACGGCGGTCTTGCCGTCCGGCAGCCGCACGGTGTCTTCCAGCACGTGCAGCAATCCGCCGCGGTAAACCGTGCTCGATGACAGCGTGGTTTCGGTGAAATCGGACTGCTTGTCGGTCATGGTTGAAGTTCCGTAAGCGGTGAGGAATGAGCAGCAAGTAATGGGCGATGAGTAATGAGTGATGGGTAATACCAGATCGCGCGCCTCAAAGAAAAACCCACCCATTACCCATCCCCCATGGCCCATCACCGTTTACGGTATCTTACAGCGACGCCTGAATTGAAAAGAGGCAAAGCGCCATCAGCGGCCCGGGCACGATGCCGAACAGAAGCATCGCCAAGCCGTTGAGCGACATCAGGAAACGCACGTCGCCGCGCGGCTCGATCGGCGCAGTGTCGAGCGGCGCGTCGAAATACATGAGCTTGACGAGCC
>MERG01000403.1:12671-25911 GCA_001771985.1 Betaproteobacteria bacterium RIFCSPLOWO2_12_FULL_62_13 | reverse complement strand
GATAGTAGAAGGCGCCGATCAGGGAGAGCAACACCGCCACCACCGCCAGCCACACATATCCCGCGTTGATCACCGCCTGCAGCACCGACAGCTTGGCGTAGAACCCGACCGTGGGCGGGACGCCCGCCATCGAGAACATGAGCAGCAACATCAGAAACGCGTACCACGGACTGCGCTGGTTGAGCCCCTTGAAATCATCGAGGTTCTCGGCCTCGAATCCGGCGCGCGACAGGACCATGATCATGCCGAAGGCGCCGAGATTCATCAGCACGTAGACCACGACGTAGAACATGCCTGACCCGTAGCCGTTGAGGTCCCCGGACAGGATGCCGAGCAGCAGGAAGCCCATATGGCCGATCGTCGAATACGCCAGCATCCGCTTGAGGTTGGTCTGCGCGATTGCCGCGATGTTGCCGATTGCGAGCGACAGCACCGCCATCACGATCAGCATCTGCTGCCACTCGACGAGCAACTGCTCCGCGCCGAGCCCCTGCACCAGCAGCCGCATGATGAATGCGAACGCGGCAAGCTTGGGCGTCGAGCCGATGAAGATCGTCACCGCGGTGGGCGCGCCATGGTAGACATCCGGCACCCACATGTGGAACGGCACTGCGCCCAGCTTGAAACCGATCCCCGCGACGACGAACACCAGAGCGAAGATCAGCACCGGATCACGGCCGCCGCGGTCAAAGATGACTTCGGCCAGCCGCGTGATCTCGAGCGTGCCGCTCGCGCCGTAGAGCATCGACATGCCGTAGAGCAGCATCCCGGAAGCAAGCGCGCCCAGGACAAAATACTTCATTGCCGCCTCGGTCGCGACCGCCGAGTCGCGCTGCAGCGCCACCATGGCGTAAAGCGAGAGGGTCAGCAGTTCGAGCCCGAGGTAGAGCGTCAGCAGATGATTGGCCGAGATCATGATCATCATGCCGAGCGTGGCAAACAGCGCCAGCACGAAGAACTCGCCGCGGAACATGCCGCGCGCCGCGATGTAGGCCCGCGAATAGACCAGGATAACCATGACGCCGAGATAGACCAGCAGCTTCAGCACGTCCGACATGAGGTCGTCCACAAACATGCCGCTGAAGGTGTATGCGGTCTCGTTGCCCGCGGTCAGATAGGTGATCGCGACGCAGCCCGCAAGCGCGGCCTGTGTCAGCGCGTAAGTAACGATCCGGTTATCGTCGCTCACGAAGAGGTCTGCCACCAGGATCACGCAGACCATCACGAGCAGGAACAGCTCCGGGTAGGCGGGCGAGAGCGGGAGGATGTATTGCATGAGGAGTTCGTCCGATCTAGGAATTTGCCGGACCTTGGCCGGACAAACTCCTTAGGCAAAACCGCCTGAAGGAAATCGGCGCAAGAAGGCTACACAGAGTTGAACTTAACCCCATTCCTTCCTTCGGCAGCCGGCGAGCACAAGTCATATCGTTCAAACCTATTCCAAGTCTTCAGGCGGTTTTGCTGATAGCAGTCTGTCGCCGCGTGGAGTCCGACAGGCTGCTATGGCAGCTTGCTCTGCGTCACGTGCGTAAGCAGATCGTTGACGGAGGTGTGCAGCACTTCGGCGAACGGATTCGGCCAGACGCCCATCGCCAGCACCGCCACCGCGAGCAGCCCCAGCACCAGGAATTCGCGCATGTTGATGTCTTTGAGCGCCGCCACGTGCGAATTGGCGACGGCGCCGAAGATCACGCGCTTGTACATCCACAGCGTGTAGGCGGCGCCGAAGACCAGCGTCGTCGCGGCGGCGAACGCATACCAGAAACTTGCCTTCACGGCGCCCATGATCACCATGAACTCGCCGACGAAACCGCTGGTTCCGGGCAGTCCCGAGTTCGCCAGGGCGAACAGCATGAACAGCGCCGCGAACACCGGCATGGTGTTGACCACCCCGCCGTAGTCGGCGATCTGCCGCGAATGCATGCGGTCATAGAGCACGCCTACGCACAGGAACAGCGCGCCCGATATGAAGCCATGGGAGATCATCTGGATCACGGCGCCTTCCATGCCGTGAGCGTTGAAAATGAACAGGCCGAGCGTCACAAACCCCATGTGCGAGACTGAGGAATAAGCGATCAGCTTCTTCAGGTCGGACTGTACCAGCGCGACCAGTCCGATGTAAACCACCGCGATCAGGGAGAGCGCGATGACGAATCCTGCCAGGTACTGGCTGGCATCGGGCACGATGGGCAGGCTCAAGCGCAGGAAACCGTAGCCCCCCAATTTCAGCATGATCGCCGCCAGCACCACCGAGCCCCCGGTCGGCGCTTCCACGTGGGCGTCCGGCAGCCAGGTGTGCACCGGCCACATCGGCACCTTGACGGCGAACGACAGCATGAATGCGAGAAAGATCAGCACCTGCGCCTCGATCGGGAGCGGCAGCCGATAGAAGTCGAGCAACGAGAAGCTGCCATCCGAGACGTTGTAGAGATAGATCAGCGCAACCAGCAAGAGAAGCGAGCCGAGCAGCGTATAAAGGAAGAACTTGAGCGCGGCGTAGACGCGGTTGGGCCCGCCCCACACGCCGATGATAATGAACATCGGGATCAGCGTCGCTTCGAAGAACACGTAGAACAGCAGCGCATCGAGCGCGGAGAAGACGCCGTTCATGAACCCCGACAGAAACAGGAAGGCCGCCATGTACTGGGCGACGCGCTCCTGGATCACCTGCCAGCCGGCGATCACCACCAGCACGGTGGTGAAGCTGTTGAGCAGGATCAGCAGCAGCGAAATGCCGTCGATCCCGAGGTGATAATTGACGCTGAAGCTCTCGATCCAGGGCGTCAGTACCTCGAACTGGAAACCGCGCGCCGCCGGATCGAAGCGGAAGTAGAGCGGCAGCGTGACGAGGAAGCCGAGCATCGAGCCGACGAGCGCGATCTGCCGCGCGGCGCCGGCGTTACGGTCGGAGCCGGTGGCGAGCACCACGATGCCGGCAGCGATCGGCACCCAGACCGCAAGGCTCAGAAGCGGAAATCCAAGCAGCATGACTGACTCTTGTTATTGCTTCAGCAGTGTGTAAATGACAAAAGTTACAAGAAACAGGATACCGATGATCATGGTGAACGCGTAGTGATAGATGAATCCCGACTGGAGCTGCCGGATCACCGCCGCGAACCAGCCGACCGCGCGCGCCGAGCCGTTGACGAGAATGCCGTCGATCACAGCTTCATCCCCGCCCTTCCACAGTCCGGTGCCAAACCGCACCGCGCCGTTCCCGAAGAGCATTTGGTATGCCTCGTCGAACCAATACTTGCGGTCAAGGACGGTATACACGAGCTTGAACCTCTCCTTGATGACATCGGCAAGCTCCGGGCGCAGCAGATAAAGGTAAGCCGCCGCAGAGATCCCGCCGACCGCGAGCCAGAACGGCAACGTGCCGAGCGCGTGCGCCATCATGCCGAACACGCCGTGGAAATCCTTGCCCATCTCGCCGAGCACATCGTGCCCCGGTGCAACAGCGATCGCGCTGCCGAAATAGCCGCCGAACAGCAGCGGTCCGATGACCCAGCCCGCGCAGATCGAGGGAATGGCGAGCAGTACCAACGGCACGGTCACGACCGCCGGCGACTCGTGCGGGGCGTGAGCGTGATCCTCGTGCCCAGCGGCATGACCGTGGCCCTCACCATGAACGCTGCCCCCATGGAAGTTCTCCTTGCCGTGGAACGCCATGAACAGCAGACGGAAAGTGTAGAGCGCGGTCACCAACACGGTGCCAAGCACGGCGAAATAGGCGAAGCCCGCCCCTGGCAGCGCGGACAGGTGCACCGCCTCGATGATCGCGTCCTTGGAGAAGAAGCCTGCGAAACCGGGAATGCCGGCGCTCGACACCGCGCCGACCAGCATGGTCCAGTAGGTGATCGGCATGTACTTGCGCAAGCCCCCCATCTTGCGCATGTCCTGCTCGTGGTGCAGCGCGATGATTGCCGACCCCGCGCCGAGAAACAGCAGCGCCTTGAAGAACGCGTGCGTGACGAGATGGAAGATGCCCGCGGCGTAGGCCGAGGCTCCCAGCGCGACCGTCATGTAGCCGAGCTGTGACAGCGTCGAGTATGCAACCACGCGTTTGATGTCGTTCTGAACGATCGCGATGAGCGCCATGAACAGCGCGGTGATCGCGCCGATGATCATCACCACGGACAGCGCGGTTTCCGACAGTTCATACAACGGCGACATGCGGGCCACCATGAAGATGCCCGCCGTCACCATCGTGGCCGCATGGATCAGAGCCGAGATCGGGGTCGGACCTTCCATTGAATCCGGCAGCCAGACATGCAACGGAAACTGCGCGGATTTCCCCATCGCGCCGATGAAGAGCAGGATGCAGATCACCGTCATCAGCGACCACGCCGCGCCGGGGATGATCTCGATGGTGTTGGCGGCGAGCGTCTTCGCATTGGCAAAGACCGGCGCGTAATCGAGCGTGCCGAAGTACATCAGGACCAGCGCAATGCCGAGCAGGAAGCCGAAGTCGCCGACGCGGTTCACCAGGAACGCCTTCAAGTTGGCGTAAATGGCGGTCGGCCGCGTGTACCAGAACCCGATCAGGAGGTATGAAACCAGCCCCACCGCCTCCCAGCCGAAAAAAAGCTGCAGGAAGTTGTTGCTCATCACCAGCATCAGCATCGAGAAGGTGAAGAGCGAAATGTAGGAGAAGAAACGCTGGTAACCGGGATCGTCCGCCATGTAGCCGATGGTGTAGATGTGGACCATGAACGAGACGAAGGACACCACCAGCATCATGGTCGCCGACAGCCGGTCGATCAGAAAACCGATTTCGAAACTCGCATTGCCGGAAGCTAGCCAGGTGTAGACCGGACCGTTGTAGAGATTGCCATTGAGCACGTCGTAGAACACGACGGCGGAGGCGACGGTGCAGATCACCATGCCGATGATCGTGACCCAGTGCGCGCCGCGCCGGCCGATGACATGGCCGAACAGGCCGGCGATGATCGATCCCGCGAGCGGCGCCAGCGGCACGACGAGATAAAGCGTTTGCATCATCGTCATTGGCAAACGCAGTGATGAGTGATGAGTGATGAGTGATGAGTGAAAACCATGCACGCATGCGTGCGCTTCGAACTCAACACTAAACACTCAAGACTAAACACTGCCCTCCCTACCCTTTAAGACTATCCAGGTCTTCCACGTTGATCGTCTGCAGATTGCGGAACAGCGCGACGAGGATCGCGAGCCCGATCGCCGACTCCGCCGCCGCCACCGTCAGGATGAAAAACACGAACACCTGGCCGGCCGGATCGTCGAGAAAATGCGAAAACGCGACGAAGTTCAAGTTGACGGCCAGCAGCATCAGCTCGATCGCCATCAGCAGCACGATCACGTTCTTGCGGTTGAGGAAAATCCCGATCACGCTGATCGCGAACAGGATCGCGCCCAGCACCAGGTAATGCGACAGTGAAATCACTCGGGCTCCCCTCGTTCGAAGGATGAAGGATGAAGGATGAAGGATGACCCTTGAAGGATGAAGGATGAAGGATGAAGGATGAAGTAGAGTTCCGGAGCATTTCCCTTCCGCCTTCCGCCTTCCGCCTTCATCCTTGTCTTATTCATCATTCCGCCTTCCGCCTTCATCCTTGCTCTTTTTTCTCCGCCGGCATCGAAACAATCCGCACCCGATCCTCACGCTTCACCTTGACCTGTTGCGCCGGATTCTGGTACTTGCTCGTCTTGCGGCGGCGCAAAGTCAGCGCGATCGCCGCGATGATCGCCACCAGCAGGATCACTGCCGCAATCTCGAACGGATAGACGTATTCGGTATACACGAGCCGCCCCAGTTCCTTGGTGTTGCTGTAGTCCGCCGGCAGCGGCGGCGGCGGCGAGCCGGCCAGGCCAAAATAGCTGCCGCCCAGCACGATCGCCATCTCCGCCGCAAGCAGCAGCGCGACGAATGCGCCCAGCGGCAGATAGTTCCAGAAACCTTCACGCAGCCGCGCGAGGTTGATGTCGAGCATCATCACCACGAACAGGAACAGCACCATCACCGCGCCGACATACACCAGCACCAGCGCGATCGCGAGGAACTCGGCCTGCAGTTGGACCCAGATGGCAGCGGAAGTAAAAAACGCCAGCACCAGGAACAGCGCGGCGTGCACCGGGTTGCGCGCCGTGATCACGCGCAACGCGGCGAATACGAGGATCGCCGAGAAGAAGTAAAAGACAAACTCGTTAAAAGTCATAAAATTTGGCCACAGAGATCACAGAGGTCACAGAGGTCACAGAGAGAATCGAAAATTAAACGGCGACCAAGATTTTTAATGCTTTTTCTCTGTGTTCTCTGTGTCCTCTGTGGCTAATGAATTTATCTATACGCGGCGTCTTCAGCGCGGTCCTTCGCAATCTGTTCTTCATACGCGTCGCCGATGGCAAGCAGCATCGGCTTGGTGTAGATCATGTCCCCGCGCCTCTCCCCGTGGTATTCGAGAATGCGCGTCTCGACGATCGAATCGACCGGGCACGATTCCTCGCAAAAGCCGCAGAAGATGCACTTGGTGAGGTCGATGTCGTAGCGCGTCGTGCGGCGCGTGCCGTCGGGGCGCTCTTCGGACTCGATGGTGATCGCCAGCGCCGGGCATACCGCCTCGCACAGCTTGCACGCGATGCAACGCTCTTCGCCGTTCGGATAGCGGCGCAACGCGTGCAGCCCCCGGAAGCGCGGGCTCTGGGGCGTTTTCTCCTCGGGAAACTGCACGGTGATCTTGCGCGCAAAAAGATACCGGCCGGTGAGCATCATGCCCTTTAACAGCTCGAACAGGAGGAAGGTGCGGAAGAATTCGCGAATGCGGTCGATCACGACTGCCTCACTTCCACCACACCCAGAGCGGCGTCTGCATCCAGGCGCCCAACACGACGATCCAGAGTATCGTCAGCGGCAGGAAAACCTTCCAGCCGAGCCGCATGATCTGGTCGTAGCGATAGCGCGGGAAGGTCGCGCGGAACCACAGGAAGCACAACAGCACGAACGCAACCTTGACCGCGAGCCATGGAAAGCCGTCTGCCGCAATCCACGGGAGCGCGATCGCGTTCGCCAGAACATCGGGCACCGGCGACAACCAGCCGCCAAGAAACATGGTCGAAGCCATGGTCGCCACCAGGATCATGTTCGCGTATTCCGCGAGGAAAAACACCGCGAACGCCATGCCCGAGTACTCCACGTGGAAACCGGCGACAATTTCGGACTCGCCCTCGGCGACATCGAACGGCGCACGGTTGGTCTCGGCGACCCCGGAGATGAGATACACCAGGAAGATCGGGAACAGCGGGATCCAGAACCAGTTGAGAAGTCCGTAGCGTCCATCCTGCGTTCTGACGATCTCGCCCAGATTGAGGCTCTGCGCCGCCATCAGCACGCACACCAGCGCGAATCCCATCGCCAGTTCATACGACACCATTTGCGCCGCCGAGCGGAGACTGCCCAGGAATGCATACTTGGAGTTCGACGCCCAGCCCGCAATGATGATGCCGTAGACCCCCATCGAGGTGATCGCCATAATGTAGAGCAGCCCCGCGTCGATGTCGGCAAGCACCAGTTCGGGTCCGAATGGCACCACCGCCCACGCCGCGAGCGCCGGCATGATCGCCATGATCGGCGCCACCACAAAAAGGAACTTGTTCGCGCCACTCGGAACGATGATCTCCTTGACGAGAAGCTTGAGCCCGTCGGCGATCGGCTGCAGCCAGCCTTTCGGACCCACGCGGTTGGGACCGATCCGCACTTGCATGTAACCGATGACCTTGCGCTCGGCGAGCGTAAGGTAGGCCACGCACAGCAACAGCGGCACCACAATGGCAACGATCTTGGCGAGCGTCCACACGGCCGGCCAGGTTGGGCCGAAGAAATTCTCCAGAACGCCGAGAAACTCCATCGCCTACACCGCCATCTTCTCGCGCGCCGCGACGCGCTCCGCGCTGACCACGCCGAACATGGCGCCAAGCCCGGCAGTCTCCTCGCGCGCGGCGGCAAGCCGGATGCAGTCCACAGGCAGCCTGTCGTCCACCGCGTAAGGCACGACGGCGTGGCCCCCGCCCTGGCACACGCGAACGTGGTCACCATCGCGCAACCCGAGCTTGTCCGCTGTCGCACGGTTCATCCAGGCCGCGGGTGGCGCCGCGTCGCGGGTCTTTCGCAGCGATGATGCGCGCCGCACAATCGCGTCGGCGTTGTAGATCGGAACCTCCCCGATGCGCTGCAACGCACCGGTCTGCGGCGGTGCAATGACGCTGAGCGCTGTGGACGTGAGCCGGTTATCCAGTTTCCCCGCGAGGTTGCGCCCGCCTGCCGCCTCACGCCTCACCGCTTCCGCGCTGTCGTGGTCAAAGCCGTTCAGCCCGAGCAGGTTGCCGAGCACGCGCAGCACTTTCCAGGCGGGACGCGTTTCTCCGAGCGGCTTCACGACACCATTGAAACATTGGATCGTGCCCTCGGTATTGATGAATGCGCCCGCGGTTTCCGTAAACGGCGCGATCGGCAGCATCACGTGGGCGTACTCAACGGCGCGGTGCTGATAGGGGCTCAGCGCCAACACCAGCTCGGCCTGCCTGAACGCCGAAAGCGCCTGTTGCGGATCATAAGTGTCCAGTTCCGCCTCGAGACCCAGCAGCAGATAGGCCTTGCGCGGCTGTTGCAGCATCTGGAAAGCGTTCAGCCCGCGCGGCTCGGAGCCGAGCGGTACGGCATTCGCGATGTACCCGCCGACGCTGTTTGCGGCTTCGCCCAGGAAACCGAAGCGCGCCCCCGTAAGAATTGCCAGTTCCTGCGCCAGTGCGTGCACCTGCACTGCGTGCGGGTGGTGCTGGGCAAGATTGCCGAGGAATATCGCGACATTGGTGCCGGATACAAGGCTTTGCGCGATGCGCTGCGCCGCCTCGGACACCGTCATACCCTCAAGCGCACCGCGCAAGCCGCCCGGGATTTCCGCATTTCCGGCCTGCACCGCCGCCTTCAGCACCTGAGCCAGCGCATGAGGCATGGCGGCGGGAGCCACGATCGCCTTATGCGCCACCCGCATCAGCAGATCGTCGTCCATTGGATTGATCAGATTGAGCTGGGTCGCGCGCTTCGCCGCCTGGCGCAGGCGGTGCGCGATCAGCGGATGGTCCTTCCGAAGCGTGCTGCCGACCACCAGCACGCGGTCGAGGTCACCGATCTCCGCGATCTTCATGCCAAGCCACGGCGCGCCGGCGAGCTTGTCGTCGGCGCTGAAGTCGGACTGACGCACGCGGAAATCGACGTTGCCGGAGGCAAACTCGCGTGCGAGTTTGCCCAATAGGAAAAGCTCTTCGAGCGTTTGGTGCGGCGTCGCCATAGCTCCGATGCTCGCGGCGCCGTGCTGGTCCCGGATGCGTTTGAGCTCCCTCGCGGTGAAGTCGAGCGCAACCTGCCACTCCACCTCTTTCCACGCCCCGCCCCGCTTGAGCATGGGTTTAGCCAGCCGCTGCTCGGAATTGAGCCCCTCGTAGGAAAAGCGGTCCTTGTCCGAAAGCCAGCATTCGTTGATCGCTTCGTTCTCGCGCGGCAGCACGCGCATGACGCGGTTCTGCTTGACCTGCACCACAAGATTGGAGCCAAGGCCGCAGTGCGGACTCACCGAGGGCCGGCGGGTCAATTCCCATGCGCGCGCGGTGTAGCGGAACGGTTTCGAGGTGAGGGCGCCGACCGGACAGAGGTCGATCACGTTGCCCGAGAGCTCGGAATCCACGGTCTTGCCGACAAAGGTGATGATCTCCGAGTGCTCGCCGCGCCCGATCATGCCCAGCTCCATGATGCCGGCGATTTCCTGGCCAAAACGCACGCAGCGCGTGCAGTGGATGCAGCGCGTCATGTCGGTGGAAATCAGCGGGCCCAGGTTCTTGTTGACCACCACGCGCTTTTCTTCCTCGTAGCGCGAGCCGCTCGCGCCGTATCCAACGGCAAGGTCCTGCAACTGGCATTCGCCGCCCTGGTCGCAGATCGGACAGTCGAGCGGATGGTTGATCAGCAGGAACTCCATCACGCCCTTCTGCGCGGCGACCGCTTGCTCGGAGTGCGTCCACACCCGCATGCCTTTGGTCACGGGCGTGGCGCACGCCGGAAGCGGCTTCGGCGCTTTCTCCACCTGCACGAGGCACATGCGGCAGTTCGCCGCGATCGAGAGCTTCCTGTGATAGCAGAAATGCGGCACGTAGATGCCGGCCTGATTGGCAGCGTCCATCACCGTACTGCCCTCCGGGACCTCAAGCAGTTTGCCGTCTACTTCGATTTCAAGCATGCATCGCTCTTTATTCAACACTCAACACTAAGCACTCAACACTCAGAGGTAGTCCGCCACCAGACACTTCTTGTGTTCGATGTGATAACGGAACTCGTCGCGAAAATGCTGCACGAAGCTCTTCACGGGAAGCGCCGCGGCATCCCCCAGCGCGCAGATGGTGCGGCCCTGGATGTTGTCGGAAATGCTGCCCAACAGATCGAGGTCCTCCGGTTTGCCCCTGCCGTGCTCAATCCGGTGCACCATGCGATAGAGCCAGCCGGTGCCCTCGCGGCACGGCGTGCACTGGCCGCACGATTCTTCGTAGTAGAAATACGACAGCCGCAGCAGCGAGCGCACCATGCAGCGGGTCTCGTCCATGATGATGACCGCGCCCGAGCCGAGCATCGATCCCGCCTTCGCGATCGAGTCGTAGTCCAGGTCGGTCACCATCATCAAATCACCGGGCAATACCGGCATCGAGGAGCCACCCGGAATACAGGCTTTAAGCGTCCGGCCGCCGCGCATGCCGCCCGCCATTTCCAGCAGTTTGGGAAACGGCGCGCCGAGTCTCACCTCGTAGTTACCGGGACGCTCGACATCGCCCGACACCGAGAAAATCTTGGTGCCCCCATTGTTCGGCCTGCCGAGACCGACATAGGCTTCGCCGCCATTCAGGACAATCCATGGCACTGCGGCAAAGGTCTCGGTGTTGTTCACCGTGGTGGGCTTGCCGTAAAGCCCGTAGCTCGCGGGAAACGGCGGCTTGAAACGAGGCTGCCCCTTCTTTCCCTCAATCGACTCGAGCAACGCGGTTTCCTCGCCGCAAATGTAGGCGCCCCAACCGTGATGCGCGTAGAGCTCGAAGCCGAAGCCGGCGCCGAGGATGTTCTTGCCGAGATAGCCGGCGGCGCGCGCCTCATCCAGCGCTTCCTCGAACTGCTCGCAGATGTCCCAGATCTCGCCGTGGATGTAGTTGTAGCCGGCGGAACTGCCCGTCGCGTAGCCGGCGATGATCATGCCCTCGATCACGATGTGCGGGTTGTAGCGCAGGATGTCGCGGTCCTTGAAGGTGCCCGGCTCGCCCTCGTCGGAATTGCACACGAGATACTTCTGTCCCTGGTACTGGCGCGGCATGAAGCTCCACTTGAGCCCCGTCGGGAAACCCGCGCCGCCACGGCCGCGCAGCGCCGATTTCTTGACTTCATTCACGACCTGCTCGGGCGGAATTTTCTCGGCGAAGATTTTCTTGAGCGCTTGATAGCCCCCGCGCTCCTCATAGCCCTTGAGCCGCCAGTTCAGGCCGGTGAGTCCTTTCATGATGACCGCATCGGGGCCAAACACGTCGGCTGCAAATGGTGGAACCGGCAGACCCATCACTTCAAGCCCTCGATAAAGGCGTCGAGTTTGTCGGGAGTCATCGCACAGAGCATGCGCTTGTTGTTATGCAACAGCACCGGCGCATCCCCGCAGGCCCCCATGCATTCGCCCTCTTTGAGGGTGAAGCGGCCGTCGGCCGTGGTTTCGCCGAAGCGCACGCCGAGTTTCTTCTTGAGATGCTCCGCGGCGCCGGTCGCCCCTTGCAGCGCGCACGGCAGGTTGGTGCAGATCGTGAGCTTGTGTGTGCCGACCGGCTTGAGGTCGTACATGCCGTAGAACGACGCCACCTCGAAGACCGCGATTGGCGGCATATTGAGATACCGGGCGACAAAGTCCATGGTCTCGGTGGAAAGCCACCCCTTTTCGTCCTGGGCAATGGCGAGTGCCGCCATCACTGCGGACTGTCTCTGACCGGGCGGATATTTGGCCGCTGCCTTGTCGATTTTCGCCAGCGCCTCGGGCGAGAGCACCATCGGCGCGTTCATCGGTCGATCTCCCCGAAGACGATCTCGCAGGTGCCGATAATAGCCACCACATCCGCGATCATGTGTCCCCGCGCCAATTCGTCCATCGACGACAGATGGGTAAAACTCGGGGAGCGGACCTTCATGCGATAAGGCTTGTTCGCGCCATCCGACACCAGGTAGACGCCGAACTCGCCCTTGGGATGTTCCACCGCGGCATACGCCTCGCCTTCCGGCACGTGCATGCCCTCGGTGAAGAGCTTGAAGTGGTGAATAAGCTCCTCCATGTTGGTCTTCATCGTCACGCGCGATGGCGGCGCGATCTTGTAGTTGTCGATCATCACCGGGCCGGGATTCGTGCGCAGCCAGTCGACGCACTGCCTGATGATGCGGTTCGACTGGCGCATTTCCTCGATGCGCACCAGGTACCGGTCGTAGCAGTCGCCGTTGACGCCGACCGGCACGTCGAATTCCATCCGCTCGTACACCGCATAGGGCTGCTTCTTGCGCAGATCCCATTCGACGCCGGAGCCGCGCAGCATCGGGCCGGTGTAGCCGAGGGCAAGCGCGCGCTCCGGAGGGACAACAGCGATCCCCACGGTGCGCTGCTTCCAAATACGGTTTTCCGTCAGCAGCGTTTCATACTCGTCGACGCACCTGGGAAAACGCTCGGTAAAATCCTCGATGAAGTCGAGCACCGACCCCTGGCGGTTCCTGTTGAGCTCGTGGACGGCCGCCTCGTCATGGATCCTCGATGCCGTGTATTGCGGCATGCGTTCCGGCAGATCGCGATATACGCCCCCCGGCCGATAGTATGCCGCGTGCATGCGCGCCCCGGAGACCGCCTCGTACACATCGAACAGATCCTCGCGCTCCCGGAAGCAGTAGAGGAACACCGTCATCGCGCCGAGATCCAGCCCGTGCGCGCCCAGGCTGAACACGTGCGCCAGGATGCGCGTGATCTCATCGAACATCACGCGGATGTACCGGGCGCGCAGCGGCGCCTCGACGCCGAGCAGCTTCTCGACCGCCATGACGTACGCGTGCTCGTTGCACAGCATGGTCGTGTAGTCGAAGCGGTCGAAGTAGGGCAGGTTCTGAAGGTATGTCCGGTGCTCGGCCAGCTTTTCGGTCGCGCGATGCAGGAGACCG